>CAINDP010000121.1 GCA_903847405.1 uncultured Myxococcales bacterium | reverse complement strand
GGGCACGCGGTGGTGATCGAGGACATCGCGGCAGACCGGGCCCTGCTGGAGGGGCTGCTGCTGTCCCACGGCTATGCCCCGTCCCTGCACGACCGCCCCGACGTCGAACCCGCGCAACTGGTGGGCGCGCAGCCCCGCGTGATCCTCCTGTCGGCCGACGTGAAGAACGGCTTCAACCTGTGCCTGCGCTTCAAGAAGGACCCGGTGCTGCGCCGCGTGCCGCTGGTGCTGATGACCGCGAAGGCCAGCCCCGAGGTGATCCGGAAGCACCGCATGCTGCCGACCCGGGCCGACGCCTACCTGACGAAGCCCCTCACGGAAGCGGCCGTCCTGGCGACCCTGACGGAACTGCTGCCCGAGGACTTCGGGCCGAACGGACGGGACTTCGAGGAAGCCATCGCCGACATCCCCGAGCGCACGCTGGTATCCAACGGCACCCTCGAAAGCGCCGTGGTCAACTACGTCGAGGAAGAGGTCCGCACGCTCAAGACGGTCGTCGAACGCCTGATGAGCGAAAAGTCGAACCTGGGCGGCAAGGTCGTGGACCTGGAATCCCAGATGCGCTCCCACCGGGAGATGCTGGACTCGGGACTGGAGCGGATGGCGCCCCGACGGGAGGGCGAAGGGACCTCGACCCCCGAGCCGGAAGCCGAGGACCTGGAAAAGCTGCTGGAATCCACCCGCAAGGAAGCCTACGACGCGGGCATGGAGGCCGGTCGCCAGGACCGTCGCATCAAGGGCCTGGAACAGGGCCGCCGGGAAGGCCGCGCGGAAGCGACGGCCGAGTTCCAGGGCGAGCGCGAGGAACTGGAGGCGCACGTCGCCAAATTGACGGCGACCGTCGCGGCGCTGACGGCGAACAACGCCGCCGTGGCAGGCCGCATCCAGGAAATGGAATCCCGGGCCGCCGAACTGGCGGGCCGCGAATCGGGCTACCGGGCCGAACTGGCGCAGACCACCGAACTGTTCGAGCGCCTGGAAGGCGGGTACAAGGACGCCCTGTCCAAGGCCGAGGCCGAGCGCGCGAACGCCGACGAAGCCCTCGGGCGGGTCGAGGCCGAGCGGGACGAACTGGCGGAACGCCTGGCGGCCGGCGACGAAGCCGCCCAGGCCCTGGCGGAACGCGACGAACGGATCGCGGCCCTGGAAGCCGAAATCACGACGATGCAGCGACGCCTGGAAGCGTTCACCGCGGTCGGCGCGCGGGTCGGGGAACTGGAAAAGGACGTGACGGACTTGACCGGCGAACTGGAGGCGGCCCGCGAGGCACTGGCGGACCTGGAGCCCCTCCGGCAGGCCGCAGCCGCCGGCCGTGCCGAGGTCGAGCGCCTGCAGGCCCGCCTGCAACGTGCGCGGGAGGCCCTGGAGGCCGTGGAGGATCCCTCGTGATCGTGCGCCTTGTGATCCTTGCCGTGGCGGTCAGCACCGTCGCGTGCTCCGCCGGAATCGGCGACTCCTGCAGCGTGAACTCGGATTGCGGAACCGACCGCATCTGCGACACCTCGCAGCCCGGCGGGTACTGCACCAGCGCCAACTGCATGCGCCTGGGCTGCCCCAGCGACGCCCAGTGCGTGGAGTACGCCGACCAGGTGTCCTACTGCATGCAGCGTTGCGGCCCCTTCGCGTTCTGCCGTCCGGAATTCACGTGCGTCGAAGGCGTCAAGAGCCCCGACGGGACCAAGACCTACGCCCCCTTCTGCAGCCAGGTGGCCTCCTCGCCCGACGCCGTCTTCCCGGCGGACGACGGGCTGGGCGCCCCGGACGTTCCCGGGTCGGACACGTCGGTTGCCGACGCATCGACCGGCGGCTGACGGCCATCCAGGGCCCCGTCCTGAAACACTTTCCTCCCCGCGTCGATTGACCCTTGTCCCGTCGAGGCATTGACGCGTGCACCCCCGGGCCCTAGAATGCCCCCAAGGCGGCGGCGCAGAAGGCTGCGCGGCCCCCCCAGCCCCGGTTCCGCCTCAGGAGGTCCATGGACGCCAAGCCGAGCACCTTTCCCGCCCTCCGGACCCGGAAGGCTCCTGTCCTTCCGGAATCGCTGAGCGACCCCAAGGCACTGGCGATGGCAATCGTCGAGGCGGCGTGGTCCAAGAACGGGTACCACACGCGCATCTACGATGTCCGCAAGCTGGTCGACTACACCGACCTGTTCGTCATCCTGACGGGCCGGTCCGACCGGCAGGTGACCGCCATCGCCGAGGCGATCGAGGTCACGCTGAAGTCGAAGGGGGCGCAGGCATCCGGCATCGAGGGCAAGAAGTCCTCGACCTGGGTGCTGATCGACTACGGCAGCGTCGTGGTCCACGTCTTCGAAAAGACGGCCCGCGATCACTACGATCTGGACAAGCTCTGGGCCGATGCCGAGGTCGTCGAGGTCGTCGAGCCGACCTGGGTCCAGGAATTCTCCCGCGTCGAGAACGGCGAGGACTGGTAGGCCGGGTCGCGGCGGCCACCCGGTGGGTGATCGCCGCCCTGTCCACGCTGGTCGACGCCCTTCTGCCCCGGTCCTGCGCCTGCTGCAGAACACCCCTTTCAACGCGCCCCGACGACCCCATCGGACTGTGCGTTCCCTGCCGTGAAGGCGTGAACCTGGTGCCTTCGCCCGCCTGCCCGTGCTGCGGACAGCCGACCGATGCCGATGCCGACGACGACGGGGCCACGTGCCCGCGCTGCACCCTCCGTCCCCCGCCCTTTCGCCGGTTGCGAGGTGTATTGGCCTATGGCGGCACGGCCCGCGACCTGGTCCTGCGCTTCAAGCACGGCAAGGCCTTCGCCCTGGCCGGCCCGCTGGGGACGCTGCTGGCGGCCGTCGCGGCCCGGGAGGGCCTGCTGGACGGGATCGACGTCGTGATCCCGGTTCCGGCCTGGCCGGCCCGGGCCGTGAAGCGACGCTACTCGCCCCCGGCGCTGCTGGCCGTCGTGCTGGGTCGGCGCACCGACACCCCCGTGGATCCCCGGGCCCTGGTCCGGGTGCGGGCGCCCGGGTCCGACGGGCACGCCGGACCGCGGGCTCGGGCGGACCGCGTCGCAGGCGCCTTCGCGGTGCGTCGTCCCGATGCGATCCGCGGCAGGGCCGTCCTGCTGGTCGACGACGTGGTGACCACCGGCGCGACCGCGTCCGAGGTGGCGGCAGTGCTGAGGGCGGCGGGCGCGACCCGCGTGGACGTGGTCGCGGTGGCCCTGGCCCTGCCCGATGCGGTTTGACTCGTGCCATCGGAACCCTTACGCTACCGCGAAGGGCGATTTTTCATGCTGGACCGCATCCACGCTGGCCGGGTAACGGAATTCCGACGGGTTCTCCGCACCTGCGCCATTGCCGTGTCCGCCGGCCGCCACGGCCTGGTCCTCCGGGTCCCCTCCGGCCAGGATCCCGACGGCTTCGCCCGCGCCTTCCACCGCCACTGCCGTGAACGCGCCGGCCGCCCCGTGCGCCTGCTGTCCGTCGAAACCGGGGACAACCCGTCGATCCGCCACCTGGCTGCGCTGCTGGGCCTGGAGGGCGACGCCATCCCGATGGACGTGGCGCTGCCCGATCTGCTGGGCGCCCGGGACCGCTGGTTCGAACGCCTGCGTGCCGCCCTCGCGGCCGACCTCGCCACCGATGGCGTTTCCACCGGTCCGGGCCTCCTGATCGTCGAGGGGGATTTTCGCGCCAGCCCGACCCTCGCCGCCTTCCTGTCGTTCCTGTGCCCCGGGGCCTCCCCCTGGCGTTCCGTGCCGTCCGGCCGTCCCCGCACCGAGCAGTTTGCCGTGGTGGCCGTGGTCGAGGCCGGCGACGGGCTTCCGGGCGCCGAGGGCATTCCCGAGGGCGCCGAGTCGCTGGCGGTGCGGCCCCTGGATGCCGACGATCTGCGCGCCGCAGCGGACGCGACGCACGACCTGCTGTTCAGCGGAACCGCCCGCAGGGCCGCCCGGCCCGCCCGACGGCACGACAACCGGCAGGCGGACGCGGCCGCCGACGACGAAACCGTCGAACGCCTGATGGCCGACGGGGCACTGCTGGAGGCCCTGGCCCTGGCGGCGACGCCGGGCGCCCGACTGACCATCGCAACCGCCGCCCGGGTCCGGATCGCCGCCGGCAGGAATCGGGAGGCCCTGGACCTCCTGGCAGCGGCGGCCGACACCCTGGACGACGCGATGCTGGTGGACGCGGGACGACTGGCGGTCGCCCTGGGCCAACCGGACCTGGCAGCGCCCTTCCTGCATCGCCTGCAGCGCCCGGGCCGCGATCGACGCAGCACCTTCCTGCGCGATCTGCTGGGCGCGGAACTGGCCCTGGCCCGGGGCGACACGGCCGCGGTGGAAGCCGCGCTGCCGGCCGCACGGAAGGCTCCTTCGGACCTGGCCGGCACGCTGCACAACACGATCGGCGCCGCGCGCTTCCGCACCGGCGACACCCCGGGCGCCCGGCAGGCCTTCCAGGCCGTCCTGGCACTCGCCGACGCCCCCGCCCGTGAAACGGCCCGGGCCCGGCACAACCTCGGGTTGGTGGCGCTGCGGGAAGGCCGGTACCCGGCCGCGACGGCCCTGCTGCAGGAAGCGATCGTCGAGGCCGACGACCTGGGCGAATCGCACGGCGGCGCCCTGGCACGCCGCAACCTGGCCATCACGCTGGAGCATTCCGGCCGCTATGCCCCTGCCCTGGAACTGGCCGTCGAGGCCGCGGACCGCCTGTCGCGACAGGAACGTCCCGCCGATCTGGCCGCGGCATTCCTGACCGTGGCCGACCTGCTGCTGACGTTCGGCGAATGGGACCGGGCGATCGCCCTGGTGGCAGACGCGCGGGGCCGGGCCGGGACCTCCAGGGTGGTGGCGGCGCGCAGCGTGTTCAAACTGGCCGAATGCCGACTGCTGCGGGGTGACGTCCTCGCCGCCCGCGACCTGGAACTGGCCGTCGCCACGCTGGAACAGGCGGGCCTGCGGGACCTGGCCGTCTTTGCCACGGCGCGGGCCGCCGAGGCTTGCCTGGCGGCACACGATCACCCCGGCGCCGCCGCCCATGCCCGTTGCATCCTGGATCGGGATCCGCCCCGGGAGGACGAGGCTGCGGGCCGTGCCCTGAGGGTCCTGGGCCGCATCGACCTGGACCAGGACGCTCCGGCGCGCGCCGCCCAGTCCCTGGACGCCGCCCGGCGCGTGCTGACCCAGTGCGGCCAGCGCGAGCCCCTGGCACTGGTCCTCGCGGACCTGGCCGAGGTTTCCTCCCGCCTGGGCGATGGCGAAACCGCCGTGGTCCTGACCGAGGAAGCCCGCGCCCTGGCCGTCGAGATTGCCGAGTCGATCCCGCCGGCCTACCGGGCCTCGTTCCGGGCCCGTCCGGGCATCGTGGACCTGCTGTCCGGAGGCGCGGCGACCGTCGATGCGGCCCTCCCCACCGCCCCCTCCGGCTCGATGCCGATCGGCC
>CAINDP010000120.1 GCA_903847405.1 uncultured Myxococcales bacterium | reverse complement strand
GGACGTCAGCCGGCAGGCGGCGATGGACCTGGATTCGGTGGACGTCCAGATCTTCGTGTCGCCGGACCTTCCCGCGACGCTGGACCAGGGCTTCGGCCGCGAGCGCGACATCCGCGGCGTGGCCCGGGAGTTCGTGGACAAGCTGAACGAGTACCAGTCCTACAGTCGCGGCAACATGCGCGTCACGCGCGTCACCGAGGACGTCGAGGGCAGGGCCGAAAAGGCGCGCCTGGAACTGTTCACGGGGAAGGAGGCCGCGGTCGAAGGCGGGCGCCTGGAGTTCCGCAAGTACGCCGTGGGCGCGACCTTCCAGTACCGGAACCAGATGGAGGTCTTCCCGCTGGCCCTGGAGCCCGAGTACTTCGAGTTCGAGATCACCAAGATCCTGCTGCGCCTGAAGGAAAAGTACGAGCAGTCCGCCGGGATGAAGGACCTGCTGGACGCGGGCGACGCGGTCACGAAGGCGGCCAGGGCCTGCGGCGACAAGCTGGCGTCGTATCAGAAGAAGGACGGCACGGGCGGGCTGTCGGCGCTGATGGGCGGCGGCGACCCGATGTCGAACTTGCGGGCGGATGCCGGCGAGTTCAAGAAGACCTGCGACGGCGTGGCGGCCGAGTTCGGGCGGCTGCAGCCCCTGAAGGGCAGGAACGAGTACCTGGACCAGTTGGCCAACACGGCCCGGGCCTTCGTGCAGATGGTGGACGAGGTGGGGCGCCAACTGGCGGACCCGCAGGACGACGGCAAGGAACTGCCGACCGTGGTCGACCGCCTGACCCAACTGGTGGACATGTTGGGCCGCGACGGCGAAACGCTGAAGAACTCCCCCGGTCGCAAGGCCGTGGGCTTCCTGTGCGGGCATCGCGAATTCTGTCCCTTCGCGGACGCGACGCCGCTGATGCGTCCCGACATCCTCCAGATGCTGGGCCAGAACAATCCGCTGATCCAGCAGTTCGCGACGCAGGCCAAGGCCATCGAGGACCAGATCAGCCAGGTCAACGAGCAGATCCGCCGGGGCCTGTTCACCCGCAAGGGCATGACGGTCAAGCGGGTCGATCCCGGCGAGGACATCCCGGACGACGTCGAGGTCCTGGTCGTGTACGGCCCCCAGCGGCCCCTGTCGGACCGGGACTTCTACGCGATCGATCAGTTCCTGCTGTCGGGACGCTCGGTCATCTTCTTCCTGAACACCTGGGACGTGGCGGTCTACAACTTCAAGAAGGGCGGGAACGCCCTGGACCCGTCCGAAATGTCGGTGGACGAACTGCACCGGGAGGCCTACCCGACGAACCTGGGCGGCTTCCTGTCCCACTACGGCGTCCAGCCCAATCCGGACATCGTGGTCGAAAAGAAGGACTACGAGAACCTGACCGTCATCAAGCTGGAAAAACAGGGCGGCTACACGCTGCAGAGCCAGCGCGAGTACCCGTTCCCGCTGCTGCCGACCTTCACGGACCTGGACCGCAGCCACGTGCTGGTCAAGCGCCTGTCCGCCGTGACGCTGCCCTACGTGTCCACGCTGACGGTGACCGACGCCGCGCGCAGCGACCCGAACCGGCAGGTGGTCGAACTGATCAAGACCTCCAAGGAGGCCACCGCGACGACCGAATCGATCGAACTGTCGCCGCCCTACCTGGTGCGCCAGTTGCCGACGCTGGCCCCGAACGGGCCGAAGACCGTGGCCGTGGCCATCAAGGGCCAGTTCCCTTCGTACTTCGCGGGCAAGGCGATCCCGCCGCGGCCCGAGGCGAAACCGGATCGCGGCGCGCCGGCACCGGCGAACACGGCGGATCGGCCGTTCGTGGCGAAGGGCACCGGGCGCCTGCTGGTGGTGGGCTCGAACCTGGGCCTGGAAAACCTGTCGGCCGAAAAGGTCTTCGAGGGGTTCAACCTGGGGCAGTTGTCCTCGGGGAAGGCCGACTTCTTCCTGCAACTGAAGGACTACATCGCGAACTTCCAGAACTGGCAACTGCGCCTGACCCAGTTGAGCCCGATCCTGCAGGCGAACCTGGACTTCCTGTTCAACAGCCTGGACTGGGGCGTTCAGAACGAGGCCCTGGTGGACATCCGTTCCAAGGGGTACGTGAAGCGCCCGATCCAGTCCGTGTCGGCGGGGGGGCGCACCGCGATCGAAATCGCGCTGATCGTCGGCCTGCCGCTGCTGTTCGCCCTGGTGGGCGCCCTCCGTGCCGTCGCCCGCCGGAGGAGGTCCTGACATGAACCGCAAGAGCCGCATCCTGCTGACGGTGTTCGCGGTCCTGGCGGCGGTGGTGCTGCTGGTGTCGTTCTGGCCCCGGGGGCAGGGCGGCGCGTCCCTGAAGGTGCCGGGGTGGAACCCGGGCGGCACGTCCGACAAGTCCGACGAAGAGGCGCCCTTCGACCGGATCCGGATCGAAACGGGCGGCCGGACCGCGGAACTGGTCCGCGGGGCCGACAGGTCCTGGACCCTGACGCCCCCGGAAGGGGCGCGTCCCGACAAGTACAAGGTCCGCCAGATCGTGGACCTGCTGCGCGACGACCTGGTGTCGGTCATCCCCGCAACCCCCCGTGCCGACGACCTGAAGGCCTACGGCCTGGACGCCGAAAAAATGGTGACAGCCTCCTATTTCACCGGCGGCGGGGCCCCCCGGGTGCTGGTTATCGGCGTGTCCCAGAAGGCCCCCGGGGGCGGCGGCGAGGGCGACACCTTCGTGCGGGTGGACGGCGATGCCCGCGTCTGGCGCGTCCTGGGCCGGGATCTGCGCCGGCCCTTCGACGGGGGCGTCGGCGCCCTGCGGGATCGCAAGGTGTTTGCATTCACCGCGGCCGACGTCGTCGCCATCGACATCCACGACGCGGCGGCGGTCGAGGCGATCGACCGGGACATCCGCCTGGTGGCCGATGCGGCGGCCGTCGCCCCCTCGAAGGAGGGCGCGCCTGCGAAATCCCTGGAACGAAAGTGGCGCTTCGAGGTCCCGGCGGGCCTCGCGGCGGGCGACGTGGGCACCTTCGTGACGGCGATTGCGGGCATCTATGTCCAGGAATACGTGGACGCCCTGCCGGCGGGCGTGGTCCTGGGCGACGACGCGTACACCCTGAAACTGACGCTGGCAAACGGGAAGGCCGTGGGCATCCGCCTGGGCGCGACGAAGGACGACGCGGCATACCTGGCGGTGGACGGCGTCCCGGGCTGGGCGAAAATCGCGAAGTCCGCGGCCGACCAGGTCCGCAAGCACACCGGCGACCTGCGGGACCGGCGGCTGTTCCACGCGACGCGGGACGCCATCCGGGCCGTGGACCTGGTGGACGGCGACCGGCGGGTGTCGTTCGTGCGGGACGGG
This sequence comes from uncultured Myxococcales bacterium, assembly GCA_903847405.1. Classification (GTDB taxonomy): domain Bacteria; phylum Myxococcota_A; class UBA9042; order DTJE01; family DTJE01; genus CAIZWN01. The sequence continues at coordinate 28,400 of CAINDP010000120.1, read as the reverse complement.
AACCGGTTCAAGGCCGTGCAGCCCGCGGGCCTGGGCCTGGGGCGCTCCCTGGTCGAAACGTACCTGACGGACATCGAATCCCTGAAGGCCGACGCCTTCGTGTCCCCGTCCCAGCGGGCGGGGATCGACACCGGTCTGGCGAAACCCATTGTCACGCTGGCGGTGGCGACCCAGGACGGCACCCGGCACGTGCTGAGGGTCGGCGCCGACCGGGGCTCGGGCACCCGCTTTGTGGCCCTCGACGGGACCGACGACGTGGCGACGCTGCCCGCCTGGGCCCTGGCCCGCATCCGGAAGTCCTCGGACGATCTGCGGAACAAGACCTTCTTCGAGTTCGATCCCGGCAGGCTGGTCCGCGTCGAAATCGTCCACCCGGACCAGACGCTGGTCCTGGAACGCGTGCCCGGGATGACGGCGCCCGACCGGATGTGGAAGGCGGTGGCGCCGGCCCAGGCAACGGACCTGAAGTCCGACGTGGTCAGCGCCCTGGTGGGGACGCTGGCGGGATTCGCGGCCAAGTCGGTCGCCACCGACGCGGCGGCGCGGAAGGCCGTGTCCGGCAAGCCCGAACTGACGATCACGGCGATCCTGGAAGGCGGCGCCCGCCACGTGCTGAAGGTGTTCCCCGACAAGAAGGACGGGGATTCCTACGCCACGGCCCCCGGCGAGCCGGGGTTCCAGGGCCAGGTGCTGCTGCTGAACCCCTGGCAGGTCAAGAACGTCCAGAAGCGGCTGGGGGAGATCACGAAGTAGCCCTTGTCCGGACCGTTCCCCGATCCGTCACAACTCGTCGCACGTGGAATCGCCCGTCGGGCACACGAACCGTACGTGGAAGTGCCGCGTGTGGCCCTTGGCATGGCGGATCACGCCGGCCTGGGCCTTCCGGCCCCGCGGGTACTCGAACAGCCACGACAGTTGCGCGTCGTCGTACCCCATGTCCCGGGCGGCCTGGTGCAGGCGCGACTGCAGCGCGTAGTTCACGAAGATGTTCTGGACCCGTCCGGTGGCGATCAGGTTCGCCATCAGCAGGAAGGACTTGTCGAAGTCGATCCGGTCCGCCGCGATGTCCTCGAAGTGGTGCAGCGCCTCGTTGCCCGTCCGGAAGAAGCCGAAGTCGATGTCCCGCCCGCTGCGGTGGGACTTGTGGGGCCGCAGCTTGCCCCCGGTGGGCATCGACAGCGCTCCGACGACGATCGGCACGGTATCCGGGTAGTCGCGCATCACTTCCCCGATGGCGAACAGCACCAGCGTCACCGTTTCGTCGGTCCCGCAGGCCGCGTCGCCCGGGTGTACGAAGCCCGGGCCCTGGTTGGGCAGGCAGCGCCCGTCCTCCAGGTGGCCCCGGTTCGTCCGGCCCACCGAACGGGACTTCTGCTTGTAGCGCAGGGTCACCGGCTGGCCCCGCGGCGTGGTGAACGACAGGATCCGGACGGACGGGTCGTCCTCGAGGGGCTGGGCCTCGACCCGCCCCCGGGGCGGCGGGGTCGGGCGCGTCGGCTCGGGCAGGGGCATCACCTTGACCAGGGGCCGCATCGACTCGGGGATCGGGGGCGTTTCCCAGTCGGGGACGGTTTCCCGCGGCGGCGTGCGGAGGCTCTGCGACGGGCCCGCGCACGCCAGCGCCACCAGGCAGCCGGCCAGGGCCAGCGATGCCGGAACGTTTCGCAAGGGGGACGTGTTCAGGGGGACCTCACGGGTTCGCGGCAGCCTCGGCCGGCGAATGGAAGGTCTTCACGGCCTCCCGCACCGCCTCGAGGCGCTCGAACGAACGGGTGTATTCGCGGCCGATCAGCGAGAGATCCTTCCGGGCGGGGACCATGTGAACCTTCCCGTCCTCCTCCCGGAACAACTCGACCACGGCCCCGGACATGGGGCTGACCAGGTACTTGCCGGACCCGGGCGGGTCCTCCCGAACGGTCTTGACCTCGGCGGACCAGCGTTCCGCCATGGACATCGACATTTCCATTCCGGCCGCGCTGATGCGGCACAGCGCGGCGTAGTAGGACGCGGGGTCGGGGGCCCTGCGGACCTCCTCCGGACCCAGGTCCGCCAGGGCCTGCTTCTTCATCGCGGCGGGGTAGGACGTTTCGACCAGGCGCGCGGACTCGCGCAGGTTCTGGTGCGTGACGCCCACCTGCTCGCGGACCTGGGTCACCAGGAGGTCGTAGATCGCCTGGTAATCGCCGCGCTCACGGGCATCCCGATACGCGGCGTAGGTTCCCTTGGGCGTCTTCAGATCCGGGACCTTGGAGCGGCAGGCCGTGCCGAACGCCAGCAGGGCCAGGGCCGACGTAAGCAGCAGTGCGACCTTGGGGGGGGGAAGATGTGTCATGGGCGCTCTCAAGGTTGCGGGACGCCCCGGGGGCGAAACCTGCCGCGGCTACAGGTCTTCCTGGGTTTCTTCCGTGGCATCGATCTGGGGGACATCGGGGAACTTGACGTTGCCCCCGCTGATCGACTCCCGCGTCGAGGCGCCGTTCGGGACCTGCGCGCTCTTGGGCGGCGACAGCCTGGACAGACCGTCCATGCACCCGAGCGCGCCGAAGCCGACCGTCATCACGACGATCGCCGAGAAGCAGAGCACCTTGCGCATCGCAGCCACCTCCGTCACCCGAACATTGTAACTGACCGGACAGGCGACGCCAAACAAGTGACACGCGGGACGCGGGTGCAGGGGCGCGAAGGCGGTCGCGGCCCGCCCCCGAAACGGTCAGGAACGCCGCCAGGGCCACTGGTGCAGGGTGCGCTCGACGCCGTCCGCCGTGTCGTCGATCAGGTCGTTCAGGAAGGCCTCGCTGTGGGACATCACGGACTTCACGCCGCTGCGCAGGACCTCGCGGGTGGCGCGGGCCAGGGCCTCGGGCACGTCCGGAACCCCGTTTCCCTTCACCCCGTTGGTGGTGGCTACCCGGGCGACATACATGCCCAGGGAGCGCTCCATCGCCGGTTGGACCACGGGCGACACCATCCGCATCCCGTACTTGATCAGGCCCATGGGCCGCTGGCGGTCTTCCCAGCGACGGTACTGCTTGAACTGATCCTTGTTGTCCACGAAGCGCACGGCGCTGACCGGACGGCCGTCGGGCGCGCGGCCCGTGACCACCAGCACGTTGCGGGTCTTGTAGCCCCAGATGCCCCGGACGAAGAGGTCCATGCCGGCGTCGTCGGGCCGCAGGTCCGGGACGTGGCCGGTGTCCAGGAAGTAGCGGTAGGCCAGCGTGAAGAAGACCGTCAACTGGCGCGCCAGATCGGGATGGCGCCGCAGGATGTCCTCGCCCTGGGGCGACACCATCTCCTCCAGGGTCAGCACCTCCTCGACAGCAGCCCGTCCCTCCAGCGCGTGCTGCGCCTTTTCCTGGAACGAGTAGAAGGTCCGGTCCTGGCGCTGGTAGGGCAGGATGCTCCCGTCGGGCGCCGGGATGCCGCCCCGCACGGCCACTTCCCACAGCATGCCGTTGATTTCGTTGCAGGCTTCCGAGCGCTGTTCCTCGGTCAGGCGGCCCAGGAACACCGCCACGGCGCGCGAGCGCTCGGCCAGGACGGGCGTCAGGGGATTGCGGCGCTCGGGCACCTCGATCCCGGTCAGGTGCAGCGTGGCGCCGACGGCCACCCGCAAGGCCAGCCGCATCGACGTCGTGCTCAGCAGGCCGGAATACGGTTCGACCTCGAACAGCGGGTAGTCGAAGTGCAGGTCCAGGATGCCCGCTGCGGCGTCGTTCAGTTCGGCGTCCGCCACCGCGGTGGTCCAGACGAAGGGCAGCCGCTCGACCATCCACCGGGCGAACGCGTTCGACGCCAGGCGGTTGACCGCGTCGATCCGCCGGGATTCGGCGGCGTCCAGCGCCACCGAGCGCGTGTAGTAGTTGATTTCCGGCGGCAGGAAATTTTCGTGGCCGTGGGTGGCGAAGCAGGACTTGAGGACGCCCTCGGCGGCCTTCCAGCCCAGGTCCGGGTGCCGGGACCCTTCCATCCAGCGCAGCACGTCCCGGGCCCCGACGGTCATCGACGCGTCGAAGAAGGTCCCCAGGCGCTCCGACATCGACACGTCCAGCGGGTGCTCGCGGATGAACGACTGGAAGCGGGTCAGGGCCCCGAAGTCCGGCGTTTCGTGCGGGAAATAGGGGTCGTCGCCGAGGATCGAGTACGCGTTGCGGCGCTCGCGGCCCTGCTGGCCTTCGATCACCAGGAACGTCCCGTCCGGCCGGCTGCTGCGTTCGCGACCCGACACGTTGTTCCGGATTCCCTGCAGGACGTCCGGCGCGAACTGGTCGGCGACGTCGCCGCAGGCCAGGTAGGGGATTTCGCGGACGGCCTCCCGGGCGTCCAGCAGCACCTTGTCGAGGGTGGGCGCCATGTTGTAGCCCGAGGGACCGAAGGCCTCGGAGGGCAGGCGACGGCGGATCACCGACTCGCGGCCGCCCTTCAGCTTGATGACGTACCGCGTGACGTTCCCGATCTTCACCAGGAAGCGCTTGGCGATCCGGCGGCCCAGGTTCCGGGCCGGCTCGATCGGGGCGCCGTTCCGGCCGGCCAGATCCGCCAGGACGTCGGCCAGCGCGGCCGGGTCGAAGGCCTTGACCTCGGTATGGCTGCCGCCGCTGGAGCCGGGCGTCAGGGGGTGCAGCGTGTCGCGAACGGCAGACAGGATCTCGAAATCCGTGAGCATCATTTCCTCATCCATCATTCGTTCGGCGTTCATCATTCGCCCGTACCCGTACCCGTACCCGTACCCGTACCCGTACCCGCCCCGTCAAACCCGCGCCGCGATCCGCCCGGCCAGCTCCGCCGCCTCCCCGGGCCCGTATGCCACGGGGGTGATCGTCACCTTCAACCCGTCGCCCGTCATGCGCGGGATCACGTGCAGGTGGTGGTGGAACACCTCCTGTCCGGACGCGGCGCCGTTGGTGTTGAACAGGTTGAAGTCCGTGGCCCCGGTCGTCGCCAGGATCGCCCGGGCCAGCCGCGCCGCCAGGGGCAGTTCGCGCGCCAGGACGGCATCCGGCAGGTCCGTCAGGCGCTCGGCGTGCAGCCGGGGCACCAGCAGCAGGTGGCCCGCCGACACCGGACGGATGTCCAGGAAGGCCACGAAATCATCGTCCGTGTACACGACGGCCGCCGGGATGGTCCCGGCCGCGATCTGGCAGAAGATGCAATCGTTCATGGTTGCCTCCGTGCGGAATCGCACGGGTGTTGTACCACAGGACAGGCGCCCCAGGCTTCACAGATCGGCCAGGCGCGACGGCCGGCGGCCCTCGACCAATCGGGCCAGGGCGCCTTCGAACGCGGCGATGCGGCGGTCCAGCGGGATGCGCAGGGCCGGCTCGACCTGCAGCCGGACGTCCAGGCCGTCGGCCTCCACGTCCAGGAAATCCAGGGCGTGGAACTCGACGTTCACGAACGGCAGGCCGGACGCCGTGCGCACCAGGTGCCGGGCCATCGGGCCGCCCGCCGCCAGCGTCGTGCCGATCAGGGGCAGCCGGCCCATCCCGCAGGCGGTGATCGGGAACTCCTTCAATCCCTGCGTCCCCGCGCCCCAGGTGAAGGGCGTCCGGCGCCGGAAGAAGTCCCGGGCGCGCCCCGGAATCGACGAACTGTGGCGGCCCGTCAGGCGCATCCATCCGATCACGGCGGCCCGGGCCGCCCAGTAGGCCGGGGCCGGCAGGATCGACGTGTCGTACGTGTAGCCCGCCTGCGCCAGGGCCGCCAGGAGCGCATCCGTCAGGTTGTATCCCGGGCCCCGGAACCCCGTGACCGGCGCCCCGACCGCGTCCTCGAGGGCCTTCCGGGAACCGGCCAGTTCGGCGTCGATGAAGGGGAGCGGCCGCCGCGACAGGTCGTAGCAATGCGTCGCGCTGTGGCTGCCGACCTCGTGCCCCGCAGCCACCGCGGCCCGCAGCGAGTCCACGGCCTCCGGCCACCGCAGGTCGTCCGAAATCGTGAACAGCGTGGCCGGGATCCCCAGGCGACCGCACAGGTCCAGGAACCGCGGCACCGCGCGCAGGAAGATCGTCGGACGGTCCTCCTCGGGAGGCAGGGCATGGATGCCGCGATAGAAGCGCAGGTCATCCAGGTCGATGTTGACGCACAGCAGGCGTTCGGCGGGGTGGGTGGTCGTGGATTCGGGCATGGGGCCTCGCAACCGTCAGGCCTTGCGACCCAGGCGGATGACCAGGAACAGGCGCCACAGGTTCCGCAGCACGTTCGGCACGCGCCGGAACAGGTTGATGGACGGCGGGCGCTTTTCCATGATGCGCACCGGCACTTCCACCACGCGCACGGCCCGCTCGGCCCGGATCACCAGTTCGCTGGCGAACAGATCCTTTTCGACGATGCAACTGCGGACCACCGGCAGCAGGGGCGCCCGCTGGAACGCCTTCAGGCCGTGGGTGTCCGTCCCCTTGAACCCGACGATGACCCGCAGCATCAGGTTCAGGACCTGGGTCGCGAACCGGCGCAGGAAGGGGCGGGCATCGCGGGCGGCCGGGTGGCGCTTGCTGCCCACGACCATGTCGGCCCGTTCCGCCAGCAGGATTTCCAGGGCCACCTTGTAGAAGTCCACGTCGCAGATGTCGATTTCGTCGCACAGCACGATGGCGCCGCGGGCGTCCTCGATGCCCCGCCGCAGGGCCTTCCCGTAGTTCGGCTCGTCGGTGTGCAGGACGCGGACGTTGTGGATCCGGCTGGCCAGTTCCAGGGCGATTTCCCGGGTGCGGTCCTTGCTGCCGTTTTCCGACAGGATGACTTCGACGGCCAGCGGGATTTCGACCAGGCGGGTGATCAGGTCGTTGACCGCCGTCGCCAGCAGCCCTTCCTCGTTGTACACCGGGATCACGATGCTGACGTTGTAGATCGGGGTTCCGGCGGCGTCCTGGGCCATGGTGCTCCTCGTCGCGCCGCGGGTCGGCGGCCTCAACGCAGCGATTCCGCGGCCCGCAGGCCGTCCAGGATCGCGTCCTCCATCGAATTGTAGGTCCAGGCGCCGTAGCGCCCGATCGACTGGACGTCCTGCGCGGCGTAATGCGAAAGCAGCGTTTCGCGGGAACGGGCGCAGTGCTTGTCGAAGATGACGTAGCCCCACGGATGCGTCCGGAAGGCCGCGAACAGGACCTGCTTGTCGTGCTGGATCGTTCCGATTTCCTTCAGGAAGTTCGCCAGGGACCGGACGACCTCGCCTTCCGGCGCCTCCTGGTCGTTGGCGATTTCCACGTACAGGCTGGACTTGCCCGCGGGGGCCAGGCTGCGGACCGCGTTCGAGGCCGACCCGATGCGATAGAAGGGATACTTCGCCTCGGGCAGGTAGATCCAGTGCATGCCGTTCAGCGGCGTTTCCACGTCCAGGCCCACGTTCACGTAGCGCAGCACCGAGCACCGCAGGCGGCGGGCGGCGCGGCGGGCTTCCGGCGGCGCGTCCACGTCCAGCGCCACCAGGTCGGGCAGGGCCAGCGAGGACACGAGGTGCCGGTATTCGATCCGCTCGTCGCCGAACTGGATCCACTTTTCCTTCGTGGAGATGCGGCGCGGGCGCGTGTTGAAGATGAACCGGGCCGGGTCCAGGCGGCCGTACATCGCCCGGGACAGCGTTTCGATGCCGCCCTCGGCCGGGTACAGGAACGACGCGTTGTAGCCCATCGCCTCCCGGGACAGGCCCAGGGCGCCGTCCACGATCTGGCCGATGTCGGGCATGGGCACGAAGCGCTGGGTCCACTCGGCCGTCACTTCCGCCGGGGACACGCCCCACAGCTTGGTGTTGTAGGGCACCATGAAGTGGCGGGCGATGCCCTCGCCGAAATGGAGGTTCGTGTACTCCAGGAAGTTCTTCGGTTTCGGCTGGTGCGGCGACGCCCGGCGGACGGCCGCGGCCACGGCGCCCTGCAGGCACTCCCGCAGGACTTCCGGCGGCAGCCCGTGCAGGTTGCCCTGGAACGGGAAGCGGGTGAAGCCGCCGTTGCTGTAGATCGCGGCGCGGCGTTCGACCGTCGCCATCTGCCCCGGCAGCAGGTCCGCCACCAGCGCCTTGATGCGATCGTCGCGCAGGTGCAGCCAGTGACCGGTGTGGTTGAACAGGAAGCCTTCGATGTCCTCGGTGCGGGTCAGGCCGCCGGGACGGCCCTCGCGTTCGATCACGAGGTAGTCGCCGCCACGGTACAGGGCCGTGGAAAGACCCGACAGGCCGGCGCCCAGGATCACGACGTCAATCCGCTGCATCGGCGACCCGTGAAAAACCGCGGAACCCTACCGCATTCAAGGCTTGCGTGTCAACCGGGCCCCGTCCTGGCGGGGGTAATTCGGGGGGTCCGGCTATCCGGGACGTGGATTTGGGGAATAATCGGACCGTGTGCCGAAATTTTCCGGCGGACCCGGCGTCGAAGGCGGCATGTTCCCTCCTTGCTGGAGGTTCCCCATGGGACGCAACGGTTTGACGACGTTTGGATTGGCGTGCGTGGCGGTGGCGCTGCTGGCCGCGGTGCCCGCCCGGGCGCAGGACGTGCGGATCATCTCGGTGGACGGCCAACTGGTCCGTGACGGGCGGGCGGGACCGGTGAACGTCCTGCCCGGACAGGTGGTTTCGCTGACGGCCGACGAGGTGTTCGCCGACCGGGGCCAGCCGGAATACGCCTACCGCCCGATCGAGGACTTCACCTGGCGGGCCGACGACGTTGCCGGGGACGAGTGCGATCCCGAGCGGGACTGCCGGTCGGTTTCGAATTTCGAAGCGACCGACTACGGGGTGAACTTCTACGTTCCCCGGAACGCGCCGCCCCGCATCGAGATCGTCGTGACCTCCAAGTACGGCGCCGGCGAGGATCGGATCACGCTGATCAACGAATCCCGCCAGCAGGCGGCCCGCGGGGGCTACGACTACGGCCTGGCCAGCTACGGGTGGTGGACGTCCGTCGACGGCGAGCGCGTCTTCGTGCCCCACTCCTACGAGCCCGAGTGGGAGCCCTACTCCCACGGCTACTGGTACTGGTCCACGTTCGGCTGGACCTGGTACTCCTACGACCCCTGGGGCGACGTCACCGACCACTACGGCCACTGGCGCCACCACGGCGTGTACGGCTGGGTGTGGCTGCCCGATCCCACGTGGATCTGGCGGGCGGCGGTGGTGTCCTTCTTCTTCGGGGACGGGTATGTCGGATGGTACCCCTACGACGGGGGCGGGTCCCACGGCTATCGCCGCGGCTACGCGCAGGGGTACGACGACGGCTACTGGATGGGCTACTGGGCGGGGCGCAGGGTCGGCGACTACCGCGGCCGGCACGTCCGGCCGGGCGGGTCCATGGTCGCCTACCGGGACTTCTACGTCCCCGGCGACCGCGGCGGGCGTCCGCCGGCCCGGGCCGATCGCGGCGGCGGCCGGATGTACGACATCGCCAGCAAGAGGGTCACGGACCGGACGCTGGTCGAACGGAACTTCACGGACTCGGTGCGCCGGGGTGCGGTGGGCGCGATGCCGGGCGGCGGCAAGAGCCTCCCGGCCTCGCGGCAGTTCATCGCCCAGAAGACGGGCGTGACGCCGACCGAAACCAGCCTGAAGTCCGTGCGGTCGTCCACGGGGGCGTCGCAGCGCAGCGGGTTCGTGCCCGTCAAGCCGGAGTACCAGACGCCGGACACCTATCGGGTGATTACGGAGCGCGTGCGGACCACCGTGGGCGCGACGGCGGCCCCGGGCACGAAGGGCGTCCGGGCCTCCCTGGGCCAGGGGATTGCGCGGCCCACGTCGGACCGGGCTGCGGTGCGGCCCGATCGGGGCCTGGCGCCGACGCCGGCCTTCCGGGGCGCCGACAAGGCCCAGGTGCAGACCTGGGCGCCGCGGGCCCGGGAAGCGGGTGGGGCGCGTCCCGCCGCCGGGGGCTCGACCCTGGGCACGACCCCGCGGGACACCGTGCGGCCGACGGTCCGGCCGGACGCCGTTCGGGAAACGGATGCGGTTCGCCCGGGCGCCGAGCGGCCCGTTCCGCAGGCCCAGCCCGTGCCGCAGGCCCAGCCCCGGCAGCCGGCCTTCGAGCGCAGGCCGCCGGCGGTCGAGACCCGGGTGGCGCCGCAGGAGCGCCCCGTGGAGCAGGAGCGTGCGGTCCCGCAGGATCGGTTCGAGCGGCAGGACGTCGATCCGGACGTCGGGCTTCCCGTGGATCGCACCATTCGTCGGGACGACCGGGTTCGTTCCGACCGCGAAACCGTGTCGCCGACCTGGCAACGCCCGGCGCCCGCCCCGGAGCCCCGCGTGGTCCAGCCGCAGCCCTCGCGGCCCCAGGCCGCGCCCCAGGACGCCCGTCCGCGGCCCGAGGTCCGGGCTCCGCAGCCGGAAGTCCGCCGGGAGGTTCCGCGGGAGGTCGTCCGTCCGCGGAGTGAGGACCGTCCCTCCCGGCCGTCGATGGGAGGCGGATCGTCCGGCGGGTCGGCCGCGCCGCCGGCCTACACGCCCCCCAGGCCCCGTCCCGCTCCGACCCCGGCCCGCGGGGGTCCCGACCAGCGCCGGTCCCGCTGACCTCTCCACCCGGCCTTCCGGGATGCAAGCCCTGAACGCGTTGGTGCTATACTACGCGCGGCTCGCGCGAGTGACCCGATGGCCCTCACCCTCCCACAGCCCTTCGGGAAATACCTCCTGGTACGCAGGCTGGCCATGGGGGGGATGGCCGAAATCTACCTCGCCAAGTCCCGCGGGGCCGAAGGCTTCCAGCGGGACGTCGTGATCAAGCGGATCCTCCCGTCCTACTCCGAGGACGAGGCCTTCGTTTCGATGTTCATCGACGAGGCCCGGATCGCGGCCCGCCTGCATCACCCCAACATCGTGCAGGTCTACGACTTCGCCCAGGCCGAGGACTCGTACTACATCGCGATGGAGTACGTGGACGGCCGGGACCTGCGCAAGGTGCTGGACCGCGGCCTGAAGACCGGCAAGCGGCTGACGCCCCTGCGGGCCATGCACGTGGTGGCCGACATCGCGGCCGGCCTGCGGCATGCCCACAACGCCCGCAGCGAGGACGGCCAGCCCCTGAACGTCGTGCACCGCGACGTCAGCCCGCACAACATCGTGCTGGCCTTCGGCGGCGAGGCGAAGATCCTCGACTTCGGCATCGCGAAGGCGGCGGCGCGCTCCACCAAGACCCGGGCCGGGACCGTGAAGGGGAAGTGCTCGTACATGTCCCCCGAGCAGGCCCGGGGCAAGCCCCTGGACGGCCGGTCGGACATGTTCGCGCTGTGCGCCATCGGCTGGGAGATCCTGGCGGGGCGCAAGCTGTTCGAGGGGGATTCCGACTTCGCCATCCTGAACGCCGTCCTGACCCAGGACATCCCTCCGCCGTCGTCGGTGAACCCGGACGTTCCGCCCGAACTGGACGCCATCCTCCTGAAGGGCCTGGAGCGTGACCGGGATGCGCGGCATCCCGACATGGCGGCCCTGGAAAAGGAACTGCGGAACTTCGAGTTCCGCCACGCGAAGGGCCTGGACGAGATCGCCGTCGCGCCCTACCTGGCGGACCTGTTCGCGGACGAACTGCCGGTGCACCCGGACCAGGCGCCCGCGGTCACGCCCCATGCCGCGGCCGTTGCCGATTCCGGAACCCTGATGATGCCCGAGGAGCGCGCCGCCGAAACGACGCCCCAGGCCCGGCCGGCGACGGCGCCGACGCCTGTGCCGACGCCGGTATCGACGCCGACCCCGGAGGCTCCGACCCCCGTGGCGCCCGCGGCGTCCGCGCCGACGAACGGCGCCATGCCCAAGACGGTCCCGGTCGGGAACCTCCAGAAGGAACTGGAGGACTACCTGGCCGCCAGCGGCACCGGGACCCTGACGCCGTCGGCAGGCACCGCGCCGCCCGCTGCGCCGGCCCCGTCCGGCGAAACGACCCCCGTCCGGGGCACCGCCGCGGGCGCCACCCCGGCCCGGGGCACCCCGGCCCAGCCGGTCGCGACCCCGGTCTACGAACGCAAGAACATCACGCTGCCGCTGCCGGTGGACGAAATCGACACGGTCCTGGCCCGTCCGCCGCCGACGAAGACCCCCGAGGCGCCGGTCGGGAAGGCCGCTTCGCCCTCGCGGTCGGACGCGACCCCGCTGGCCATTCCGAAGGCCGGGGGCGGTTCCCGGCGCACGATCCTCGTGGTGGCGGCCCTCGTCGGCCTGGCCGCCGTGGGTGCCATCGTCGTGATGGTGGCGGGCCGCGGGGGCGACCAGGACCCGGCCGGTCGCACGTCCGCGGCCACGACACCGGTCGCGACCACGCCTGCCGCGACGCCGCCTGCCGCGACGCCGCCCGCAGCCACGACGCCTGCAGCCACCCCGCCCGCAGCCACGCCGCCCGCAGGGGCTGCCGCTTCGACCGATCCCGTGCCGGTCCCGGCCCCCGAACCCGCCCCCGCCGTCCTGGCGAAACCCGCCCCCGTGGCGGCCGTGCTGGCCCTGTCGGTCGATCCGCCCACGGCGAAGGTGCTGCTGGACGGGAAGCCCGTGGCGACGCCGGGTGGCCAGGCCGAGGTGAAGGGCGTCTACAAGGTGGGGGACGAGGTCGAGGTCACCGCCACGGCGCCGGGTCGCAAGGCCCTCCGCCAGAAGGTGGCGCTGGCGTCGGTGAACCAGGCGGTCCAGGTGCGTCTGGAAAAGGCCGCCGACAAGGCTCTGCCCGCGGTGCCGGTGGACACGGGCTTCGTGACGATCAACGCCCGGCCCTGGGCCGACGTGTACTGGAAGGGGCGCAAGGTCGGCACGACGCCCCTCCGGTCGTACGAGGTTCCCGTCGGGAACCAGGTGTTCGTGCTGAAGAACCCGGTCGCGTCCAGGGAACTGCCGGTCGTCGTCGAAAAGGGCCGGACCACCTCCCATCTGGTCGACGTGCGCTGACGATACGACATCCCCCCCTGCATTCCCTGCGAAACAAATCGGCCGCGCGTTGTTCCGGGAGGACCATATCGCTATAATTCACCGACTTTTCTGCGGGTGGGGGTGCGGGATGCACGCCGGTCGGGTCCTTGCAGGGTTGGCAGCGGTTGCGTTGGCGGTGTCGGGGTGCGGGTCTTCGGACGGCCCCGGCGACACGTCCGGCGGGTACGATTTCGGGCTGAATGACGTCGGAAACGGCGATCTCCCCGGCGAACTGGCGGCGGAAGACGACGGGCCGAACGTCATCGTCAGCGAGTATCCGTCGGCGGAACTGCTGGTCCGCATCACCGAGCCCTCGGGGCACGGCTACGCCACGACCGCGGGCAGCGTCGTGTCGATGTCGGGCCTGATCTTCGGGAAGTTCACCACGCTCACCTGGGCTTCGCCGACGGCCACCGGCGCCATCGCGACGACCGAGGGCTCGCCGTTCTGGCAGACCGACGGCATCGCGCTGCTCCCGGGCGACACCGTCCTGTCGGTGACGGCCGTGGGCCCCAGCGGAACGGTCACGGACACCGTGGTCGTCACCTCGAACCCCGGCTTCATGCTGCCGAATCCCGTTCAGATGCGTCCGGCCTCGATGTTCGTCGGCCAGAGCCAGCCGGTCCTGGCGACCCTGGCCCTGGGGCCGTTCGGGAACGTTTCCGGCACCACGGTGACCCTGAAGCAGGTCGACGCGACGGGCAAGTTCCTGAAGGATCTGGGCGGCATGCTCGATGACGGCCTGGTGGTCAACTCCGGCGACGAAATCAACAAGGACGGCGTGTACACGCTGCGCCTGACCCTCGGCTGCACCGCCCCCGGTCCGATCTACGTCCGGGCGGCGGTCCCGGTGACGGACGCCGCCGGCACGCCCTACTCGGCCCTGTCGGGGCTGACGCGGTTCGACTGCGTTTCGCGCCTGACGCCGTCCGTCTGCACCTCGCACCAGACGGTCCTGTCGAACGCCCAGGCGGCCTACTTCACGACGCTGGAAGGCGGCGGGACCTCTGCCGCATCGCGCGCCGCGGCCGTTGCCATCCTGCAGGCGGACCCGACCGCAGCCCAGACCGTGGACGCGGCCGACGGCGGCGGCCTGTGGATCCGCTGGAACGACGGCGTCATGGGCGCCGTGAACCTGGCCCGCACCGGCGATCGCGGCGGCGCGGACGACGAGTCGGCCGCCCAGGCGTCGGCCTCCGTGTCCTCGGGCCTGACCTCGCGCGTCCCGATCCTGTCGAAGGACACGCTGCTGCTGTCGCCGTTTGCCGACGAGTTCGGTTCCGACGACGAAACCCTCCACGTGGCGAACCTGGCCGCCGTGCTGGCGTGCCCGGCCTACAACGTGTCGACGGCGAACAACAAGGCCGCGAACCTGGACAAGTTCCGCCACCTGTCGTCCTACGGCATCGTGGCGATGGCCACCCATTCGGACGTGTACTTCCGCACCCTGGCGGCCAACGTCAAGACCGACCTGGGCTGGCGCCATCCCGGCGGCGCCGAGGTCCTGTGGACCGGCGAGTCGGTGAACTGCGCCAACCTGTCCCAGAGCGACAAGAGCTGCACCACCAAGTCCGAGTGCCCCCAGGGCAACGACTGCGTCCTGACCATGCCCGCCGTCGGCGACACGCCGGCCTACGGCTACTGCTACGACACGACCCAGGTGGACCTGATGGCCGGGCGCGTCATCCTGGGCGACAAGACCTGGGGCGTTTCGCCGGCGTTCGTGGACTACCACTCGCTGGGCCAGGCGTTCCCCTCCAGCCTGGTGTACCTGGGCGGATGCAAGACGCTGTACAACGGCTCGATGGCGACGTCGCTGTTCGCGGCGGGCGCCCAGGCGGTCGCGGGCTTCTCGGGCACCGTGACCTCGATGTTCGCCGCCCAGATGGCGCGGCAGTTCTTCAGCGGCATGATGGAATCGGGCTTCGCGGCCGGGAAGGCGTACGGCGTCGGCGCCGCGGATCCGGCGCACCCCGGCACCTACTTCCGCCTGTTCGGCGCGAAGGGCCTGACGATTTCGGACGCGGGAATCCTGAACGAGGGCTTCGAGACCGGCGACATCATGGCCTGGACGAAGGACGGCGACGGCCGCGTCATCACGCAGTTGGGCCTGACCAAGCCCGTGGAAGGCAAGTTCATGGGCATCATCTCGACGGGCCTGGGGTACACCGCGACGAACGGCCTGCTGGAGCAGAAGTTCTGCATCTTCCCGGGGACCAAGAACCTGGTCTTCTGGTGGAAGTACTACTCCGAGGAGTTCCGCGACTTCTGCGGCCAGGACTTCCAGGACACCTTCCAGGCGACCCTGACCGATCGCACGCAGAAGCAGTTCAAGGTCCTCAGCCGGACCATCGACAACCTGTGCCCCAAGACCGCCAAGTGCCCGACCTGCGGCGGCGACTCGGTCGGACTGGTGTTCGCCGACGTCTACTTCGATCAGAGCAGCGCCACCAACGTCAACATCAAGGTCACCGGGACCACGAACACCGCGACGCAGAAGGGCGACTGGCAGAAGTTGACGTATGACGTCAGCGGCATGGTCACGACGGAGCCGATGCCCCTGACGCTGCGCTTCTACACCACGGACAAGGGCGATTCGATCTATGACACCGCGGTGCTGATCGACGGGCTCAAGTTCGAGTAGGCAGGCGCGGCGCGGCTCTTCTTCCCCGAACCCATCACGGCACCGCAACCGGCTGCTGCAGCAATCCCTTCACGACGGTGTACCCGCGGTCCCGCAGCAGGTCCGTCAGGGCGATGTTCAGCGTGATGCCCGGGGGCAGCGAGGGGCTCAGGCCGGACATGTCGATGGCGGGAATCTCGAAGGACACCAGTTCCTTGCCCGCCAGGCCCGATAGGGCCTCGTCCAGCAATCCGCTCCGGAGGAAGCCCATCAGGTCGTCCTTCGTCATCGGGAAATCGTCGTTGATGCTGACGATCTCGATGTCCGGGAACGGGATGGCGTCCAGGGTCACGGTCACCGCCATGGTACCCGTCGCAGTGGGAGTCAGGTCGAGGGAGACCGTCGCGGTGGCCTGCACGAACGCGCCCAACTGCAACGGGTTGTCGTTCAGCGACAGGTCGGCCCACAGGTACAGATCGCCGATCTGTGCCTGCAGTTTGCCCTCGGCGTTGCAGTCCGTCAGGATCGGCGCCTCGTAGAAGTCCAGGTCGACCTTCAGATCCGACACCAGGTACTGCGACAGGTCCACGCTGCCCAGGTCCGCCTGGGTGATCTTCAGGTTCAGGGACCCGCCGTACCAGACCCCGAACAGCGCCTGGTTCAGCAGGTCGTCGAAGGCGCCCAGCACCACTTCCTGGTCCCAGGGCAGCGTGAACGGCACGACGCCGCTCATCTTCAGGCAGTTCGAGCGCCCGATGGACCCCAGGGGCGTATGCGTGACGCCCTTCACCGCGCCGATCGACCCGTCCAGCGCCACGTCGATGCCTTCCGGCCGCACCGCCAGGTTCGACGGTTTGACCTTGACGCGAATGGCCTTCGCCGTGCCGCCGGGCAGGGCCGGGATTTCGATGGACTGGTCGATCACCAGCGTGGACAGCAGGTTCGACAGCGTTTCGTTCACCAGCGTGGACACCTGGTTCACCAGCGTGTCGATCAGGGTCTGTCGGAAGGCGTCCACCAGCAGGTTGATGATGCCGTCCAGCAGCGTCCCCAGGATGCCGTCCAGGTGCACCGTCATGCCGCCCAACTGGACCTGCACGTCCCGCATCGTGGCGGCCAGCACGCCCTGGGCGTCCATGCCGATGTCCACGTCGGCGATGGCCATCACCGTGTCGAAGGACACGCTGCCCGAGGCGTCGGGGCACCAGTCGATGATGAACTGGCAGCGCCCCTCGGCCTTCACCGCCACGTTCAGGTTCGGGATGGTCATCACCAGGTGCAGGCCGCCGTCGTACAGGTTCAACTGGATCGTCGGATCGCCATAGGTGATCGACGGGATCGTGATCTTGTAAGGGCCCGCCTCGGCCAGGGGGTTCGGCAGCATCGAGGTCAGGTCCAGGCCGGCCAGCACCATTTCGAGGATCGTCGCCAGGTCGTCCGGCGGCAGGTCGTGCACGCCGTCGTCCACGAAGTCGCGGGACAGGAACGCCAGGGCGCCCTTGGGCACGTTGGCCTTGACCGGGTCCACGTCCGTCGCCGGGTAGAACTTGGGCGAGTACTGGAAGCCGCGGGTCGTGGTCGTGATGGCGTCGGCGCCGTTCGTCACCGAAACGGTCAGGATGTTCACGCCCTGGTGCAGGGGGCTGAGGATGTACGAGAACGCGCCACTGATGGGGTTGACGTAGGCCCGCGCATCCACGCCGTTCACGGTGAAGGCCTTGATCCCCGTGACGTCGTCGTTCACCGTGCCGATCACCGTGAGGGACGGCTTGATGCCCCCGACCGTCTCCCCGCGTTCGGGGTACTCGATGGTCAGCAGCGGCCCGCTGCCCTCGACCAGGACCTCCAGCACCGCGGACACCGACGGGTAGCCCACCAGCCGGAAGGTCATCCGGTAGGTGCCCTCCTCCTTCAACTGGAACACGCGCGTGGGACTGGTCGCCGAGGGCGTGATGCCCGTCGGCGGCGCGATGTCGATCGGGGCCTGGACCTGGGCCGCGGTGACCAGGTTGCCGTAGGCGTCCCGGGCCTCGGCCGTGACCGTCAGCGTTTCGTTCTTCCCGTAGTAGGGCTTCTTCGGGACGGAGGCCAGGTCCAGGCGCACCGGGGGGCCGGCCGTGATCGTCACCGACGCGGGGACCAGCGTGAAGTACTTCCAGTCGGCGGTCTGGGGGATGCACTGGACGCTGTACAGGCCGGCCAGCGTGCCGCTGAGCGTCTTGCCGCTCAGGGCCAGGGCGTCCGGCAGTTCCTTCACGGAAATCGGGAAGCCGATCACGGGATTGTCGTAGTAGTCCACCGCGCGGCAGGTCAGGGTCGCCGAGTCGCCGGCCACGAAGGTGTCGGGGTCCACCAGCGTCAGGATGCGCTTGGGGAGGTTCGCGACGACGGTGACCGTCACGGGCGTCGGGTCGGCGATCGCGGTGTCCTTCACGCCGCACGCGACCTGGTAGGTGCCCGTCTTCGTCATCTGCAGCGACGTGCCCAGGATCGTGACGCCCGTCGGGGGCGAGACGCCGGGCAGCATGGCCGATTCCAGCGGATTGCCGTAGATGTCCACGCCGGTGCAGGTGACGGTGACGGTTTCGCCGGCCTTGACGTCGGTCGGGGTCACCGTCGTTTCCACCGAGGCGGCGGATCCGGGGCGCACCACGATGCGGGCGGGCGTGCGGTCGATCATGCGGGTGTCCGGGGCGTAGCACGCCACCGTGAACACGTCGGTGCGGGTGAACACCAGGTCCAGTCCCTGGCGGGTCACGCCGGCGGGCAGGTCCAGGCTGGGCGCGGATTCGCCGTCGGCCAGGTACGGATCGTCGTCGTCGGACACGGCCGCGTCCTCGCCCGGGGCGGCATCGCCCGCGGTCGTCAGGGGCGTTTCGGCGCCCGCCTCGCGGACCACCAGTTCCAGTTGCGTGGGGTTGAAGCCGGTGCCGACGCACGAAATCTGGACGGTCTGGCCCGCCTTGATCGCGCTGGTCGAAACCTCCGTCGCGATCGAGGGCGGCGGCGGCGTGGCGTCGAGGTTCGCGTCCGACAGGCCGTTGTCGGAGGACGTCCCGCTTCCGCCCCCGCAGGCGGCCAGCAACAGCACGGGCAGGACAATCCCGGCGAAAAACAGTTTCATCGGGTACCCTCCGGAGGCGGGCCGTTCTTGCGAGAGCGCGGTACGGCCGCTAGAATTCTACGGTTGTGCCACCCCGCACGCAAGGCGGGCGGGGGCGCGCGCCGGCTCGGGTTCGGGTTCCGGGATGGAGGTGGTGACGTGAGTGTTCGCTGGCTCGGCGCGGTCCTGGCCGCGATGGCCCTGGTGGCCTGCGGCGGAAATGGGAACCAGGCGCCGACGGACGTGCCCGCCGATCTGCCCGACCTGGGGGACGTTCCCGTCGTGCAGTTCGACTACGGCACCGACACGCCCGCGGCGGATCCGGGAGTCCGGGACGAAACGCCCGCCGACGAAGGGACCCTGACGCCCGACGTTCCGCAGGGCGAAGTGGCGGAAGAAACGGTGGATCCGGGCCCCTGCGTGCCCGACTGCACGGACCGCAACTGCGGGTCGGACGGGTGCGACGACGTCTGCGGCTACTGCCAGCAGGGGTTCCTGTGCACGACGGAAGGCGTGTGCGCGGTGTTCTGCGTGCCCCAGTGCGACGGGAAGGTGTGCGGGCCCGACGGCTGCCAGGGCTACTGCGGGCCCGGCTGCGCCGAAAACGAGGACTGCGCGCCGGAAGGCGACAAGTGCCTCCTGAAGAACTGCGAAAAGCAGTGTGCCGGCAAGGCGTGCGGCCCCGACTCCTGCGGCGGGGACTGCGGCCTGTGCCCGGAAGGCAACCTGTGCGGGCTGGACGGCCAGTGCATGGTGGACACGAACTGCTACGCCGTCACCGAGGTGGGGCGCTGCGTGGGCAACGAGCGCCAGTACTGCCTGAACAACGTCCTGACGAAGGAGACCTGCGACACGGCGGCGGGCTACGTGTGCGGCATCCTGGCCAACATGTTCGTCTGCCGGAAGCCCGAAATCTGCCAGCCGCAGTGCGCGGGCAAGACGTGCGGCCCCGACGGGTGCACCGGAACCTGCGGCGCCTGCACGGACCTCCAGGTCTGCTCGACCAACGGCCAGTGCGGCGAGGCGTGCGGCCTCATCACCGGCGTCGGGCTGTGCATCGACGGCTGCAACCTGGCGATCTGCCAGTTGGGCACCCTGACGCGAAAAAACTGCTGCGGCCTGCCGATCCCCGTGGCCTGTCGCCAGGATCCCGATCAGATAGACCCCGCCTTCACCTGCATCTGACCCGCGCCGCCGCCGTCAATCCTGCACGTAGTCCGTCTTGAACGTCCATTCCAGGTGCAGCGGCCCGCCGTTGCGGACCATGTCCACGATCACGGTGTAGTCGGTCCCGGCCTTCAGGCGTGACAGGGCATACAGCGACAGGACCCGGTTGTCGTTCAGGTGCGGATCGGCGCCGACGTACGCGGTTTCGTCCGCCTTCGACGCCACGATCAGGTGGGGCAGCGCGGTCTGGCCGAACTCCAGCAACTGGTGCCCGGTGACCGTGAAGGGCAGATCCTTCCCGAACTGGACCGTGATGATCGTGCCCGACGGCCAGCCCGCGGGCGGGGGCGTCGGCATCGGGGACTCCATGCCGTCGAACGACGTCGGGATGTATTTCGACCCGTCCGGCGGGTACAGCACCACCACGTCGTCCGCCGTGCTGTCCATGCCGATGTCGATGACGTCGGCGTTCCAGAACTGGCGGTACTGGCAGTAGGGGGCGTCGCTGGGGATGGTGGCGCCCCCGTAGCCGATTTCCTTCGTCCGGGGGTCCAGCAGCGGCAGCCGGTGGTACAGGGTGCGGATCCAGCCGTCGACCGCCTGGGTCGGCTTGTTCATGAAGGCGATGACCTCGCTGGCGCTGGACACCGTGTATCCCGCGGCCTCCATCCGATCCCAGAACTGCACGCCGGTGAACCCCGGCCAGGACGCGTCCTCGTTGTGCGGGCTGAGGCCGGCGGTGCCGTAGTTGCTGCAGTTCGACACGATGAACTCGGCGTGGGCCTGGGAGCACTGGTTCAGCGAGGCCACCTGGTTCACGGGGGCCAGGCCCGAGGCGACGCGGATCCGGTTCAACTGCTCCAGGGCCAGGATCTGGGATTCGGTGGCGCTTTCGGGGAAGGTCCCGCCGCCGCCCCGGATTTCCTCGGCCGGGGGCGCGTCTTCGGGAACGTCGCCGCCCAGGACGTCGGCCGGGCCCGCCCCGGTGGCGGAATCGCAGGCGGCCAGGGCCGCGGTCATCGCCAGGGCCAGCACCAGGGCCAGCGGGGCCGGGGCGGCCGGCGAACGAAGGAAGGGCAGGGGGCAACGATCCACGGGTCGCGTCATCACGGTTGCACTCCAGGTGTCAGGGGGTCAGGCCACCACCTCTTCGGTTTCGCGCGGCCGGCCGTTCCATCGCAGCAGCGACACGGCGGGCGATCCCACGGGGCGGTACTCCACGCGGGCGAACGTCGGATCGACGCGGGTTCCCAGGTCGCGGATGTCCAGGCTGACCATCCGGGTCCAGGTCCCGGTGTTCACATATACCTTGTTACGGGGCAGGCGCCGGATCATCGGGGTGTGACTGTGGCCCACGATCAGGGCCGACACGTCCGCCGATTCCTGCAGATGGGCCGTGGCGCGCCGGTCCATGCCCGTGAACAGCGCGATTTCGTCCACCAGCACCTGCAGGGTGCGGACCACGCCCTCCTTTCTTGCCCGGGGGCGCAGCGTCTTGAACAGCCAGCGGGACATGCTGCCCAGCAGGCGCAGGGTGAAGCGCAGGTCGAAGACCAGGCCCCACAGGACCATCGACGACAGCGGGTGTACCAGGTCGATCAGCGGCTGCTCGGCCTTGACCGGGGCCAGGACCTCGGTGAAGAAGCGGCTGCCGAACGGGAGGTTCAGGACGCGCCGCCCGTCGGGCAGTTCCTCGATGGCGTGCCCGGCTTCGATGCGGTTGATGGATTCGAAGAGGTGGCCGTGGGTCACCACGACGCCCCGGGGCAGGCGCAGGAATTCGACGTCCACCGGGAAGCGCATCCGGTCCGGGGTGTCCAGGACGCCCAGGCGCGCCCGCAGCAGCTTCTGGACCAGCGGGAACGCCACCTCCGGGTCGTGGTTGCCCGGGAGGTAGGTGACGACGTGGTCGGGCACCGTCAGGAACTGCGTCAGGGCGTCGAATACGGCGGGGTGCCCCAGCAGGCATCGCCGCGTCTTGTCGACCGCGATTCCCTCGTCGATGATCGTCGCGAAGTGCCCGCGGACCGGGACCTTCAGCAGGTCCATGATGTCGCCGTTGAGGATCAGTTCCACCGGGAGGGCGGCGTAGTCCCCGGTGGCGTGGTGGAGGATCAGGTCGGCCAGGCGATCGTCGAAGTGGAAGTCTTCGAAAGGATTTACCAGGCCTGGACGCTCGCCCGTGCCCATGTGGAGGTCGGACAGGATGATCTTGACCTCGGAGGGCGCTTCCACGGGGCATCTCCGGCGGCCGGCATCCGGCGCAGCGAACCTCGTCGGGGGCGGCCCCGGCGTGTGAGGCATGGTATCATTCGCGCCGTCCGGAGGGCAAAAGGGACCGGCACGCCGGTGGGGAGGATCGATGAGCCTTTCGATGCGATGGAACGCAGCAATCATCATCGCGGCGATCGCCGCGTCGTCGGGATGCCGGAAGGACGAGGTTCTGGACCGGGTGACGGCCACCCTGGGCAAGTGCGATGACGCGGAAGCCTGCGCGAAGGCCGCCGCGGACCTGCGGTCCCTGGACCGGTCGCGGCGGGATTCGGACGAGGGGATCGAGGCGCGCCTGCGGGCCCTGCGGGTTTCCATCGCCGCCCTGGCCACCTTCCCGGAGGCCGATCTGGCGTTCCTGGAGGGCGCGGGGCTGGAGCCCGAGCGGGCCCTGGGGCTGCTGGAGGAAGAGGCACGGGCCATCGAAAGCCTGGGCGAGCGGGGGGCGGGGGCGGCGGACGCCCGGACGATCCTCGGCGTCATCCGGCAGCCTACGTGCGAGCGGCTCCAGGCCCTGGAAGCCCTGGAAGGGACCGGGGGCCGGTTCACCGATGTCGCGTACATGACGCACCTTCACACCCTGGCCCGGATGGTCGGCCAGGTGCAGGCCCTGCGCGTCCAGGCATACGCCGACTTCGCGCGCGTGCTGCTGGCGTGCACCCTTCCCCGCGACGCCGACGACGGCGAGGTGATGCTGGCGGCCCGCCTGAAACTGGATGCCGTGGCGTCCGCCTGCCCCCGGGGGGCCGGCACGCTGCCGCAGGTCAAGGAATCGTGCCGGAAGGCGGCCGAGATCGCGGATACGGCGCTGCCCCTGCCGCTGCCCGGGCTGGCCTCGGGGGAACTGGCCGGCGCGATGCTGCCCGCGGGACGGGGATACGGCCTGTCGTTCACGCCCTCCTGGATCCTGGTGCTGACCGCGGGCCGCCTGATGATCCTGGACCAGCCGGTGCTGCCCCCCGGCGCGAAGTCCATCGTCCGGACGGCGCCGACGCTGCTGGTGGATCTGCGCCAGGACCACGGTCCCCAGAACATCCGCTTTGCGATCAGCGATGCCCGGGAACATCGGCCGGACATCGAGTACCGGGGCCTGAAGATGTTCCCGCTGGCGGTCGATCGGACCGCGACGTACGCGGACCTCATGGAGGTCCTGGAGGCGATGCTGGCCGAATCCGACGCCATTCCGTCCCTGGCCCTGCTGCCCGCGGGCGCCCGGACGCCGTTCTTCCTGCCGATCAACTACCGGATTTCCTATCGCCCGCTGGTGGACCCGTGGGGTGGCCGGAAGGTGTTCGCGAAGGAACCGCCGCCCCTGGACCTGTTCCTGTCGCCCTTCACGCTGGGCATCCGGGCCCCGGGAATCGACAAGACCGTCGAAGTCATGACGACCCCCGGCGAAGGGGGCGGGCTGCGGCAGGATCTGCGGGCGGCCTACCTGGCGGTTTCCGAGGCCGTGGGGGACGGGCCGGCCCGGTCGGCGCGCCTGACCGCCGCTCCGTCGGCATACGTCGGGCTGCTGGCTGCCGTGCTGGAGGGCCTGGCGGCGCGCGTGTCCCCCGGTCGCTTGAACAGTCCCAGTTCCTTCGCGACGGCCGCGTTCCTCCGGGATCGGGACGGCCGCCCCGAGGGTCTCGTGCCGCTGATCGTCATTCGCGCCACCGAGGCGCCCGCCGAGTGACATTCCGGAAAATGGGGACAGGACAGAAAATGGGGACAGACACCATTTCCGGGAAAATGGTGTCTGTCCCCATTTTCTGTCCCCATTTTCCCGCCCCGACTTCCCCGCCCCGACTCAAATGCAGCAGCACGCCTCGTCGGCGCAGGTCAGTTTCGTGGTCAGGCTGAACAGTCCCCAGTCCCCCTCGTCGGAAAAACCCGACGCCCCGTCGATCACGATCGTGACCCATCCGGCCGAGGTCGCGGTGTAGGACGCGGTTTCGGACCCGCCGTTGTCCGCTCCCCACTGGCAGGTGATCAGATCGGCCCTCCAGTTGCCGGCGCAGGCCGTGCCGCGGTACAGCTTCAGGGACATCGTGTAGTCGGCGGTCAGGGGCGTGGCCGTCACGTTCAGTGTGTCGCCGGTGCGCAGGAACACCTTGTACATGACGTCCACCTGGGCGTCCCAGCAGTCGGGAGGCGAACCCGACGGCAGGTCGTCGTCATATCCCTTGCCGGTCGTGTCGCTGCTGACGGTGAACCACGGGACCAGGACCTTCCGGCCCAGCACCTTGGCCGTGCTGCACTTCTTCCCGTCCGGGGCGGAATCCGAGGCGCATCCCAGCGTCCCGGTGCAGTCGATGCACGTCCCGCTGGGGCTGCACACCGCCCCTGGGGCGCAATCGCCGGCCGTCCGGCACTGTCGGCACCCACCGGCGACGCAGTAGGGTGTCGCAACCGAACACGCCCCGCAGGCCGCGCCGCAGGCCTCGGGGATGTCGCACGTCTGGCACGCCCCGTCCAAGCAGCGGCGTCCGATGCCGCACGAGGTCGCGTCGCACACGCAGGCTCCCGCCACGCAGGACGGCGCCTCCGCGGTGCAGGCCGCGCAGGCGTTTCCGCAGTGGGTCGGATCGTCCGGACCGCACGGGGCGCAGGCGCCGCCGTCGCACCAGGCGCCGGCCCCGCAGTCCCCCGGGTCGCGGCAGGTGACGCACGCGCCCGCCACGCACCGCGGCGTTTCGACCGGGCACGCCCCGCACGTCGGCCCGCAGGCCCCGTCCACGTCGCACCCCGAGCACGCTCCCTGGAAGCAGACCAGCGTGCCGCACGACGTGCTGTTGCAGGTGCAGGCGCCCGCGGCGCACACGGGCAGGGTGGTCCCGCACGTGCTGCAGTCCGTTCCGCAGTGTGCCGGGTCGGCGTCGCCGCACCGCTCGCAGGCATGGGTGTCCGGGCGGCACCAGAAGCCGGCCCCGCAGTCCGTGCCCACGCGGCACCGGACGCACGCGCCGTTCAGGCACAGCGGCGTGGCCGTTCCCTGGCAGTCCACGCAGTCCAGGCCGCAGGCGAACTGGAAGCGGCAGGATTCACAGACCGCGTTGATGCAGGTGCTGCCGGCGGCGCAGGCGGGTCCCGTGCCGCATCCCACGGTCGCGTCCTGGCCGGGGTCCACCATTCCCGGGTCGGACGTGCCGGGGTCCCGTCCGGGATCGGCGACACCGGGGTCCTGGAGGCCCGGATCCCCGTCGCCTTCGTCCGTCGGGCCGGGGTCCACGGCGGCCTCGTCCGGCCGGTCGGCGTCGGGATCGGCGTGGAGGTCCTGTCCCGGATCCCGGCCCGGCGCGTCGGCGTGCCCGGGATCGGCGGCCGTCCCGGGGTCCTCGACGTGGGTGTCCCGGAAACTGATCGGCAGGTCGCCGGCGCCCGGGTTCCCCGATCCGCAGGCCAGCGCGGTTGTGGCCAGAACCAGCACCAGGAACCGAACGCTCCCCCCGATCCGCCGCATGCCGCCTCCGTCCAGTGTCGGGAAACTCCAGCGAGGATAGACGTTCCCGCGTCCGCCTTCAAACTGCGGCCCGGGCGCCCCTTGCCGTTGCGCCTTCCGCTTCCCATCATCCCTCCAGCCATCGACTGGAGGGGCCCATGCGGCCATCGAGCATCCCGGCATCGGTTTCGGAACGGCTGCGGGACAAGTCCGCCGGCACGCGCATCGCGGTGGTGGGCGCGTCCAACGACCCGGACAAATACGGGAACATCATCGTGCGGAACCTGGATCGCCAGGGCTACGCCGTGCTGCCGGTCAATCCGAAGGGCGGCGAGGTCGCCGGCCTGACCGCCTGGCCCGACCTGGCCTCGGTGCCGCGTCCGATCGACATCGTGGACATGGTGACGCCGCCGTCGGTCACCCGGAAGGTCCTGGAAGCGCTGGATCCCCTTTCCGTCGGGGCCGTGTGGCTGCAGGACGGATCCTTCGACGACGAGGTGATCCGCCTGGCGGAATCCCGTTTCCCCGTCGTGGTGCACCACGCCTGCATCATGGTCGTGACGCGGACCCTGTAGGGCGTTTCGTTCCGGGACCGCGGGGCGTGGTTGCGGGAATCAGGGGCGCGGGTGGTCCTCGATCGGGTCGCGCAGTTCCACCGGGAACAGCGCCGCGATGTTGGTCCGCATGTGCAGCAGCCCGCCGTCGTACTTCAGCGTGCCCTTGAACCCGCAGGCCTCCACGAACCGCAGCAGGCGCAGGTTGGACGGGTCGATCGTGGAATCGAACCACTGCAGGTCCAGGTCCCGGGCCATCAGCGTCAACTGCCTCAGCAGCATCCGCCCCACGCCGTGACGCTGCCACGGATCCCCCACCACGATGGCGATTTCGGCGATCTCGGCCGACACCCGCCGGAAGCGCCCCACCCCGGCCATCCGTTCCCGTCCGTCCACATCAATGCACGCGGCCAGGGCGCACTCGGTCCCGGGTTCGGGGTGGGTCAGCGCCCGCAGGCGTTCGCCCTCCAGTCGCGCCAGGGGCGCCAGGAACCGGTTGAAGATGGTGTCGGCGCTGGAGGACGCGAACAGTTCCTCGATCCGGGGGCCGTCGTCCCCGCGCACCGGACGCAGGTGCACCACGGTTCCGTCACGGGCGGTCCGGGTCATCGGGTCGTGGGCGGGATCCGTTCCCATGGGGCGATTCTAGCGAACCGGCAGGAAGCCGTCGCGTCGAAACAGGGGGTCTATGCCTTGGCCTTGGCCAGTTCCTCGTCGCGGAGGATGCGGCGCAGCACCTTGCCGATCGTGGACTTCGGCAGATCGTCCCGGAATTCCACGCTGCGGGGCACCTTGTACGGCGCCAGGTGCGCCTTGCAGTACTCGATGATCTCGTCCTCGGTGGCCGTCTCGCCGGGCCGCAGGACCACGAAGGCCTTCACCGTTTCGCCGCGCCGCGGGTCCGGGATGCCCACGGCCGCCGCCTCCAGGACCTTCGGGTGTTCGTACAGGATCTCGTCGATTTCGCGCGGGTAGATGTTGTACCCGCCGGCGATGATCATGTCCTTCTTGCGGCCCACGATATAGAAGTAGCCGTCCTCGTCGACCTTCGCGATGTCGCCGGTGAACAGCCAACCGTCGCGGATCGTGATGGCGGTTTCGTCGTCGCGCTGCCAGTAGCCCTTCATGACCTGCGGGCCCCGCAGCAGCAGTTCGCCGTCCTCGCCCACCGCGACCTCGCGCGTTCCCTCCTCCAGGTCCACCACCTTCGCGTCGGTGGACGGCAGGGGGATGCCGATGGATCCCGGCTTGCGGACGCCGTACAGCGGGTTCGCGTGGGTCACCGGGGACGATTCGGTCATGCCGAACCCCTCGGTGATCTTGCCGCCGGTCAGGCGTTCGAACTGCTCCAGGACCTCGACCGGCAGGGGCGCCGACCCGCTGAAGCAGCCCTTGATCGACGAGATGTCCACCTTGTTGATGCCGGGGAACTGGTTGATCGCGTTGAACATCGCGGGGACCGCCGGGAACAGCGTGGGGCGGTATTTCGCGATCAGGCTGATCAGTTTCGGGATGTCCCGCGGGTTCGGGACCAGGACTTGCGACGCGCCCACGGCCACCGCCAGGTTCATGCACACCGTCAGGCCGAAGACGTGGAAGAACGGCAGCGCCGCCAGCCCGACCTCGCCGCCCGGGACCAGCCCGGTGAACCACGCCGCGATCTGCTCGACGTTGTTGACCAGGTTGTTGTGAGTCAGCATGGCGCCCTTGCTGATGCCGGTCGTGCCGCCCGTGTACTGCAGGTTCGCCAGCATTTCCGGGTCCCAGTCGATGGTCGGCGGGTTGGCCGGATAGCGTCCCATCAGGTCCTTCAGCCACAGGGCCTTGTCGGCCGGATCCACGTCCACGACCAGGCCCGTCTTCTTGCCCACGATGGGGAACAGGTAGTTCTTGGGGAAGGGAAGCCAGTCGACCAGGCGCGTCAGGATCACGTGCTCCAGCGTCTTCAGTTCGGGCCGGACGCCGCGGACGGTCTTGACCCAGAAGGCGTCCAGCACGATGGCCGCCTTGACGCCCGCGTCGTTGAACTGGTGCTCGATTTCGCGGGCGACGTACATGGGGTTCGTCATGACGGCGACCGCACCCGTGCGCAGGACGCCGTAGTAGGCGATCACGCACTGGGGCAGGTTGGGCAACTGGATCGCGACCCGATCGCCCGGCCGGATGCCCAGGTCCACCAGGGCCGTCGCCAACCGGTCCACCGCGTCCTTCAGTTCGCGGTAGGTCAGGCGACCGCCCTCGAACAGGGTTGCGGTCCGGTCCGGCCACCGGGCGGCGGTCCGATCCAGCAGTTGCGGCAGCGTCAGTCCTTCGTTGGGTACGTCCTGGGGGATGCCTTCCGTATAGAAGCGGTGCCAGGGACGCGGTTCCATGGAAACTCCTCCCGCCAAGGGTCT
>CAINDP010000119.1 GCA_903847405.1 uncultured Myxococcales bacterium | reverse complement strand
GGCCTGCCGGCTGCTCAACGACCTCTACGGCGTCCTGAGGGACTACACGAACTACTTCCTGCCGACGATGAAGTGCATCGGGAAAACCCGCGACGGCTCACGCGTCACGAAGCACTACGATGCACCCAGGACGCCCTACCAACGCGTCCTGGAGGCACCCCACGTGGACGCGTCCGCCAAGGCGCGGCTCGAGGCCATGTACCGGTCCCTGAACCCCGCGGCCCTGCACCGCGACATCCTCCGCCACCAGGACGCGCTGGGCCGCCACGCCGCCCGTATCGCTCCCCCCGGCCGCGTCCGTGGCAATGCCGCCAACCACCCATGGAAGCAGCCCGTCTCCATCCAGGGAGCCCGCGGATGAACCGACACCCCCCCTGCCGGGGGCCTACAGGCCGTCGCTTCGCTCCGGAGCCCCAGATACATTTCCTGGTGAGGCAACGAATCCTGCTTCAGATACTTTTCTACTTGACGCAACGGGTGCCCCGCGTTGCCTCGTGCTCCTACTCGGGATTCGGCAGGCAGCAGGTGGCGTAGTCGCCGCATTTCACGCAAACGGCCCGCCGTCCCATGGGCATGCAGACGCACAGTTCATGGGAGGTGAGCAGGTCGCGGGGCTGGACGACGCTGCCGTCGGCCCCCCAGGTCCGGACCCCGTCGGACAGCGTCATGTGCGCCGTGCCGTCGCCCACGGTTCCGCGAAGCGAGTAGGAACCGCCCTCGGCCTGGAAGTTGCCCCAGGTGTCCCACAGCCCCGACAGTTCCACGGGGGCTCCCTCAAAGGGAAATACCATGGCCTGGACCTGGAAGCGCGCCGGGAACAAACGCGGGATGGTTCGCCCGACAATCAGGGAGGTGTCCGGGTGTTGGAGAACGACCGAGATCCGCTCCGGCGCCGGCCCCACCGTGGTGTCCTTCGCGACCGTCCAGTCGAACGCCCGGTCACTGGCGGCCTCGAAAAGGTCACCGCAGCCGAACGGGCCGACGATCGGAAGGACCAGCGCGGCCAGCACCACGACGATGCGTGACTGCATGACGCCCCCTCCGTTCCTGTTTCCTCATTCAACCCTTCCCTTGAGGTATCCTCATCCTCATCGTAGGCTGAAGAAGACTGGTGTCAATAGGATGCAACCCTACGAGAACGTAAGGGAATCGGCGGATTCACGCGCGGTTCGGCCCGGGGTGCGGGGATGCGGATCGGCGGGGTGGGGCGAGGGTGTTCCCATGACCGGGAACGCCCGGTCCGGGTATACTTTCGACCTCGCGGATTCCAACTCCGTCGCCTGGAGGAAGGGGACATGTCCCACGTGCTGCGTTCCCTGCCGCCGCCGGTGAAAGGCGTCGTCGCCTTCCAGATGTGCGCGACGAACACCCTGGCCTGCGCCGGGCCGCTGTTCGCGCTGGCGATCCCGAAGTTCCTGGTCCCCGACCGGCGGCTCCAGGCGGCCTGCGACCGGGCCCTGTCCCGGATCGCCGAAACCTGGATCGACGGCAACGGCCTCTGGATGGGGTGGACCCAGGCGACCCGGTGGGACGTGGAGGGCGTGGACGATCTGGCGTACCGCGGCTGGTACCTGGTGGCGTCCAACCACCAGTCCTGGGTGGACATCTTCGTGCTGCAGCACGTCCTGAACCACCGGATCCCGATGCTGAAGTTCTTCCTGAAGCGGGAGTTGATCCGGGTGCCGGTGCTGGGCCTGGCCTGGTGGGCGCTGGATTTTCCCTTCCTGCGGCGCCACGACGCGGAAACCCTGGCGCGGCATCCGGAACTGCGCACCCAGGACATCCAGACCACCCGGAAGGCCTGCGAACGGTTTTCGCGGATCCCGACCAGCGTGATGAACTTCCTGGAGGGCACGCGCTTTTCGGAAGCCAAGCGCGAAACGCAGGGCTCGCCCTACCGGCACCTCCTGAAGCCGAAGGCCGGCGGGATCGCCCACGCCATCGAGGCGCTGGGCGACCGGTTCCAGTCGCTGCTGGACGTGACGATCGTCTATCCGGGCGGGCGCCCGTCCTTCTGGGACTTCCTGGCGGGGCGGGTGACGGACGTGCGCGTGCGGGTCCGGTCGCTGCCGATCCCGGCGGACCTGCTGCAGGGCGACTACGATGCCGATCCGGAGTTCCGGGCCCGTTTCCAGCAGTGGGTGCAGGGCCTGTGGGAGCAGAAGGACCGGCAGATCGAGGAACTGCTCAGAACGACTCGCGACCCTCTTCCATCAGGCGGTCGTGCAGGAACGGCGGCAGGAAGCACGACCGGTGCACGTCGCCGCAGTAGTACCGGGTCGGCGTGACGGGTTCCCGCACCGGCGCCCGCAGGGACGCGCCGTTCGTGCCCACCGCGAAGCACCACCAGTTGCCGGCGTACGTGGCGATCGGCGCGGTGTACAGGTCCGCGCACTGGAACGACGCCCGCAGGGTCTTCTGGACCTCCCGGACGATCGGGAAGTGGAAGTGCAGCGACTCGGACAGCGTCACGAAGGCGCCGTCGGGGCCCAGGATCGACCGCGCCCTGCCGAAGAACTCCGGCGTGAACAGGGACTTCGCGAAGCCCACGATGTCCGTGCTGTCCACGAGGATCGCGTCGGCTTGACCCTGGAACTCGGCCAGGAACTGCGCGCCGTCCATCGGGCAGTGCTGAACCCGGGGGTCGTCCAGTCCGGCGGCCACCGTCGGGAAGAACTCCTTGGTGATCCGCGTGACCTCGGGGTCGATGTCCACCAGGTACGCCTTCTTCACGGACGGGTGCTTCATGACCTCGCGGATGACGCCGCCGTCGCCGCCCCCGATCACGACGACCGTTTCCGGTTTCGCCATCGCGTGCAGCGGCACGTGGGCCAGCATCTCGTGGTAGAAGAATTCGTCCCGCTCCGTGAACTGGACCACGCCGTCCAGGATCAGCATGCGCCCGAAGAACGGGTTCACGACGACGGCGAACTCCTGGTATTGGCTGGTCCCGCGGTACAGGACCTCCGTCACCTCGTAACTGTATTGGATGGGCGCGTAGGGGTCCTTTTCGAAGAGCCTGACGTCGGCCATGAGTCGTCCTCCCTCGTCAACGCGCCAGGGCCGCCGCCTCGGCGGGGCTCGCGGCGCACCGGAATCCGAAGTGGTGGAACTCGGGCTGGTTGGCGGGGATGTGGGCGCGCCGGTACACGGTCGTGTTGTATTCGGCGGGCCAGTACCAACTGCCTCCCCGGACCACCTTCCGGTTGTGGCCGGGACAGGGCGTGGCGCCTCCGCCGCAGGGTCCCCTGGGGTCCACGCCGGCGCACGCGGCGCCGCAGTCGTCCCACGATTCGCTGAACCAGTCGGCGGTCCATTCCCAGGAATTCCCGATCATGTCGTACAGGCCGTACAGGCCGGCCGGGCGGGAGCCGACTTCCAGGGGACGGCCCTTTTCGGGGTGTCCGCCGCGCGTCTTCAGCACGCCGCAGGACCGTCCGGACTTGTCCATGTACACGGCCCGGGCGCAGGTGATGGGCTCGTCGCCCCAGGAATACAGGCGGCCGTCGGTCCCCCGGGCGGCCTTCTCCCACTCGGCCTCGGTGGGCAGGTGCCGGCCGTGGGCCTTGCAGTAGGCCACGGCGTCGAACCAGGACACGCCGGTGATGGGCTGGCGGGGGCGATCGTAGTCCACGTATCTCGGGCCGGCTTCGGGGCAATCGCCGGCCTTCATGCAGGCGCGGTACTCGGCCACCGTCACCTCGTTGAGGTCCATGTAGAGCGTCTGGGCGAAGACCGTCGAGGCGGGGCGGGCCGGGGCGGGGCCCTGGTCGGAACCCCGGAGGAACGGACCGCCGGGGATGCAGGCCATGCCGGGGGGAGGGGAGGAGCAGGGGAGGACGGCGGGGGCGCCGGAGAAGGGGGCGGGGGCAGCAGCAGCGGGTACGGGTACGGGCTCGGGTACGGGTACGGGTACGAGGGCTGCAGGGACGGGGGCGGGGGCCGGTGTCCGTGTGTCAACCGGGGCTGGCGTGTCCACGGGGGCCGGGGCCGGTGCGTCCACTGCGGCCGGTGCATCGACCGAGGCCGGGGTCGCCAGGCGGACCGCGGCCGGGACCGCCTTCTGGGAATTGACCACGGCCTGCGCCTGGGCCTGGACCTGGGCCTTGCGGGCCGGATCGACGGGGAGGACCTTCAGGTTGGCGGCGGCGGCGGCCCTGGCCTTGCAGGCACGGTCCCTGGCCTTGCACGGCCGGGCCTTGGCCTTGCCGGCCTTGTGGGCATGGGCCTTGGAATGGCGGGAACGGGAGGCTGCGTGGCCGGGGGTCGGCGTGGCGGCCAGGACCGGGGCCGCCAGGACCAGGCCCAGGGCGCACGTCGCGATCAGCCGGATCGCGCGAATCATCCGTCGGTCACCCATCGCTTTCTTCCTTCCGCGGTTCGGACCGGACCTCCGCGCGGCGGCCGCCGTTGCCGCCCGACCCGTTTGCGCCGTTGGCGGGCCGGTAGCGTGCGGCAAACCGCTGGGCCTGGACCAGCGCCACCAGCACCGCCAGGCCCACCAGGGACCAGGGGCCGCCGGACAGCATGCCCGTCCCCAGCACCAGGCCGCCCACCACCAGGAAGATGGCGGGCGTGAACGGGTAGCCGGGCGTCCGGACGGGGGGCACCAGCCCCATCTTCCGCCGGAACACGAAGATCGTCGCCACCGTGACGCACGACAGCAGGATCATCACGGCGCCGGTCACGGTCACCAGGAAGGAAAACGAGCCGGTCAGGACCAGGACCGCCGACAGGGCCGCCTGGGCCAGGAGGGCCACGATGGGCGTGTCGCGGCGCGGGTGCAGTTCGGCGAGGCGGGGCCAGAGGTAGCCGTCGGCTCCCACGGCCATGGCGATCCGCGAACCGGCCATCACGGTCGCGTTCAGGCCGGCCAGGATGACCATGGCCATGACCACGGCGAACGCGTCTGCGCCGGCGTTCCCCAGCAGATGGCGCGCGGTGGCGACGCCGGCGTTCGGGACGGTCCCCAGGCCGGGCAGGGTCAGGACCGCCAGGAAGGCGGCGTTCAGGAGCATGTAGAGGACCACCGTCAAGCCCACGGCGGTCAGGATGGCCGCGGGGATCGTGCGGCCCGGGGCCTTGACCTCGCCGCCGACGTAGGTCAGGACGTTCCAGCCCGAAAACGTGAAGAAGATCGCGCAGGAAGCCGTCGCCAGCGACGCCAGGGAAAAGCCGGTGGATTCGGCGGCGGCCGACACGTCCACGGGCAGCGCGGCCGAGGGTGTCGGCACGAAGCCCGTCGGGGACGTCAGGCCCTCGAACACGGCCCACAGGGCCATGATCAGGAACAG
>CAINDP010000118.1 GCA_903847405.1 uncultured Myxococcales bacterium | reverse complement strand
TCCGATGACGGCGACGTAGTCCCCCGTGGCGCGGCCCGGCGCCCAGAAGTACAGGTACCAGGTGCCGGGAGTCGCCACCTCCAGTTCCAGCGCGGGGCCGTCGAAGTACGACTTGCCGCCGAACGGTTCGTAGAAGGTCTCCCGCGCCTGTCCCGGGGGGACGTTCTCGACGACGATCGCCCCGTAGCCCGGCATCAGCGTGAACGGGACCGGCGCGACCGGGCGCGGAAGGCCCGGACCGACCAGGGCGAACCAGGGCCTCAGCTCCTCGTACCCGTTGCAGACCGGCACGAGCGCCTGGGCATAGACGCGGACCGGTTCGTCCACCTCGAAGGCAAAGACGTCCAGGTCGTTCGCGCTGTGGAACCAGGAATAGACCGCGATGGACTTTTCCACCGGCGGCTGCACCCAGAACGGCCGCTGTTCCGAGAAATCGCGCTTCTCGAGGTACGGAACGTGGGCGCCGGCAGGTGAGGCGGCGAGCAGGCCTCCCAGGACCAGGAACACGCGTGTTGCACGAATGATATCCATGGTTTGTCCCCTGTGGCGTTCACCCTGAGCATGGTCCCGGCGGTGACGGTGTCAAGAACGGGGTGTGCATGCCCTCGCAGGAGCAGGCGCCCGGCGGGCAGGTCACCGGCCCGGATCCGGGAAGGCGGGTGTGGGGATGCGAAGCAGACAGCCAATTCAGCGGGTTACGGTGTCAACGCCTGATCCAGATCGGTCCGCAGGTCGTCGATGTGCTCCAGCCCGACCGACAGTCGGACCAGGCCGTCGGCCAGGCCGTTGGCGGCCCGGATCGCGGCGGGCACCGAGGCGTGGGTCATGATCGCGGGGCTTTCGGCCAGCGACTCCACGCCGCCCAGGGACTCGGCCAGCGTGAAGACCTTCAGGCGGCGCAGGAAGCGATCGGCCGCGGCCAGGCCCCCCTGCAGTTCCACCGACACCATCCCGCCGCCGGCGGACATCTGGGACCGGGCCAGGGCGGCCTGGGGGTGCGACGGCAGGAAGGGGTAGATGACGCGTTCCACCCGGGGGTGCGATTCCAGGAAGCGCGCCACGGCCAGGCCGTTTTCGCAGTGGCGTTCCATGCGGACGGGCAGGGTCTTCAGGCCCCGCAGGACCAGCCAGGCGTCAAAGGGTCCCGGCACCGCGCCGACCGCGTTCTGCGCGAACCGCAGGCGGGCGTGCAGATCCTCCCGGGCCGTCACCAGCGCGCCGCCCACCACGTCGCTGTGGCCGCCCAGGTACTTGGTGGTCGAGTGGGCGACCAGGTCGATGCCCAGTTCCAGGGGACGCTGCAGGCAGGGGGTCGCGAAGGTGTTGTCCACGACGCTGATGACGCCCCGGGCCGCGCACAGGGCGGCGACGGCCCGCAGATCCACGATCTTCAGCAGCGGGTTCGACGGGGTCTCGATCCAGGCCAGGCGCGTCCGGGGGCCCAGGGCCGCGGCCAGGGCGTCCGGGTCCCGGGTGTCCACGAACGTGAAGTCGATCCCGTACTCCTGGAAGATCTTCGTGAAGATCCGGTAGGTGCCGCCGTAGCAGTCGTCGGTGCACACCACGTGGTCGCCGGATTTCAGCAGGGTCATGACGTTCGCGATCGCGGCCAGGCCCGACGCGAACGCGACGCCCCAGCGGCCGCCTTCCAGGGACGCCAGCGCCGCCTCCAGGGCCTCCCGGGTCGGGTTCTGCGTCCGGGCGTATTCGTAGCCGGTGTGCTCGCCGGGCCCCCGCTGGGCATAGGTGGACGTCTGGTAGATCGGGACCGCCACTGCCCCGGTCCGGGGATCCGGCTCCTGGCCGGCATGGATCGCACGGGTTTCGAAACGCATGGTCCCCTCGGGTTCGTCCGCCGGGCCCAGAACTCCACCAGGTCGATGCGCGTCAGCAGGCCGACGGGCGTGCGGCCCACCGTCACCAGGACGCCGGTGTGCCCGGACATCAGCAGCCGGTAGGGTTCGGACACGTCGACCGTCGCGTCCATCATCGGGAGGGGGCGGCCCATCACGTCGGCCACGCGGCGGGTCGACAGGTCCTCCCCGTCGTGCAGCAGTTTCAGCAGCGTGACGTCGTTCAGGCAGCCAACGCACTGGCCGGCGGCGTCCAGGACCGGGATCTGCGAGATCCCGTGGGTTTCCAGCAGGCGCACGGCCTGCAGCGCGGCGACGTGGGGCGGCAGCGTGACCAGCGGCGGCAGCACGCCGCCCTTGGCCGCCAGGACGTCCCCGGCCGTCACGTTGTCCCGGGCCTGTTCCAGGAAGCCCTTTTCGATCATCCACCGGTCGGAATGGAACTTCGTCAGGTAGTTGCGTCCCGTGTCGGGCAGGACCACGACCACGACCTTGCCGGGCGGCAGGCGTCGGGCATAGCGCACCGCGGCGGCCACGGCGGTTCCGGAGGATCCCCCCGCCAGCAGGCCCTCTTCCCGGGCCAGGCGCCGGGCCATCTGGAAGGCCTCGGCATCGCCGACCCGGACGAAGTCGTCCACCGCCTGCCGATCGAAGGTGACCGGGATGAAGTCCTCGCCGATGCCTTCCACCAGGTACGAGTGCGGGCTGTCCCCCGACAGGATCGAGCCCTCCGGGTCCGCCCCGACGACCGTGATCGCGGGGTTGCGCTCCTTCAGGTAGCGTCCGGCCCCCGAGATGGTGCCGCCGGTGCCCATGCCGGCCACCAGGACGTCGACCCTCCCGTCGGTGTCGGCCCAGATCTCGGGTCCGGTGGTCCGGTAGTGGGCCTCGGGGTTCGTGAGGTTCCCGAACTGGTTCGGCCGGAAGGCCCCGGGGATTTCCCGTGACAGGCGATCGGCCACGCCGTTGTACGACTCGGGCGAGTCGGGCGGCACGCTGGTGGGCGTGATCACGATTTCGGCCCCGTAGGCCTTCAGCAGGTTGACCTTGTCCTCGCTCATCTTGTCGGGCAGCACGAAGATGCAGCGATACCCCTTGACCGCGGCCACCAGGGCCAGGGCCACCCCCGTGTTGCCGGCCGTGGCCTCGACGATCGTGCCGCCGGGACGCAGCAGGCCCTGGCGCTCGGCCTCCTGGATCATCGCCAGGCCGATGCGGTCCTTGCTGCTGCCGCCGGGGTTCAGGAATTCGGGCTTCGCCAGCAGCGTCACCGGCAGGCCGTCGGTCACCCGGTTCAGGCGCACCAGCGGCGTGCGGCCGACGGCGTCCAGGATGCTGGGAAGGATGGTCATGGTTTCACCTCCAGGATCGCCCAGGAATGGCCGAACTCGCCCGTGGCGATGGCGGCCTCGATGGACCGGACCTGGTTCGCGAACCGCGCAACGGCGTCCGTGCCCGCAATCGCCACCGCGTCCATCGTTTGCCGTTCCAGGGCTGCGGCGACCGCGCGCCAGTGCGCCCGGTATTGCCGCGTGGTGTCGACGTGGAACAGGACGTTCACCGGCAGGCGTTCCAGGGTCGCGCGAAAAGCGTCGAACGTCGGGGGCGGGCGGATGCCCCAGGCCGCCGTGACCGCTGCGACCTCGGCCCGCTGGACCCGGCCGTGGTAGTCGGTGACGCACAGGAGGCCGTCGGGGGCCAGGCTGTCGACGATGGTCCGCAGGGCTCCGGCCGGGTCGGGCAGATAGCACAGGACGTCCAGCGCCAGGGCGATGTCGAACCGGCGGTCCGGATCCAGTGCCTCCAGGCCCCCGGCCGCGTGGTCGATCGCCGTGGCGACGCCCTCGGCTACGGCGCGCGCCCCCGATTCGGCGCGCATGGCGGGCGACGGCTCCAGGGCGGTGACCCGTGCGCCCCGTGCAGCCCACCAGCGGGACGAGGCGCCGCGACCGCTGCCGACGTCCAGGACCTGCAGCATCCCCGTCCCTCGGGCCAGTCGCCGGAGGAGGGGGAAGGCCGCGTCGCCCAGTGGGTTGTTGTGGTGTCGGCCCACCAGCCGGTTCAGGGCCGCGTGGGTTTCGTCATAGATGTCGTCGCTCACCGGGAACTCCAATCACAAGGGGGCCCTTCGGCGGGGGTCACAGCGAGGCAAAGGCCTCCTCGAAGTCCTCCTTGATGTCCTCGATGTGCTCGA
The DNA here is from genome assembly GCA_903847405.1 of uncultured Myxococcales bacterium. Lineage (GTDB taxonomy): Bacteria > Myxococcota_A > UBA9042 > DTJE01 > DTJE01 > CAIZWN01. The sequence goes on along the minus strand of CAINDP010000118.1, from coordinate 34,562 downwards.
TTCCCACCGAGACGCGGACCAGGTCCGGCGTGACGCCTGCGGCGCGCTGTTCGTCGGCCGACAGTTGCTGATGGGTCGTGGTCGCGGGGTGGATGACCACGGTCTTGGCGTCGCCGACGTTCGCCAGGTGGCTGGCCAGCTTCAGGCCGTCCAGGAACTTCGGTCCCGCCTGCAGGCCGCCCTTCAGGCCGAACGCCAGCACGCCGCCGAACCCGTGGCGCAGGACCTTGCGGGCCTGGGCATGGCTGGGATGGGACTCGAGGCCCGGGTACGAAACCCAGGAAACCCGGGGATGCCGTTCCAGCCAGTGCGCCAGGGCCAGTGCGTTGTCCGTGTGGCGCTGGACCCGCAGGGACAGTGTTTCCAGGCCCTGCAGCAGCAGGAACGCGTTGAACGGCGACAGCGTCGGGCCCAGGTCCCGGAGCCCCTCGACGCGGGCCCGGATGGCGAACGCGATGTTGCCGAAGGGGCCGTCTTTCCCGAACACCTCCCAGAACTTCAGGCCGTGGTAGGAAGGCGACGGCTCGGTGAAGATCGGGAACTTGCCGTTTCCCCAGTCGAACTTCCCGGAGTCGACGATGATGCCGCCGATCGAGGTGCCGTGGCCGCCGATCCACTTGGTGGCCGACGCCACGACGATGTCCGCGCCGAAGTCGATGGGACGGGCCAGGAAGCCGGCCGCGCCGAACGTGTTGTCCACGACCAGCGGGATGCCGGCGTCGTGGGCGACCCGGGCCAGCGCCTCGAAGTCCGGGATGTTGAACCGCGGGTTGCCGATCGTTTCGACGTAGATCGCCTTGGTCTGGTCGTCGATGGCGTTCCGGAACAGTTCGGGGGCGTCGCCGTCCACGAACTTCACGTGGATGCCCAGGCGCGGCAGCGTGACCTTGAACTGGTTGTAGGTGCCGCCGTACAGGTTCGACGTGGACACGATGTTTTCGCCCGCCACCGCGATCGTCGAAAGGGCCAGGAACTGCGCCGCCTGGCCGGACGACGTCGCCACGGCCGCCACGCCGCCTTCCAGCGCCGCGACGCGCTTTTCGAACACGTCCGTGGTCGGGTTCATGATGCGGGTGTAGATGTTCCCGAATTCCTTCAGCGCGAACAGGCGCGCCGCGTGGTCGCTGTCGTTGAACACGTAGGACGTCGTCTGGTGGATCGGCACGGCGCGCGATCCGGTGCCTGCGGCCGGTTCCTGCCCGGCGTGGACCTGGAGCGTTTCGTAGCGGAGCTTGCGTTCGGTCAGGGAAGCCATGGTTTCACTCCTTTCCCGGCGTTTCGTGCCGGGGTGTTTCATCAGGGTCGTTTCCGGAAAACCGGGAGCGAGGCCGGCGCAACGACAGGAGCGGGCATCCCCCCCCCGTCGCGTCACGCCGGCCGGCGACAGCGCCATGCGCGCATTCGCGAGGGGATGAGCGGCGTTGAAGGACGGGGGTTCCACGTCAACATGGGTAAAAGATAAGCGCCAGCATCAAGAATGTCAAGCACGGCTCCATTACAGACGCAGAAACCAACGGAACAACAGCGCAAACAAAGATGAGCACGAGGGTCAAGAGTTGCCAGGGCGAGGCTTCGGCGCCGGAGGTTGACCCCTGGACGCTTGACCCGGATACTGTGGCCCACGGAGGGGTGGTTTCGTGGTTGAACATTCCCAGGCGGCCATGCTGAACTCGGTGGTGCGGCCCTTCCTGCGGGATCGGCTGGCGGGCGACTACACGCTGGATGCCGAGGGCATCCGGCTGGTGCTGCAGGCGAACCGGGCCATCGATGATGTGTACGCCGGGGGGCACGACCACCGCCCGGATCCGTGGTGGACCCGGCAGGTGCTGGGGCGCCTGGACCTGCTGCCGCCCCTGCGACGGGACACGGTCGTGGATCTGGGGTGCGGGACCGGCTTGCTGACGATGGCCCTGATGGGCGCCGGCGCCTTCCGGCAGTGCCTGTCGGTGGACCTCAGCGCGGCCATGCTGCGGGCGCTGCGGGCGAACCTGCAGCGCGAGGGGGTATCCGGCGTGCGGACCGTCCGCGCCGACGTGACGCGCCTGCCCCTGGCCGATGGCGCCGTGGACTGCGTGGTGGGCAACTCGATGCTGCACCACCTGCCCGACGTGCCCGCGTTCCTGCGGGAGGTGGCCCGGGTCCTGAGGCCCGGCGGCGTGCTGCTGTTGTCTCACGAACCGACGGTGTCGGCCGAGATGCTGGAGGGGTTGTTCAAGCGACCCGCCGGCCGGGTGCTGCGGGCCGTGAAGTCACTGACCGGTCGCAAGGGGCCCGAGGCGCCTGCAGGTCCGCCGGCGTTCACGGACCTGTGGGTATTCGATTCCACCCGCCTGGAGCGGGTGCTGGCCGCTACCGGGTTCGGCGAACGGCGGATCGCGTCCCGGGGGTTCCTGGCCACCCCGCCCTGCAGTTTCCTGGATCGCGTGTCGTGGCGGCTGACCGGGCGCCTTCCGCCGGCCCGCCTGTACGGCGCGCTGCGGGACGGCCTGGATCGCCTGGACGACCTGGGACCGCGGCGCGTGCTGTCGGTGGATCGCTTCAGTTCGTTCGCGATCGCGGGGCGAAAGGTCGGGGGGGCCGACGCGGCGCCGTCGCCCGTGTTGTTCGACGCCCTGCTGCGATGCCCGCGGGATCGCGGCCCCCTCCAGGTCGTCCCGGGCGGTCTGCGCAACCCCAGACTGGGTCTGGACTATCCCGAGGATCCGAAGGCGGGGGTCGACTTCGATGCGCCCGCCAGGGCCTTGGAGCGCTGATCCGGCCGTTCTTGCCACCCGTATCCCGACTCGCTACGATGCCATCGACCGCACGACGGATCCTGGCCGCTCGGGGGAAAAATGACGCGCTGGCGCTGGTTGTTGGTCCTGCTGGCCGTGGCGCTGGGGGTGGCCTTCGCCGCTCGCTGGATTTCCGGGGGCGCCGATCGGGAAGACGTCCCGAGGGCCTGCCTGGGGCCGGACGGGGTCGACCCGGCGTGCAGGTTCCAGTTCGAACTGGCGCGGAAGTACGGCGCGAGGGTCTACTCCCAGGGAAACGAGGAACTGCTGATCCGGGATTTTTTCCAGGATCGGCGCGGCGGATTCTTCCTGGATGTCGGGGCCTCCGACTGGAAGGATGACAGCACGACCGCGCTGCTGGAGGAGCGCCTGGGCTGGTCGGGGATCGCCGTCGACGCGAACCCGGAGTTCCGGGAGGGGTACGTCCAGCACCGGCCCCGCACCCGCTACTTCACCTTCTTCGTGTCGGACAAGGCGGACGAAAAGGCCGACTTCTACATCGTCGATGCCGCGACGAAGGAATCGACCGGGGTCCGCGAGCGGATGGACCTGTACCGCCAGGCGTTCGGGGACGGCGTCTACCGCAAGGTCGAGGTGCAGACGACCACGGTGAACGCCCTGCTGGACCACGAGAAAGTCACCAAGGTCGACTTCCTGTCGCTGGACATCGAGGGCTACGAGCCGATGGCGCTGGCGGGATTCGACATCGATCGCTTCCGGCCGGACCTGGCGTGTGTCGAGGTCAAGGGCGCCACCGAGGACGCCATCGACGGGTTCTTCGCCGCGCACGGGTACGTCGAGATCCGGAAGTACCGGTTGCTGGACGCCGCGAACCGCTACTACGCCCCGAAGGGGGCCGTGCCTGCCGCTACCGAGTGACGGACTGCGGCATGCGGGGGGGTGCGGCGTGACTTGCGGCGTGACTTGCGGCGTGGCTACGGACGGTACTCGTACGCGCCCATGTCCCGTGCCGACGCCGAGGCGTTGACCACCGTATCGACGTCGAAGGCGGCGTTGCCCAGGCGGTCGGTGACGGTGGCGTCCGCGCCGGCCTGGTCGATGCAGGGCGAGTCGGCGCCCAGGCGCAGGAAGTTGGCGTCGGTGGACACGACGCTGGCGAACAGCGGGTCGCTGCAGATGTTGCCGTTGGTCCCTTCCATGCCGCACAGGTCGCTGTTGTTGACCACCGGGGTGCACTGGTACTGGTAGAAGGTGTCGTCCCAGAAGATGCTGTTGTTGATCGTCACCGCCGAGCGGCACGCCAGGCCCTCGCCGTAGCCCGGATCGGCGTAGTTGTTCCAGAAGGTGCAGTTGTTGAAGGTCGGGTTGGAGCCGGTGTAGACGTAGACCCCGCCGCCGGCATGCGACGAATTCTGCGCGAAGACGCAGTTCGTCAGAGTCGGCGAGCCGCCCATGATGACCATGCCGCCACCCCAGCCCGCGTTGCTCTCGCCACCCCAGTTGCCCAGGAAGAGGCAGTTGGTCAGCGTCGGGGAACTGGCATAGATGTTCATGGCGCTGCTGAAGGGCGCGTAGTTGCCGATGAAGTCGCAGTCGGTGACGATCGAGTTGCTGCCGTTCTCGTTGTCCATTCCGCCGCCCTGCGAATTGCTGCGCCCCGCGGCGGTGTTGGTCTTGAAGATGCAACGGGTGACGATGGCCGAACTGGCGTCGCAGTGCATGCCGCCGCCATACCCCGCGCTGTTGTCCACGAACAGGCAGTCGGTCACCGTGGGCGCGCTGCCGCCCAGGTTGGACATGCCGCCGCCCCGCAGGATCGCGTAGTTGCCCGTGAAGGTGCAATGCGCGACGGTCGGCGAGGCGCCGACGTTGAGCATCCCCCCGCCGGCGGAGGTGTCGTCGAGGAACGACCCCGAGGCCATGCCCTTGACGATGGTGAAGCCGTCCAGCGTGGCGCCGGTGGCGCCTCGGACCACGTGGAGGGAATTGTCGGCGGGGTCGTCCACGACGCCGATGTCGCCGCTGAACGTCGTGACGTTGGCGACCCGGTCGCGCTGGGTCAGGCGGGTTTCGGTGCCCAGGAAGCCGCCGTAAACCGCGACGCCGTCGGCCAGCACGATGCTGGCGTTGCGATCGGTGCCCGTCGTCGGCAGGTAGGTGCCTGCGGCGACCCACACGTTGCATCCCAGGGGCGACGCGGCGTCGATGGCCGGCTGCACGGTCTTCCGGGCGGTGGCCCAGGAAGCGCCGTCGCCGGTGTCGTCCACGGCCGCAGCGTTGACGAACTGGATGCAGGTGTCGCAGGTTGCGCCCGTGTAGCCGGGCTCGCACTCGCAGACGCCCGACTGGCAGGCGCCGTGGCTGCCGCAGACCTGGGCGTCGTGACTGGACCAGCCGGTGGACAGCGTGGCGGCCGCGCACCACTCGCACGCGTTTTCCGGGTTGGGCACGCCGTCGGCATGGCAGATTTCCAGGATGAGGCAGCCGGTGCAGGTGGTCCGGCAGGTGTCCGTGGCGGTGTCGCAAACGTAGTCGTCGTCGCAGGTGGTCTGCCCCGCCACGCAGGTCTTGCCGGCCTCGTCGCAACTTTCGACGCCGTTGCAGGCCACGTCGTCGACGCAGCCGTTGCCCCCGTGCACGCTGCACGTGCCGGCGCCGCAGGTGTCCGCGCCGGTGCAGAACAGGTCGTCGTCGCAGGCGGCGCCGTCGTTGTCGGTCCAGGCGGTTGCCGACAGCGTGCGGGTGCAGACCGTGCATGCGTTGCCGGGATTCGCGGTGCCGTCCGGGTGGCAGACCGAGTCGATCAGGCAACCGTCGGGGCAGTCCGCGCCCACGTCGGCGTCGGGCTCGGTGTCCGTGCCGGTTTCCATGCCCGGGTCCGTGCCCGGGTCCGTGCCGGTTTCCGTTCCAGCGTCCGCATCCCGGGTCGCGTCGGCTTCCGTGCCCGGATCCGAGTCGGTCGCGATGTCGGCGGGGGTGTCCTGCGTGACATTCGTGTCGACGCCGATGGACGTGCCATCCCCCCCGCAACCCGCGATTCCCGCAATCGCAATACAGGCCGTCAAGATCCGACAGAGTCGCAGCGTCATTCCAGTCTCCCGTCCTTGTAGGATTTGATAAATGCTGAAAACCAAAGCGAATCTACGCGTCCGGCCCCGGGTGTCAAGCGGAATGGGGGGGCGTTGTGACGGTAGCGAGGGCGCCCAGTGCGGCGACCAGCGCGTCGATGTCGGCCGTCGTGGTGAAGGGGCCGACGCTGGCGCGGACGGTGCCGGCGGGTGCGGTGCCCAGGGCCGCGTGGGCCTCGGGCGCGCAGTGGAGGCCCGCCCGGACGGCGATTCCGAAGGCCGATTCCAGGATCGACGCGACCTCGTGGGGGTCCATTCCGGCCAGCGTGAAGGACACGGCGCCCGTGCGATCCTCGGCGTTCGTGGATCCGTGGACCGTCAGGCCCCCGATGGACCCCAGGCCGTCCAGCAGGCGCGCGACCAGGGCCTGCTCGTGGGCGCGAATCGTCGCCACACCGCGTTCGCGCACCCAGCGGCACCCCGCCCGCAGGCCTGCCAACCCGTGGGCGTTCGGCGTCCCGCCCTCCAGGCGATGGGGCAGGACGTCCGGCTGGAACGGGTTCGTCGAGTCGCCGCCCGTGCCGCCCTCGCGCCAGGGTGCCACCTCGACGCCCTCGCGGACCCACAGGGCGCCGGTTCCCATGGGGCCCAGCAGTCCCTTGTGGCCCGGGAACGCCAGGAGGTCCACGGGCACCTCGGCGACGTCCACCGGGAGGCTGCCCACGGCCTGGGAGGCGTCCAGCAGCAGCATCGCGCCGTGGGCCTTCGCGTGCCGGGCGATGGCCTGGACCGGCTGGATCGTGCCGAACGCGTTGGACGCCCACGTCATCGCCACCAGGCGGGTGGTCGGGCGCAGCAGCGCGGCCAGGGCGTCCGGATCCACCACGCCCGCGGCATCGTTCGGGACCCGATCGACGGTGATGACGCCGGCCCGGGCCAGCGCGTTCAGGGGGCGGACGACCGAGTTGTGCTCCATCCGCGACGTGACGACGTGATCGCCCGGGTGCAGGACGCCGTGGAAGACCATGGACAGGGCGTCGGTGGCGTTCAGGCACAGGGCCACCCGCGAGGGATCGGGCGCGCCGATCACCTGGGCCACCTCCTCCCGGGCGCCTTCGACCTGGGCGGCAGCCGCCGTGGCGAAGCGGTGCCCCGAGCGGCCCGGGTTGCCCGCGTCGTTTCGGGCGAAACGGTCCATCGCGTCCCAGACGGCGTCGGGCTTGGGGAAGGTCGTCGCGGCGTTGTCGAGGTAGATCATTCGGGGCTCCCTGACCGTCACATGCCCAGGTGCTCGGCCACGATGGCCCGCGCGCGGCCCGGGTCGTCGGTGCCGCGGACCAGCGCCCGGCCGTCGGGGAACAGCGTCACCTCGCAGCCGCGGGCGGTGAAGCGCAGCAGGAACGGGCTGCGGAAGACCCCGGCGTCAGCGGGCAGGCCGGCCGCCACGGCATCCAGGTCCACCCGGCCGCCCGCCGGCGGAGGCACCTGCACCATGTCGCGCCCGCACAGGCGCACCGCCGGGCCGCCCAGGCGCCCCTCCAGCCAGTCGTAGCGCCCCTGCGCGCACACCGGGCAGCCGTCGGCCCCGGTGCGCCGGACGATGGCGACCTCCGAACGCGTGCCCTCCCAGGCGTCGAACGCCCACAGCGTGCGGCGCACCCGGTCCCGGCGGCCGGTCAGCACCTTGAGGGCCTCGGTGGCCTGCGTGGCCGCCACGATCGTGCTGACCGTGCCCAGGATGCCCGCCGTTTCGCAGGTGGGGGTCGTGCCGGGCGCCGGGATTTCGTCCACCAGGCAGGCATAGCAGGCCGTTTCGCCCGGCAGCACCGTGAACTGCAGGCCGTAGGTCCCGATCGCGGCGCCGGACACGAAGGGGCGCCCGGCCCGCACGCAGGCCTCGTTCACCAGGAAGCGCAGCTCGTAGTTGTCGGCGCCGTCGATGACCAGGTCCACCGACTCCACCAGGCGCGGCACGTTCGTCCGGTCCAGGTCGGCCACGACGGCCTCGCAGCGCACGTCGGGGTTCGCCCGGGCCAGGTGCCGGGCCGCGGCCTGGGCCTTGGGCGTCGGCGTGGCGGCGTCGTCGTCGTCGTACAGCAGTTGGCGGTGCAGGTTCGCGCGATCGACGATGTCCCGGTCGGCCACGACCACCCGGCCGACGCCCGCCCGGACCAGCAGCACCGCCGCGACGGATCCCAGCGCCCCGCACCCGGCCACCAGGACCGACGACGCCCGCAGTCGCCGCTGCCCGTCCTCGCCGATCTCCGGCAGGCGCACCTGGCGACGGTATCGTTCGAGGTCGGCGTCCATCAAAGCCCTTGGAATGTGCCCCGGGGCAGGATAGGCAGCCGTCCGCCCGCCGTCAACGCGGCGTCTGTGGCGCGCAGCGTTCCTTTCCGATTTCGGCCACCCGGGGATCCACCGAAACGATGTGGAGGTCGCTCTGGGGGAAGGGGATGACGATGCCCGCGGCACCCAGCGACCGGACCAGGGAGATGCGGATTTCGCTGGCAACGGCCATCCAGCCGTCGAAGCGGCGGGTCCAGAAACGGAGCTGGAACTTCAACGCGCTGTCGCCGAAGCCGTTGAAGAGCGCCGTGGGCGGGGGCTGCTGCAACACGCCGTCGTGGTTCCGCGCGGCTTCCAGCAGCAGGTCCATCACCTTTTCCGGTTCGGACCCATAGGCCACCGCCAGATCCACCTCGATGCGGCGGGCCCGATCGGAAAGGGTCCAGTTCACCAGGTCGTTCGACACCAGGTTCGCGTTCGGCACCACGACCTCGGCACCCTGGAAGGTCTTGATGGTGGTGGCGCGGGCCCCGATGTGGGCGACCTCCCCGAAGGTCGTGCCGATCTCCACGATATCGCCCACGCGCACCGCCCGCTCGTACAGCAGGATCAGGCCCGACACGAAGTTGTTCACGACGCCCTTCAGGCCGAACCCGATGCCCAGGCCCAGCGCACCGACCAGGACCGTGAAGCGCGACGTGTCCATCCCCGACGCCAGGATCGCGAACCAGAATCCCAGGAAGACCACCACGTAGCCGGTGGTCTTGGAAACCGCCGCCGGGATGCCCGCGGGCAGATCGCGGTTCCGCATCGCCCCGTCCAGCACGAAGCGGAGGACGCGGGAGAGGAGAATCGCGCCATACAGCGTCAGGCCAAAGGCAGCCAGGTCCCCCAGCGAGACGTTCAGGCCCCCCGAACGCAGGCGGCTGCCGAACACGGTCCCGGCCAGGGACACGACGGCCGGTCCCAGGTGGAACAGCCCCGCCGTTGCCAGACCCCAGGTGGCCAGAGCCAGCCAGTGGATCGATCGGCCGAGCACCCGGGACACGGCGTCCCGCTGCGCGCCCGTGAAGGCCGGCGAGTTCAGCGCGGGCATTCGCAGGACGCCGACGAGGAGCGTCCGGAGGACGATGGCGACGGCACGGAGCAGCGCGGCGAACTGGGCGCTGGTCAGGATGCCGACAGCCAGCAGGCGCGACAGGCTGACGTTGCCCACCACGTTCGCGACGACGGAAGCGGCCAGGCCCAGGGCCGCCGCCAGCAGCGCCACGGGGGCCCACCGGCGTCGCACACCCGCGATGACGACTTCCCAGGACGGGCTGCGCCATACCCGGACCAGGACCAGGACGCCGGCGACCGCCAGGGCCACCACCAGCAGCCGTCCCGGGACCGAGTACTCCGGCAGCAGCAGCGCCAGTCGCGCGACCGCAAACAGCGCGGTCAGTTCATAGAGCGGCCGTCGCAGGCGCGCCGGCACGATCGCGCGGATCACGACCAGCAGCGGTGCCAGCATGGCCAGGAACATCGCCTCCTTGAAGACGGCAGGCGCGTCCACGGAAATGAACAGCCAGGGGAAGACGCCCAGGGCGAACAACAGCGCAGCGGCCCAGGGATGGGCCAGGGCCTCCATCGTTTCAGCCATCACGGGGTCCTCCCGGGCGCCGGCCTGCAGGCGTCGTCCCAGGGCGCGCAGGGCCCACCCGACGATCAGGAACAGGACGACCGGGATCCAGACCACGCCTCCCTCGTCAGCCAGGAAGGCGACCAGGGCATCCTGGTGATGGAAGAACGAAGTCGCGAGTTGCGGTCCGAACCCGCCGGCCCATGACTCATCGAAGGCCTCCCACAGGGGGCGCGCCTCGACCTCGAACAACTGTCGCTCCAGGACCTGTTCGGCGCGCCCCACGTCCTCCAGCCACCCGGCGATGCGGATCCGGTGGGAGGCGACGTGATCCTGGGATTCCAGGAGACCATGGGCCAGTCCGCGGACGCGCGCTTCGGCGGTGGCCACCTGGTCGTGCACTGCACGCACGCGCGCCAGCGTTTCGGGGGGCACGGCGCCGTCGCGCACGGCCTCCTCGGTCAGCGTCCAGACCCGGCCGGCCTTCTGCACCTCCGCGAGGATGGTGTACACCGCGGACAGGGCGGCCTCCTGCCGGCTTCCGATCCGGGCCAGCGCGGCATCCTGCCGGGACAGTTCCTTTTTCACGTCCGACAGGTCCCGGCCGGTCAGCGTGTCGATGGTGGCGGCGGCCACCTGGGATCCCGCGCGATCGGCTGCCGCAGAGGCCTCGGCGATCATCGATTCCAGGTCCGGACGGCTGCCTTCGGCCAGGGCCTTGTCCACCTGCGACTTCAGGGTCCGGTAGGCCTCGACGGCTGCGCGGCTGACCTGGGGGGTGGGGATGGCGGCGGGTTCGGGGGGCGCCGCGGGCTCGGGGGGCTTCGCTGCCTCGATCGTGCCGGTGTCGAAGCCGGGGATGACGGGAAGGCCGGGTGTGGCACCCAGGGGGAGCGATACGAGGAGAGTTGCCAGCAGCACGGTGAAGGTCCGCGTCCGGGCGCCTGAACCCGAAGTCAACACGTCCATGTCCGCCTGTCGCCCCCCCTGCGAGCCCTGTGGATTTGCGAAGGTCCCAGTATATAACGCCTTCGCCCGAGGACCGGTACCTTGCGCCTGGGAAGACGCCCGATGCAAAGCGTTTGTCGGGGATTTCCGTCCGCAGGCCCGGCCCATGGCGCGCGCCGCGTCCGTCACGCGAAGGGTTTCCCCCAATTTGCGTCGCCCGTCGTACAATCCCGCCGTTCGCGCGGAGTCCTACGTGGCAGGCCTTCTGAAGTCGTTGCCCTTTTCCCTGGCGCTGGGCCTGTCCCTGTTCTCGGGGCGCCGTCGCTCCCGCGTGTCGGCCGCCACCCTGGTGTCGATCCTGGGGATCGGCGTGGGCGTCGCGACGCTGACGGCGGTCCTGGCGGTGACCGGCGGGTTCGAGGCGGCGTTCCGGGACAAGATCCTGGGGGTCTACCCGCACCTGGTGGTCCTGGCCCGGGGCGAACCTTTCACCGAGTATCCCGAGGCCACGCAGACGCTGTCCCGCCTGCCCGGCGTGGCCGGCACCAACCCGTCCACCTACGACGAAATGATGATTTCCGCCGATGGCGGCACGGCCGGCGTCATCGTGAAGGGCGTGGACCTGGACGGCGTGGACCGCGTGTCCTCGCTGCGGTCCCTGACCCGAGGGAAGGACCTGACGCCCCTGCGCTGGCGCGAGGGCGAGCCCATGGGCGTCCTGCTGGGGTGCGCCCTGATGGACCGCCTGAAGGCGAAACCCGGCGATCGCGTGTCTCTGACCACGCCGGTCCGCGGCCTGGACGGGGGCGGCTCGGGTCCCTTCGGCATGGCGCCGGTCCAGCAGGCCTTCGTGGTGCGGGACTGCTTCGAGTCGGGCTTCTGGGAGTACGACTCCCGCCTGGTGGTCCTGGACCTCGCCGCCGCCCAGAAATTCCTGGGGCGCGGCACCGTCGTCCGGTGGATCGAGATGCGCCTGACCGACATGTTCGCGACCGAGGACATGCGCCGCGAGGTCCTGTCCACGCTGCAGCCGTTCACGCTGTTCGAGGTCGTGCAGAACATCGCCCGTCTGCAGCGGGACCTGGCGCACGTGACCGAACTGGCCCTGCCGCCCCCGGAAGCCCAGACCACCGTCGTGGACCTGTTCCGGGCGGTCCACGAAGGCCACCAGGCCCTGGAATACAGCGACCTGGCCGCGGGCCCCGTCCAGCGGTACCGGCTGATCGACTGGAAGGAAATGAACCGGAACCTGTTCGGCGCGTTGCGGACCCAGAAGGTGGTCCTGGCGCTGTTCTTCCTGATCATCGTGCTGGTGGCGGCGTTCAACATCGTGGGAACGCAGTTGATCGTGGCGCGCGAGCGGGTCAAGGAGGTGTCGACGCTGGTGGCGCTGGGCGCGTCGCGCCGGCAGTTGGCGCGCGTGTTCGTGGTCCACGGGTTCACGCTGGGCTTCCTGGGCGTGGCGGTGGGGCTGGGGCTGGGCTGGCTGGTGGTGCGCGGCATCGCGTCCATCGATTTCGCGCTGGATCCGCGCGTCTACCTGATTTCCGAACTGCCCGCGACCCTGTCGTGGACCGATGCCCTGGCGATCGGCGGCCTGTCGCTGGCCGTCGTGCTGGTTTCCTGCCTGCTGTCGTCCTGGCGTGCGACGCGCCTGAACCCCGTGGACGGCCTTCGGAAGATCGCATAGGAGGACCCCATGTCCGGCAAATCGTCTGCATCCAGGGGCGAAGCCCGTTTCGACACGGCCCTGGGGGTGTGCGGGATCGGGTGGACGGAATCGGGGGTGGCGTGTGTGCGGCTGCCCGGGGACCCGGGTATCGACCTGATGTCGCCGATGCCCGTCAATACCCCGGCCTGGCTGTCCGCCGCGGTGGACGGCATCCGGCGGCTGCTGTCGGGCGAACCCGCCGATCTGACGGGGATCCCGGTGGACCTGGCGACGGTGCCGCCGTTCCTGCGCCGCGTCCTGGTCGAAGCCCGGTCGATCCCTGCCGGCGTCACCGAAACCTACGGCAACCTGGCCGCGAAGGTGGGCCGGCCGGGCGCCGCCCGCGCCGTGGGGCAGGCGATGGCGCGCAACCCGGTGCCGCTGGTGGTGCCGTGCCATCGCGTCGTGGGCGCGTCGGGTGCGATGTGCGGGTTTTCGGCGGCGGGGGGTGTTGTGACCAAGCGGCGCCTGCTGGACCTGGAGGCCCGGGCGTCGAAGGCCTAGGACGCTACATCAGGAAGACCAGGAACTCGAGGATCATCTGCATGTCGCTGCCCGTCTTGGGCTGCTCGTCGTTGTGGAACGTCGTGTAGATGACGCGCCCGCCGTTCGTTTCGGGCTCGAACGACATCATCATCTGGGTCCCGCTGCACCCGCTGATGGGCTTCGTGGAATCGATGGACAGGAAGGTGTTGGCGCCGATGCCCGTCACGCACGTCAGCGGGCCCAGCCCGTACTTGATGCTGACCTGGCTCTTGCCGACATAGGCGGCCAGATCGGGATCGACGACGTTGGCGAGGTACGTGGAGTTTCCGGCCGCGGACCAGCCGCCGCCCAGGATGTACCCCGGCCACGTTTCCGACAGGTAGGGCAGGGCGTAGTCGGAGGCGTACACCGACCCGCCCTTGGCCACGAAGGCCTTGAGGTTGGCCCGGATCTGGCCCGCTTCCCCGGACTGCATGTTCGGCCAGCCCGCATCCGAGCAGTTCAGGAACAGGATGTCGTACTCGCTCAGCTTCGACCAATCCTTCAGGAAATTGATCGCGGTCTGGTTGGTCTGCCCTTCCTCCCCGGCGGCCCCGGCGATCTTGGTGAAGTGCAGCCACAGCAGCAGCAGGGTGTTTTCGATCTCGTCCCAGTCGCCCGTGATCACGGCGATCTTGGCCAGGGTGCCCGAAAGGCACGCGTCGGCGCTGGTCATCGTGGTGACCTTGCCCTTGTCGATCCAGCGCGTGTACGACCCGCCGAAGTTGCCCTTCAGCATGTTGATGGTCTGGGTGCCGCAGGGGACCTGCATCGTGTACTCGCCCTGCTGGTTCGAGTGGGTTTCGATGTGTACCGGGTTGCCGCTGCAGTCGATGGTGTCCACCCAGACCTTCACGCCACCGACGGCCGTCTTGATGTTCGGGGCGCAGGTCTTGCCCGCGACCGTGCCCATGCCGCAGGGGTCGCAGCCGCCCACGCCGCCGGAGTCGTATTCGGTGCCCGGGTCGGGGGTGCCCGGATCCAGGTAGCCGGGGTCCAGGTAGCCGGGGTCCAGGGTGCCCGGATCGGACGTGCCGTGATCGACCGTGCCGGGATCCGTCAGCGTGCCCGGGTCGGTCGGGGTGCCCGGATCCTGGGGCTCAATCCCGTCGGCCGGGGGTTCGATCGTGTCGGCCACCGGCGCATCGCGCACCGCATCGGGGCCGGCCGGCACGTCCCGGACCTCGCCGGACACGTCCCCGCCGGGGATCACGATGCCCAGATCGCCGGTGGGGTTGGCCCCCCCGCACGCCAGGGCCATGCACACCGAAATCCCCGCGAAACCGGTCAGGCGCCGTACCATCCGAAATCTCCAGGCAACAACCGCGGGCAGCATACGGAGATGCCACTGCAATGTCCACGGGATCTCCGTTGACAGTCGATCGTCCGGGGGAACACAATCGGAGTGCTGCAGTCGGTATTGGGATCCCAGGCGATCCACCCGGGGGGAGGCATGGCCGACGACCTGTGGGAAGGGAGCGTGCGTCCCGAACGCCCGCCCGTCGAACGCGAGATGATCATCCGGTCCGCCTGGATCGTGCGCCTGCGCTGGGGCGCCGGCATGGCGGTCGTGATCGGTGCGGCGGTGGGCGAAGCCGTCCTGGGCGCGTCGTTCCAGGCCCTGGCCCTGGCCTTCGGCGGCGCGCTGATCCTGGCCTACAACGGGATCTTCACGTACCTGCTGGACCGCCTGGTGCGCCGCCGTGGGGCGGGCCTGGAGTCGTTTTCCCGCCTGGCCAGCGCACAGTTCATCACGGACTGGATCGCCCTGACGGTCCTGGCCCACCTGACCGGCGGCGTCGGCAGTCCGCTGCTGCCCTACTTCGTGTTCCACGCCATCCTGGTCAGCATCCTGCTGCCTCCCATGGCGGCCTGGGCCCACGCGGTGGTGGGCATCCTGTTCGTGGGCGTGCTGGGGCTGCTGGAAGCCCAGGGGATCCTGCCCTGCCGGCCCCTGCCCGGGTTGACGGCGATCGACTACGGCAGCACGTTCGAGGTCGTCGTCACCTTCGGGGCGTTCGCCTCGTCGGTGCTGGTGGCGAAGTACCTGACCGGGAACATCGCGCGGCCCCTGTGGTCCCGCACCTGGGACCTGCTGCAGACGCAGGAGCGCCTGGAGGATGCCGCCCGGCGCACCCGCACGCTGTACCAGATCGGCGGCGCCCTGACGTCGGACCTGGACCTGGACCGGGTCCTGGACACGCTGGTCCGATCCACGGCCCGCGCCCTGGGGGGCAAGGCCTGCTCGCTGCGCCTGCTGGACCCGGACACGGGCCTCCTGCGCCTGGTCGCGGTGGCCGGCCTGTCGGAAGCCTACCTGGCCAAGGGCGACGTCGACCCCTCCCAGAGCCCGATCGACCGCGAGGTACTGGCGGGCCGGACCGTGGCCGTCGAGGACGTCGTGAAGGGGGGCCTGCTGCAGTACCCCGAGGAAGCCGTGCGCGAAGGCATCCGTTCCGTGCTGTGCGCCCCGCTGACGGTCCGCGATCGGACGATCGGCGTGCTGCGGTTCTACTCGGCGGACGTCCGGCAGTTCGGTCCCGAGGACCAGGACTTCCTGGCGACGCTGGCCGGCCAGGGCGCCGTGGCCATCGAAAACGCCCGCGCCTATCGCCACCTGGAGGAACTGGAGCACGCCAAGTCCCGGTTCGTGTTCCAGGTGGCGCACCAGTTGAAGTCGCCGCTGTCCGCGGTGCGGTCGGCCCTGTCGCTGATCGAGGAGGGCTACCAGGGCGAGGTGTCCGAAGGCCAGATGAAGTTGGTGGACCGGGCCCAGCGGCGCGCGGCGTCGCTGCAGACCCTGGTCGGCGACCTGATGAACCTGGGCGCCCTGAAGGATCGCGTGCCGGAGCGGGCGAAGGTCAGCGTGCGCCTGGACGAGGTGATCGCCCGGGTGGTCGAGCGGATCCAGCCCGACGTGGACGCCCGGAACCAGCACCTGGAACTGGACCTGCCGGACGCCCCCATGACGGTCTACGGGACCCCCGAGGATCTGGAGCACGTGGTCGGAAACCTGGCCGACAACGCGGTGAAGTACACGCCCGAGGGGGGGACGGTCCGTCTGCGCCTGCGCCGCGAGGGGTCGTCCGTCGTCCTGGCCTGCGCCGACACCGGCATCGGCATCGCCCCCGAGGCGATCCCCCACCTGTTCGAGGAGTTCTTCCGGGCCCGCAACGCCCGGGAACTGGCCGACGGCACCGGCCTGGGCCTGTCGCTGGTCAAGCGCCTGGTGGACCTGCACCGCGGCAAGATCGAGGTGTCCAGCCACCTGGGCCAGGGCACCGAGTTCACCGTTACGTTCCCGGCGGCGTGAGGGCGGGTGCCCGCTTGAAACAGGCGACGGGAAGCACTATCTTACCTTTGTCTTACTGGGGTGACCGATGACGAAGACAACGGTTTCGTCGAAAGGCCAGATCGTGATCCCGAAGGGAATACGAGCCTCCCATGGGTGGGCGGCAGGGATGGAGATCGAGATCGAGGAACACGGGGGTTGCCTGGTCCTGCGGCCTGTTCGAAAGCTGCCCAGGACCACGCTGGCCGACCTGATCGGCTGCACGGGGTACCAGGGACCGGCGAAGAGCCTGGAAGACATGGAATCGGGCGTGGCCGAAGGGGCGAGGCAAAGCCGATGAAGGCCATCGACACGAACATCCTGGTCCGGGTCGTGACACGGGACGACCCTGAGCAGTTCGCGGCGGCTGCGGAGGTCATGAAGACCGATTCGCTGTGGGTCGCGAAGACCGTGCTCCTTGAGACGGCATGGGTTCTCCAGTTTGCATACAGGCTTCCCCGCGAGGTTTGTCTGGACGCTCTCCGGCGCATCGTCGGATACGAAAACCTGACGGTCGAGGACAACGCGGGGGTCCTTCGTGCACTGGCATGGGCAGCCCAGGGTATGGAATTCGCCGACGCCCTGCATCTGGCATCCGCGGGCGAGTGTGAGGAGTTCGTGACGTTCGATCGGAAGTTCGTGTCGAAGGCAGGGGAGATCGAAGAGGGCGTTCCGGTGAGGTTCCCGGTAACCAGGGCCAGGTGATGGAGGCGGGTGGGGGGCGAACGGTCCACCACACGGTCACCCCCGCGGCACCACGTAGTTCAGGATCGCGACGACGTGGCACGCGGATCCGCCCAGCACGAAGACGTGCCAGACGGCGTGGCTGAAGGGGAAGCGCTTCTTGTAGTAGAAGAACACCCCGACGCTGTAGACCACGCCGCCGGCGGCCAGCCAGGCCAGCGCCGCGGGTTCCAGGGCGGACAGCAGGGGCTTGGCGGCAACGACGACCGACCAGGGCATCAGGATGTACAGCGCGGTCATCAGGCCCCGGAAGCGGCCCGGGAAGACCACCTGCGCCACGATGCCGATCGTGGCCAGGCCCCAGACGACCCCGAACATCGACCATCCCCAGGCCCCGCCCAGCGTCACCAGGGCGAAGGGGGTGAAGGTCCCGGCGATCAGCACATAGATCGCCGCGTGGTCCATCACCTCGAAGAACTGCTTGGCCCGGGGCCAGGTGAAGGCGTGGTAGAGGGTGGACGACATGTACAGCAGCACCAGGCTGGCGCCGAAGACGGCCGAAGTGACGATGTTCATGGCGGTTCCGTGCAGTGCCGACAGCACCACCAGGACGGCCAGGACCGCCAGGCCCATGGCCGCGCCCAACCCGTGCAGCAGGGCGTTGGCGACTTCTTCCTGGCGGCTTTCGGTGATTTCCCAGGTCATGATTCCTCCGTTTCGTTGCCCCATGGTGCGCCCGCCAGTGCGGTCACCGAGGTCCAGCATGGGGCAGCGATGTCATGGCGCTGTCACGGACGGCGATTGTTTTCGGGGCGGGGAGGGGAGGTTCGGCCTACGGGTCCTGGGGATCCCGGGCGTCGCCATACAGCGATACCGGCGAGGGCAGCCAGCAGTCGTCGTTGTCGGACAACTGCGCCATGGAACTCCAGGGCAGGTAGCCCAGGTCCGCCATGCACCGGACGCCCAGGGCCGTGACGTAGGGCGCCTGCAGGAAGTCCGAACTGATCAGGGCCGGGTGGTCGGTCGGGATGCCGGCCCGGAGCATCAGGCGGGAGGCGTTGCGCACGTTCGTGGTGGTGTGCCGGGCATGGGGGTCCACCAGGATGGCGTCTTCGGGGATGAGGAGGGTTTCGACCAGGTACTTCTTCATTTCGATGGCTTCGAAGTACGGCGTGCGGTCCGGATGCACCGCTCCGCCGGACAGCAGCAGGAAGGGCGCCAGGCCGGCCTGCCACCGCGTCGCGGCGATGTCGCAGTGCTCGCGCCCCGTGTCCGACAACGGTTGTGCCAGATCGTCGGGGCCCCAGCCCAGGACCAGGATCACGGTGAAGCGCCAGTCGTCCCACTGAATCGTGGCCGCCCGTTCCAGCGCCTTCTTGTTTTCGCCGACGGCCAGGGGCTCGAACTGCTCGGCCTGGTCGCTTTCGTCGGCCTTCACTCCCGCCAGGGCCAGGTGCAGCAGGGGCTCGAAGAACAGCAGCGCATCGGGGTGGGCCGTGGAGGCGGTGGACACCAGCGTTTCCAGGTCGGGTCGCGGCCGGGCGTAGTTGTCGAAGGTCGCCTGCAACGTGGTCAGTGCCTCGGTCGCCGCGCGGATCACCAGGGCATCGTCGTCCAGGTCGGCAAACAGCGTGAACCGGCCCGAGGGGCGCAGGTGCGTGGCCGTGACGTTCGTGGTCTTCAGCACGCGCGCCAGGTCCGTGGCTACATCGGTGATCTGCTTCGCGGACCAGGACAGGTGTACGGCGTGGCAGGTGGCGTCGGCCCCGCACGTGGCGGCGGCGTCCCGGAGGGCGGCCGTGCGGGCGGTCGACAGGGCCAGCAGGGCGGGATCATTCGTCACCGCAGCGCGGGCGTCGGGCACCTGCATCAATGCGGTCAGCAGGAACCAGGCCTTGTCCTGCAGGATCGAGGTGCCGGTGGGCGGGACATAGGCGGGATTGAAGCCCAGCAGATCGATCGGGGCGGCCAGGCGGCAGACGGCCGGGTCCAGTTCGGGGAAGGGGATCTGGGCGGTGTCGTCGACGCCATCGTCGGCAAGGGGCGCGTCGCCCGGAACGTCCACGGGCTTGTCGTCCTGCGGCAAGTCGCCGGGACTGTCAGTCCCCGGGTCGCCGGCGACGTCCATGCCCGGATCCGTGTCCGCCAGGGCATCCGGGGCCGCGGAGCCGTCGCCGCCGCACGCCGTCCAGAGCCCCGCCACCAGCAGGATCGCCACAACAAACCCGAACCGCCGTTCCATGGAACCTCCCCGTCGCCCCCGAAGCCGGCGTGAAGGATAAAGGAGAGAGGTTGCTCCCGCCAGGGGCGGCTGCGGTACACTCGGCCCGCCTGATCAGAGGAGGGACGATGTCGAAGGAAGCATTCCGCCTGGGGGACGAATTCTGCCGGGACCTGCCGTCGTTCCAGCGGCCGGTGATCGTGCTGGCCCACCACGACGACGAAATCTCGACGGCCGGCCTGGTGCAGCGCCTGGGGCCGGGAAAGCGGGCGATTTTCACGACCAACAGCGACGGGCTGTATTTCGAGTCCGACCTGTCGCCCGCGGACTACTCGGCGGTCCGCGTCGCCGAGGGGTACCGGTCGATGGCGCTGCTGGGAATTCCGCCCGAGGGCGTCACGAACCTGGGCATCTCGGAGGTCGAAACCTACCGGCGTTTCGCCTGGCTGTACTCCGGCGAAAAGACCATCGAGGAAGTGAAGCCGTACTTCCAGGCGTTCCGGGACGCCGTGCGCGACGCCGTTTTCGCCCTGAAGCCCGACGCGGTGTTCACGCAGGCCTGGCAGGGCGGCCAGCCCGAGCACGACCTGACGCACTTCTTCACGATGCTGGCCGTGCGCGACCTGGTGCGGGAAACCGGCGTGCCCGTGCCGCTGTACCACCTGCCCGCCTACGAATACACCGTCGCCATCGCGTTCCGGTTCCATCCCCTGTACCGGGGCACGCGCCTGCGCTTCCGCCTGACGCCGGAAGAACTGGCGTTGAAGGTGCATTTGACCGAGGTGTTCGCGTCGCAGGCGGCCGGGTTCGCCAAGTTCCGCAAGGTGGTCCATTTCGTGGCGCCGCTGGGGCGTCCGTTCGGCGGCCCGCGCACGCTGGAAGAACTGATGGCGGTCGAGGAGCTGGGGTTGGTGCCGGCCGATCTGGATTATGCGAAGAAGCCCCATCGGTGGGATCGGTTGACGTACATGTTCGACGACTTCGAGGGGACTCGGGTCACGTTCGTGGGGTCGGTGAGGCCGATCGTGCAGGCGTTGTGGACAGGGGGACAGTCTTAAGACTGTCCCCCACCAACAGACGGGGGACAGCCTTAAGGCTGTCCCCCCTTGCAGCAATCACGGACACAGCGCCTCGCCCCACAGCGACGGCATCGCCCCCATCTTCAGCACCAGCGTCCCGCCCTTCGCGATGTCGGCGTGGGCGATGCGCGGCTGGTTCAGCGCCACGCCGTTCAGGGTGGCCGACTGGATGTAGCGGTTCGTGTCCGACACGTCGTCCGCCTGGATGACGAAGTCGATGCCCGCCTTGCGTTCGGGATCCATGTGCAGCACGGTCTTTTCAAACACGGGCGACGTGATCGCGTAGTGGTCGTCGGACGGCGCCACCGGGTACAGGCCCATCATCGCGAACACCGCCCAGGACGACATGGCGCCCGAGTCGTCGTTCCCGGGAAGGCCGTCCGGCGCGTCCTTGAAATACCGGGCCAGCAGGTTCCGCGTCAGATCCTGGGTCTTGGCCGCCTTGCCGATGTAGTTGTACAGGAACGGCGTCTGGAAGTCGGGCTCGTTGTCCATCGAGAAGTGGCCGTCGGCGAAGAACTCGTCCAGTTTCGCCTGGAACTTGGCGACCCCGCCCATGGCGTCCACCAGCCCGCACATGTCCTGCTGGACGTGCCAGGTGTACTTCCAGGAATCTGCCTCGCAGAACCCGATGTCCGACAACAGGTCGAACGGATCGCGCCAGGTGCCGTCCCGGTTCTTCGGCCGGGAGAAGCCCATCGTGTAGTCGAAGTTGTTCTTCCAGTTGCCCGACCGCGCGCGGAAGATGGCGGCCTGATCGGGCTTGCCGATCGCCTCGGCGAACTGCGCGATGCAGAAGTCGTTGTAGGCGTATTCCAGCGTCGTGCTGGCCGACTGGATGCCATCGCACTGCTCGCTGACGTAGCCCAGGTTGATGTAGTCCGGCGGCGTGCCCTGGTTCAGGTAGGCGCACGTGATGTCCTGCAGGCTGTTCACGCAGTCCTGGGTGGCGCCCTTGTAGATGCCCTCCCAGGCCTTTTCGACGTCGAAGCCCCGGAAGCCCTTGCGGTACGCGTCGGCGATGACGCAGAACTGGAAGTTGGCGGTCATGCACCGGGAGTCGCCCAGGGCGTTCCACGTGGCCTTGGCCATCCAGCCGCCGGCCTCGTAGGTGTGGACCAGGCTCTGGGCGATGTCCGAGCGCGATTCCGGATCGACGATCGTGTGCAGCGGGTGCGTGACGCGGCCGGTGTCCCAGATGCACCAGTCGTCGGTCATGTACTTCCAGCCCTTGGCCTCGACGACCTGGCCCTTTTCGTCCCAGCCGGAAAAGAACTTCCCGTCCTCGGTGGCGTCCACGGGCACCAGGAACGAGTGGTACAGGGCGGTGTAGAAGATGCGCTGCTGCTCCGTCGTCCCGCCCGTGACCTCCGCGCGCCACAGCTTGCGGTTCCAGGCGGCGACGGAGGCGGCCCGGACGTCCTCGAAGGACTCGGACAGGCACTCGGTTTCCAGGTTCTTGCGGGCCTGCGCGACCGAGATGTACGAAATCCCGACCTTCACCGTCACGACGTCGCCGGCCGCGGGCGACAGGTCCAGGTGGGCGCCGATGGAGTCGCCCGTCGGGAAGGTGGCCGAGGTCGGCAGGAACGGCCGATCCAGTTCCGCCGAGAAGTAGACCGTCGACTCGCCGGTGGTGGGGTTCGTGTCCGCCAGCCCGATCGAGATCAGGGAGTTCACGATGTACTTGCCGTAGCCCTCGGCCCGGCGGTCGCCCACCAGGGCCAGGGTGCCCATCAGCGCCTGCCCGCGGGTCCGGGCCAGGTCGATCAGCACGCGCGCCTCGCCCGCATTCTGGAACGTGTAGCGGTGGATGCCGCACTTTGCGGTGGACGTCAGTTCGGCCTGGATGCCGTAGTCCTTCAGGCCGACGGCGTAGTAGCCCGGCGCCGCGGTTTCGTCGTCGTGGGAAAAGGCCGAGGCGTAGTCCTTCACGTTCGTCTTCAGCGGGCCGGTCGTCGGCATGAACAGGATCTGGCTGTAGCCGTTGGTGGAACCGCCGGGGCCCTCGAGGTGCGTGTGGCTGAAGCCCTGGATCTTGCTGTCGCCGTAGTTGTAGCCCTCGACCGCCGAACTGCTGGCGTTGGTGTCGGGGGACAGTTTCATCATGCCCCGGGGGACGCTGGGACCGGGAATCACGTTGCCGGCGGCCGTGGTGCCGATGAAGACGTTCACCAGGGGCGTCAGGTTGGGGAGCGTGGGCAGTTCGGCGGTGCCCGGGACGTCGGGGTCCTCGGGGACGTCGGGAACGTCGGGTGCGTCGACCGCGGGCACGTCGATCGGCGGCACGTCGGCCAGGTCGCCGGGGCCGGGATCGGATGCGGCATCGGTCCCGCCCTTCCCGCCGCCGCAGGCCGCCAGGGCCGCCGCCACCAGCAGGGTGGCCGCGATGGTGGTGAATGCCGTCGAACCCTTCGAACCGAAACGAACCGCCATGTGCGCCTCCCGTCGAACCGCCCGTCACGCTGTCGGGCGGCGCGGGAAGCCTAACGGAAGCGGCCGGCGGCGTCCACGGGTCCGGCCGGGGGGCGGATTCCCCGGGGATTCCCGGGCCCCGGAGGTCGCGATGCAAGTTGTCGCGCCCTGCGGTATCCTCCCGCCGCCCAGGGGCGGGGAGGAACCATGCGCAGGCGATCCGGTTCGATGATGGCGATGACGATGGCGCTGGCGGCGATGGCCCTGGCGTCCTGCGGGGACGACGGCGCGTCCGACGTCGACCTGGGCGGGGCTGACGTGGTTGCCGACGCGTTGGGCGACCTTCCTGCCGATGTCCTGGCCGATGTCCCGGCCGACCTTCCCTGGGATCCCGGTTCCCCGGACGTCGTGCCCGGGGGCTGCGGCCTGCCCGCCTATGCCTGGCTGCCCGCAGCCGAGGTGGGCGCCGTCGTTTCCTGGGAAGAGGACCCGATGTGGGCCCAGCCGAAGGAAATCCTGGAGGACGCGATCATCGGCGCCGGCTTCGGGGCCGCCGCTCCGCTGGAATTCGGCACGCGCATGTACAAGATCGCCTACACGACGCAGGACAAGGGCGTTCCGCGCCGGGCCACGGCCCTGGTGGCGGTTCCCCAGCGCGATGACGGCGGCGCCGCGACCTACCCCATGGTGATGTGGATGCACGGGACCTCGGGCGCCTCGGACGGCTGCGCGCCGTCGCTGGGCATCGAAGGCAACGCCCTGGCCGCCCTGTGGGCCGCGCTGGGCTACATCAGCGTGGCGCCCGACTACCTGGGGATGAACGCCTTCGGGGCGCCCTCCGAAATGAAGCACCCCTACCTCGTCGGGGAACCGGCCGCCGTCGCCGGGTGGGACGCCGTGCGGGCCGCCTATGCGCTGCTGTCGTCCGGGGAAATTACCGACGAGCCGGCCCGGCCCGAGCGCCGCGTCGTTCCCTGGGGCGCGTCCCAGGGCGGGCATGCCGCGCTGTATGCCGATCGCCTGGCCCGGTGGTACGCCCCGGAGTTCGAGGTCCCGGCCACCATCGCCCTGACCCCGCCGGCGAACCTCCAGGCCCAGTCCGAAATTTCCATCCGCGAAAGCCGCCTGTCCATGTCGAACCTCAGCGCCTTCCTGGTCGCTTCGGCCCGCTACTACGGCCACGAGGAGGTCCTGGCGACCACGCTGACCGACACCGAACCCGGGCACTTCCGGACGACGTTCCCCGTGGCGCTGGACACGCGGTGCGACTTCTATGGAACCCTGGACGGGGTGACCGCGCAGCAGGAGTTCGAAGCGCCCTTCCTGGCGGGCCTGGAGGCCACCGGCCTGTCGGGCATGGACCCCTGGGGCTGCTGGTTCCAGCAGAACTCGCTGACGACGACCTCGTTCCCGCGCGGGGCCGATGCGCCCGTCCTGTGGGTCATGGCCGGCGCCGACGAACTGGTGGACGTCGGGATTGAAAAGGGCTCCTTCACGACGCTGTGCGGCCAGGGATACCGGATGCAGTACCTGGAGTGCCAGGGTGCCCTGCACTCCCAGGGATCCTTCTGGTCCATGCCCGAGCAGAAGGCGTGGCTGAAGGACCGGCTGGCCGGAAAGCCCCTGGCCGAGGGGACCGAATGCCAGATCGTGCCGGCAGTGCAGTGCCAGGGTACCTCGAACTAGGAAACTCCCTATAATGCCGCCGGGTGGAGTGGCGACCAGCATGGAGGAACCGATGCGAAAGACCGGGATGTTCGTGATGACGCTCGCGGTGGCGGGCTTCCTGTGCGTGGGAATCGTGGCGTGCGACAGTTCGTCGACGGCGACGGACCCGGGCGTGACCGACGTGCCCTTCGACGTTGCTCAGGACGAGCCCGCGGACGTTCCGGCCGACGTGCCGGCCGACGTGCCCGCCGACGTGCCCGCCGACGTGCCAGCCGACGTTCCGCCTGAGTTGCCGGCCGCCGAGCCCTCCTGCTTCGAGGGCCTGTGCGCCGCCGACCCGACCCACGCGCCGGACCCGGGCGCCTTCGGCCCGTTCCCGGTGGGCGTGATGCGCTACACCTACACGGACCCGTTGAACCCGAACGCCGACGGCACGCCGCGGACCCTGGTCACCGAGATCTGGTATCCCACCACCGAGGATCAGCGGGGCAAGCCCGGGTTCGTTTACGACATCAAGGCGGACGGGACCGACGCCCTGCGCGCCAAGTACGAGGGCATCGACCTGGGCCTGTACCCGACGGCGGCGGTCTGGGGCGCCCCGGTGCGGGTCGGCGAAACGAAGTGGCCCCTGGCGCTGTTCAGCCACGGCGCCTTCGGCATCCGGTACCAGACGGTGTTCTTCACCGTCCAGTTGGCCTCCCACGGCTATGTCGTGATGTCGCCCGATCACGAGGACAACACGCTGTACGAGATCATGGTGTACGGCTACCAGAAGGAAGAGTTGTTCGACTCGGCCGTCCGGCGCCCGGTGGACCTGACGTTCCTGATCGACACGATGGCGAAGAAGGTGCTGGACCCGGTCGACCCGTTCTACGGCCGCGTGGACACCAACAACGTCTGCAGCACCGGCCACTCGTTTGGCGGACTGACGTCGTATGCGATCACCTGGGACCCGCGCGTGAAGGCGATCGTCCCGATGGCGCCCGAGGGCTCGATGGTGGACCTGATCTCGCCGCAGTTCTACGCGCCCCTGATCAGCGAACTGAGCCTGCCGACGCTGATGATGGGCGGCCAGATGGACAGGACGCTGGATTACACGATCTCCCAGTGGGACCCCTGGAGGCAGCAACTGCCGCCGAAGTGGTTCCTGACGATCAAGCGCGGCGGCCACTACACCTTCACCGACGTGTGCAAGATGAACCTGGCCGAGGTCGCGCCCCTCTGGGGGGACGCCGAGGACGCCATGGACGACGGCTGCAACCCGGTGACGAACTGGGACTACAACCAGGCCCAGAAGGCGATCAACCAGTACGCGATTTCGTTCCTGAACCGGTTCATGCGCGGTTCGGTCCCGTCCGAATCCTGGTTGACCCAGGAAGCGGGTGCGGCCTTCGGGGACGAGATCGTTTTCCACGCGGTTCCCGAATAGGCCGCCGGTTCGACAGGGAGGGCCCGTGCGAACGACCCGTGGGATCCGGGTGTTGACGGCGCTGGCCGCCCTTTCGGCGGCCTGGATCCTGGGGGCCTGCGGCAGCGACACCGACACCCCGCCCGAGCCGACGTCGTACAAGGTCATGTCCTTCAACGTCCTGTGCGCGTGGTGCGACGACACCTACGATCCGTGGGAGGAGCGCCTGAAGGCCTTCCAGGACATCTTCAGCCGGTACGCGCCCGACCTGATGGGGCTGCAGGAACTGATGTTCCCGGAGGACGTTGCCCAGGTCCTCGCCGTGGCGCCGGGCTTCGCGGCCCTGTACTACGAAGGGAACGACGCAGAGCAGTGGCTGCCCAACCCCGATGCGACGTTGATGTACCGGATCGACCGCTTCGACGTGCTGGAACACGGCATCTACTGGCTGAGCCCCACTCCCGACATCCCGTGGTCCGTCGGGCTGATCGACGGACAGGTGATCCCGCGCCACGTACACTGGGCGCGGCTGAACGATCGGCTGGCGGGCCGCGAGATCTTCTTCGCCGTGACGCACTTCGACGCGAACAACCCCGCCCAGGAAAAGATGGCCCCGATGGTCCTGGAGCGCACGGCGCCCTGGGCCGACCGGATGCCGGTGATCCTGGTCGGGGACTTCAACGCCGAACCCGCGCACCCGGCCTACGCGATCCTGACGGGCGGCGTGGCCGGACAGGGCTTCCGGTTCCAGGACGCGTATGCGCTGGCCCCGGAACCCCACGTGGATTCGAACGACGTGCCGCCCCTGACGTACGACCCCGCAATCCGCATCGACCACGTCTTTGTCGCGGGGACGGGCTGGACCGCCGCGGACTGGCGCGTGGATCTGACCCGCTACGGGACCGGGCCGAAGTTCCCCTCCGACCACTGGCCCATCGTCGCGGACCTGCGCCTGGCGCCGTGACCCACCCTGCCCCGTGATCCATGACTCAGTGTGTCAATTCGGGCATTGTGCGGCGGTGAACGCTTCCCTACAATGCCTGCGCCGGGTTGCAGGACCCTGCTTCTTCTTCCGGAGGGTTCCGTGAAGCGCTTCGCAGTTTCGATCGCGGTGATGTTCCTGGTGGCCGGTTTCGCGGCCTGCGGCGGGGACGACAGCCCCGCGGACCTGGGGACCGACCCCGGCGTGCTGGACACTGCCGACACCCCGCAACCCTCCGACGTGGCGGACGTTCCGGACGTGACGACGCCCGACGCCGTCGACGATCCGGGTGACCCGGACGTCGTGACCGACGTTCCCGAGGACGTCCCGATGGTGTTGAAGCACTTCACCTTCCGGACGGTCGCCGGCATGTCCATGGGCGCGATGGCGCTGACCGTGGCGGCCCACCACCCCGAGTGGTTCGACGCGGCCGGCGGCCTGGGCGGCTACATCGACTTCCGCTACCTGGCCCACATGATCCGCGAGTACATGGGTGGCGGCTTCTGCCCTCTGGACCAGTTGCTGCAGCCCGACGTCCTGGCGGACATCAACAACCCGGACAACCCGCTGGTGTTCTGCGGCACGGCGAACGTGAAGAAGCAGCCCTGGGAATACGAATGGGATTTCAACCACTTCCACTTTGACACCCAGGGCGGCACCTGGGACCGGGACTTCTACAACGACGTCCTGGAAAGCATGGCCTTCGCATACGGCAACATCATCAGTTACAACCCCGACCACCCGCTGCTGCCCCCCGGCGTCCAGCCGTCCGAGTTGCTGCGCAGCAGTTCGGACCGTTGCGCGAACCCGGTCAAGGTGGGCAAGCCCTACAACTACAACGTCGAGTACAACCCCCAGGGCACCTACGACCTGGTCGGCTATTGCGACGGCGAAACGCCCGTCGGCTGCTACCAGGGGGACCCGAACAAGTGCGGGAAGTTGAACCCTGATTTCCGCAAACTGACCGCCGCGTATGACCCCGCCCACGCCTACTCGCGGCCCGTCCCGCTGCTGCTGTCGGTGGACCTGAACGCCAATGGCCGGCACGACTACGGTGAACCCATGGTCATCAACATGAGCGAGCGCTGGAGCGACTGGGGCGTCGATGGCTGCCCGAACGTCCGCGAGGACGGGGACGGCGGGTGCTCGGTCGGCCCGAACGCAGCCTACGTCGAGGGCACGGATCCGAACGGCGACGATTTCGACCTGCTGACCAACCCCGGCGGCACCGAGGGCAACTACGAGTACGACGAGGACGAGATTTTCAGCGACCTGGGCCTGGACGGTCTGGCCGAGTCGGCGATCGGGTTCAAGGACTTCGGCGAGGGCGACGGGAAATACACCAACAACCCGAATCTCCAGAAGATGATCGACGCCGATTCCCGTTCCTTCTTCCGGAAGGCCCCGATCGAGGTGCTGAAGGAGAAGCAGTACTACTTCGATGGCGGCATCCGGGACGCGCTGCACGCGCTGACCCACATGGTCCACGCGGCCAACGCCCTGACCTTGCGCGGCATCAACGTGAAGCGGTACATGGACTTCGGCGGCAACCCGGACGCGATGCTGCCGAACTCCCTGAACGAGGACGTCATGATGGACCTCGGCGGGATCGACTGGTCCCGCAAGTCCTTCGGCGATGCCGCGATCATGGGCTACGGCGACCCCACCGCCGATCCCCTCAGCGGCAGCGGCGGCCACGTGGGCAACGGGACCGAGGTGTCGCTGCGTGCCGGCGTCCTGTACACCATGACGATGGCCCGCCTGCCCGACGCGATGTGGGTGGACAACTACGAGTTCGACGGGCGCATCGAGTACCGGTCGTACTACAGCGAAATCCTGGGCCAGCGGCGCTGGTACGCCGTGAACCTGCCCCCGGAGTACGATTCGGAAGTGAACGCGACCACCCGGTATCCGCTGGGCCTGATCCTGCCGGGCGTGGGCATGCCCCTGAAGGACACCATCGCGATCACCGCCATCATGAACCTGACCTGGGGCTATGGAACCACGCCGCGCTTCGTGCTGATGGCGCCCGACGGGCAGTGCTGCTACCGCAAGGACGATACCGGCGAGCGGTACTGCAACTGCTACAAGGACGACGCGGGCATGTTCACGTGCTCCGAGGCGCAGTGCAAGGGCACGCACGAGGAGTGCGCGATCACCAAGATCAGCCGGGACGGCTTCACGCAGGAGTGCAACAGCGGCCACTTCTTCGTGAACCAGGTGACGAACCGGTGGGGCGAGGACCTGACGAAGGATTCGACCAACAGCTTCGAGGACGCCCTGTTCGAGGTCATCCGGGCGGCCGAGCAGTTCTACCGCCTGAAGGAAGAGGCGGACGTCCTGGTCCCGGCCGACTTCCCGGATCGCCTGCCCCCGCACCCGACCGGCAAGTAGCCGCCCGCCACACGGCCACCTCCATTCCAACCCCCCCGCATTGACCCCTCCCCTGGGCCTGCCTACACTGGACTCCCTGTTCGGAGGCATCCATGCGCGTGCTGGTCACAGGTGCCACGGGGTTCATCGGGCGTCGCCTGGTCGCACGGCTGGAGCGGCCGGCCGTGCTGTCCCGGGATCCGGTTCGGGCGCGGGCCGACCTGGGGCCGGTGGACGCCTTCCGGTGGGACGCCGAATCGGGGCCGCCGCCGCACGAGGCCTTCGAGGGCGTGGACGCGGTGATCCACCTGGCCGGCGAGAACGTGGGGTCGGGCCGGTGGACCCGGGAGCGAAAGGCCCGCATCCTGGGCAGCCGCGTGTCGGGCACCCGGAACCTGGTGGCCACGCTGCGCGAACTGCCGCGGCCTCCGGCGGTGCTGGTCAGTGCCTCGGCGGTCGGGTACTACGGGTCCCGGGGCGACGAAATCCTGGACGAGGCCAGCGGGCCGGGGAGCGACTTCCTGTCGGAGGTCTGCGTCGCCTGGGAAGCGGAAGCCTGGAAGGCGCGCGCGTTCGGGATGCGCGTGGTGGCGCCGCGCATCGGGGTGGTCCTGGGGCCGGACGGCGGCGCGCTGGCCGCGATGCTTCCGATCTACCGGGTCGGGCTGGGCGGTCCCTTCGGCCTGGGCGGCCAATGGATGCCGTGGGTCGCCATCGACGACGTCGTGGGAATGCTGCTGCACGCCGCGACGGCGCCGGGCCTGGACGGGCCCCTGAACGTGGTCGGACCGGCGCCGGTCATCAACCGGGAGTTTGCCCGGGAACTGGGAAAGGCCCTGGGGCGACCCGCCCTGGTGCCTGTGCCCGGCTTTGCGCTGCGCATCGTCCTGGGCCAGTTCGCGGAGGCCCTGCTGGCGTCCCAGCGGGTCCTGCCGCGGGTCGCCACGGAGTCGGGCTACCGCTTTGCCAGCCCGGATCTGCCGACTGCGCTGCGGTCGGCGCTGTAGCGCGGTTCGCGGGCGCCAGAACTGTCCAATCGGGTTCGACGGGTGTACCCTGTGCCGGAATTCTGGAGGGTCCCATGATGGCTCGCACGCTGGCTGTTTCGACCGTGGCCGTCGCCCTGTTGCTGACCCTGGGCTGCCACTCCCGCAAGGCGGATGACACGCCGCCCAAGCCGGTCGCCGCCGAGGTCGCGGCGACACCGGTCCAGGTCGAACTGTTCGTGATGTCGCGCTGTCCCTACGGCGTCCAGGCCGAAAGCGCCCTGTTCCCGGCGCTGGAGCAGTTGGGCGACGCGGTGGACTTCCGCCTGCACTTCATCGGCGGGGTCGAGGACGACGGCAGTCTGACCTCGATGCACGGCGAGCCGGAACTGCGCGGGGACCTGCTGCAGGCCTGTGCGGCGAAACTGGCGCCCCGGGCGTACCGCGGGGTGATTTCCTGCATGAACATCGATCCCCAGTCCGTACCGGACAGTTTCGGGCCCTGCGCCCAGAAGGCCGGCATCGACGTGGCCGCCGTGACGGCCTGCGCCGAAGGCGACGAGGGGAAGGCGCTGCTGAAGGCGTCGTTCCAGCACTCGGAGCAGTTGGGCGTCCAGGGGTCCCCGTCGATGGCCGTCAACGGCAAGCCGTTCGAGGGTCCCCGCACGACGGAATCGTACCTGCGCACCCTGTGCGGCCTGGTGACCGGCGGCAAGCCGGCGGTCTGCGCGACGCTGCCGGTTCCGGTGACCGTCCCGTTGACGGTCCTGACCGACCCGCGGTGCGAACCCTGTGGAAAGGCCGTCGAAATCGGCCTGCAGCAACTGCGCGGCATCTTCCCGGGCCTGAAGGACCGCGTCCTGGAGTACGGCAGCGACGACGGGAAGGCGCTGTATGCGACCCTGCGGGCGGCGGACCAGAAGTTCCTGCCGGCCTTCCTGTTCAGCGAGGAGGTCACGAAGGACCCGTCGTTCGCCCAGATCGAAAAGTACTTCGAGGCGGCCGGGCCCTACCGCCTGCTGACGGTGGACGCCGGCTTCGATCCGACGGCCGAGATCTGCGGCAACGGGACCGACGACGACGGGAACGGGAAGATCGATTGCGACGACCCGGGGTGCACGGCCGACTTCGCGTGCCGTCCCGAACGGAAGGGCACCCTCGAGGTGTTCGTCATGAGCCAGTGCCCCTACGGCATCGTCGCGATGAACGCCATGAAGGAAGTCCTGGCCACCTTCGGGAAGAAGATGGACTTCAAGGTCCACTTCCTGGCGGATGTCGGCGAGGGCGGGGCGATCGACTCGCTGCACGGCCAGGCCGAGGTGGACGAGGACCTGCGCCAGATCTGCGCCAGCGCGAAGTACGGCAAGGACAACCTGTGGCTGGACTACGTGTGGTGCCGGAACCAGGCCATCGAGTCGCCGGACTGGAAGGCCTGCGCCAAGGGCCCGATCAAGGCCGCGGTCATCGAGAAGTGCGCCAAGGGTCCCGAGGGCCGGAAGCTGCTGGCCGCGGACGCCGCCATCGGCCAGGAACTGGGAGTCAGCGCCAGCCCGTCGTGGCTGGTGAACAACCGTCAGCCCGCCAGCGCCCTGACCGCCGACGAGATCCGTCAGATCTTCTGCGCCGGCAACCCGGGCACTCCCGGTTGCGAAAAGACCCTGTCGAATGACGCCGGCGGCGCCCCGACCGGCGGCGGTTGCCAGGCCAGGTAGGTTTCTTCCCAACCTCCCGGATCCCCTTTCAGTATTCCTCGGTGGACGTCTCGGGCACCTCCACGCTACCCTAGGACCGCTTCAGGCGAGGGCTCGATTCATGGTGCGAAGCGCGGGATGGGCGGCGGTGCTGTTGCTGGCGGCGGCGTGCGGGTCGGGGGCCGGGGCGGGGGCGGATCTGACGGGGGCGGACGTGCCTCCCGAGGGCGGCGACGAGGTGTCGGCGGACGCGTCGGACGCGCTGGACGTTGCCGACATGCCCGACGTTCCCGACGGGCTCCCCGAGGGCGTCGCCTGGACCGTGCCCGACCGATTCCCCCTGGACGGGACGGTCCCGGCGCAGCACCCCGAGGCGTTCGCCCGCATGAGCCGGTATGCGACCCATGTCACGGGCCCGGTGGCCGCGCGTCCGAACGTGGGCCATCGCGGGGCTTTCGGGACCGGCAACGGCCGGGTCTTCGGGTTCGTGGGGCTGGCCGATCCGCTGAACACGCTGCATTCGCTGATCGGGCCGACCTACGAGCGTCGCGCCAACTTCTTCGGGGACTACGCGATCCGCCTGGCGCGGGCCGTCGACCAGACGCCTCCCGATTTCGACGAGGAATGGGCCGGCCGCAGCCTGTCGGCGCCGGTCGTCGTGACCCGGGGGCGGCTGGGCGACCTGGAACTGGACACGATCGATCTGGCGCCCCCGGCGGGCAGCGGCGAGGCCCCGCTGACGTGCTTCCTGCGGCAGGTGATCGTCCGGAACCGCGGCGCCGTTGCGTCCCAACCCCTGGCCATCGTGGTCGTCCCGACGAACCCCGTGACGTCGCCGGCGGCCGGCACCCTCCTGGAAACCCAGGCCCCCTCCGACGGGCGGGTCCGCCGGTTGGCCACGCAGTTCCAGGGCGTCGTCGGCGCGACGGCATCGGCGATCGACGGCCGCCTGGTGCTGGGCCTGGAACCCGTGGCGCCGGGCGGCGAATCGGTCCATCTGCTGTCCCATTGCACCGGCGACGCCCCGGCCGAAACCGCCGAGGCGGACGCGGTTCCCGGGTGGTTCACCGAGGATCCGGCCCTGGCGATGTCCGCGTTCCTCGGCGCGGCGGCGACGGCGTACACCGGATGGGAAGCGGGCACGGTCCAGGCCGACGTCCCGGACCCGATGGTGGCGGACTTCCTGGACGGCATGAAGATGACGTTGAAGGTCCAGACCGCGGCGACCGGCGCCACCTGCCCGATGTCCCAGTACACGCGGACGTGGGCCCGGGACAACATCGGGCCGGTCATGGCGCTGCTGGCGTACGGCGCGTTCGAGGACGTCGAGGCCATGCTGGACTACGTGTACGCGGCGATCCGGTACGCCGGCGACCTGAAGAACAGCTACGACGCGGACCTGGACGTCACGACGGCGCCGGCGGCTCCGGAGTGGGCCGCGATGGCGCCTTTGGAAGGCCGGGTGGCGGGCGAAACGCCGTCCTACATGGTGACCATGTACGGGTTGCACCACCGGTACACGGGGGATCCGGCGCGGGCGACGGATCGGTGGGGCCTGCTGCGGCGGTGCCTGTTCGCCCAGGGGTTCGGGATCGACCGGCTGCTGCCCTTCACCGGCGACGAAACGTACCGGGCCGCCATGAACGCGGCCTTCGGATTGGATCTGGAGTATGCCCACCATGACCTGACGTGGTCCGCGAACTCGACGTTCCTGTGGCTGGGGGCGGCCCGGGAACTGGACCGGCTGGCCGGTGCCCTGGGGAAGGTCGCGGAGGGCGAGGAGGTTCGCGCCCTGTCGGCGGAAGTCGAACGCGATTCCGTCCCGCACTTCCAGAGGACCGACGGGTGCATGGCGGCGTTCGCCTGGATGGACACGCTGCAGATGTCGCTGCCGTTCGAGGACGTGGCCCTCCAGGTCAGTTGGTCCGGGTGGAAGGACGGGGACGACCCGCTGGCCCAGTCGTCCCTGGATTGCCTGGTGAAGCAACTGGGGCGGGCCCCCGGCGAGATCGTCAGCCGTCCGGACCCACTGTACGAAGGCACGTTCGCCTGGGAAGGGGTCTACACCGGCATGTTGCCCGGGTACACGCTGGCCGCCATGACGGACACCGGGCATCCCCAGGCGGCGGCGGCCTTCGCGGCCGTCCGCACGGACCTGGACACGTCGGGAAACCTGGTCGAGTACATGATCTACGACGACCACTCGGGGCTTTCGATCGCCTACGACCCGATCGGCGCGCTGGGCGACTACACGACCAAGTTCCGGCCCTGGGAGGGGGGAATCGTGGCCGAGGCGGTCCTGCGATACCTGGTGGGCTTCCGGCCCGACGCCACGTC
Organism: uncultured Myxococcales bacterium; assembly: GCA_903847405.1. Lineage (GTDB taxonomy): Bacteria > Myxococcota_A > UBA9042 > DTJE01 > DTJE01 > CAIZWN01. Next base: position 490 of record CAINDP010000118.1, on the reverse strand, counting down.
GCAGGGGATCACGCTGCGGCCCCATCTGCCTGCGGGGTGGCCGCGGATGGCCTTCCGGGGCCTGCGCGCGGGCGGCGAGCGGTTCGATCTGGTCGTCGAGCGGAGCGTGGCGGGCGAGGCGGTGGTGCAGGTCACCCGGCGGGCGGGTTCCGCGGACGTGACGGCGTGGCGCCTGGCCATGCGCTGGGACGCGCCGTCGGGTGCGCCGGAGTTCGCGGTCGACGGTGTGCCGGTGGCGACGGATGCGGTGCAACGCTGGACCTCGCTGTTCCAGACGACGTCGGCGCAGACGCCGGCAATCGACCTGGCGCCGGGTGCCACCGTCGCGATCCGCGTGCGGGCCCAGGGGTTGTAGCCCCGTGACGAGGGGGGACGGCATGGTGGTGGAGCGACGGGGGGACAGGCCGGGACAGGGGGACAGCCTGGGACGGGGGGACAGCCTGGGACGGGGGGACAGCCTGGGACGGGGGGACAGCCTTCAGGCGGTCCC
>CAINDP010000117.1 GCA_903847405.1 uncultured Myxococcales bacterium | reverse complement strand
GTGGTGGACGGGATCCAGGGCGCCGGGGTGTTCACGCCGGACCTGCAGGGCGTCGCGGCCTTCGTCACGGGCGGGCACAAGGGCCTGCTGGGCCCGGCGGGCCAGGGGTTCCTGTGGACGACACCTGAATTTCGTTCGTCGCTGCTCCCGGCCGGCTCCTGGCTGTCGGTGGCGGACGGCGCCAAGTGGGCACGACCGGGCACCGACCTGGCCCGCACCTGGCTGCCCGACGGCCGGCGCCTGGAACCGGGCGCCTACAACCTGATCGGCGCCGCGATCCTGGGCGAGTCCCTGGCCTTCCTGAACGACGCCGGTCCCGAACGGATCGCCGCCCACGTCCACGCCCTGCAGGGACGCCTGATCGCGGGCCTGCGCCGCGGAACGACCTGGCCGGGCGAAGCCGATCGCCTGGAGCCCCTCTGGGCCGCCGACCGCCTGGGCCCGTTCCTGTCGCTGCACGCGGGCCCCCAGGCCGCCGGCGTGCTGTTCGACCGACTGAAGGTCGGCGCCGACCGCAACATCCACGCGTCGGTGCGGGAAGGCTACCTGCGCATCGCGCTGCACGGGTGGCATGACGCCCAGGACATCGACCGGCTGCTGGAGTGGCTGGGGTAGGACGCCACGCTTCAGTCAGCCCCCCCCAAAAACCCTTTCGTCAACGGCGCTTGTCGGCCGACCTGGATCCTGGAACCGGACGGACGTGGAACCTCCCTCATCTTGCATGGCGAAGAGGGGGGGGACTTCGGTATAGTGGTCCGGGACCAACCGCAGGCATGGATGAGCAGAAGATTGTTGCCGTATACGGGACTCCTGCCGCTCCTGGTGGTGGCGGGATGCGGGAACGACGGGGCCGGCGAGGGGGAGGACGTGCTGCCCGGCTGGTGCCTTGCGCTGCCGGTCTGCGAGGGAGGCGTGACCTGTCCGGAGCAGTGCACTCGCGTGGCGGGGGCCTGCTGCGCCAATGACGCTCCTCCAGGCCCGTCCGAAGGCGGGATGTATTTTTGCAACTGCCCGGATGCGCTGGAGCCTACCCCGGACGTCGCGGACCCGCTGGATGACGGGGCGCCTGCCTGGTGCCGGGCGTTGCCGAGTTGCCGTGGAAGCGTGACCTGTCCGGAGCAATGCACCCGCGTGGCGGAGGCCTGCTGTGCCATGGACGGGCCCGCGGGCTACTCGAAAGGCGGGATGTATTCCTGCGTCTGCCCGGATCCGCCGGAGGCCATGCCCGACGTCCCGGACCTGGCCGAAACCCAAGATCCCGACGTCGGGGCCGCGCCGGACGTGCCGGAGGTCCCCGTGGACACAGCGCCCGACGTGCCCGCGCCGGAGGATGTAGTCGCCGACGAACTCGACGCCCCCGGGCTGGACGAGGGCGTCACGCCCGCGGGCTGCACGGCGGACGACACCGCACCGTCCCTGGCCGACGCCGGGTGCCTGACGGCAGGCGTCTGCACGTCCGGGGTCGTGGTCCATTGCGTGGCCGCCCTATGGACGTGCGACTACAGCGCCGTCACGGGCTACGGTGCGGACGAGGACTGCGATTGCCTGGACAACGACTGTGACGGGGTCCTGGATCCGTTGTGCGCCCTCGATTCCGGTACCTGCCGTGACAATCCCTGCGACCTCGACAGCGACGGGGTCCCGAACAACGGGATCCGACTCGACGGCATCTGCCCGCCCTGCGGCGGTCCTGGCCAACCCCTGTGCGACAACTGCCCGGACGTGTCGAACCCCAACCAGGCCGACGAGGATCACAACGGCCGCGGCGACGCCTGCGACCCCTGCTACGGGCACGACAGCGACAACCTGATCGAGTGCCCCGCCGGGTGGAACTGCAGTTTCTGCATCCCGGACAACTGCCCGTCCGTGCGGAATCCGGACCAGTTGGATACGGACCTGGACGGGATCGGCGACGCCTGCGACTGCGACATCGACGGGGACGGCGAACCGAACCACAACCCGGGGTGCCCGACCTGCTGCGACGGAACAGTGTCCTTCGCCGCCGCGGCGCCTGCCTCGGGAAGCGCGGACTGGGTGACGTGCAACGGCACCGAAGGCTACCCGGACTGCGACTGCGCACCGGAGATACCGGGCGCGAATCCCGGCCGGGCCGAAATCTGCAATGGCCTGGACGACAACTGCAGCGGCATGACCGACGAGGGAACGGACCTCTGCGGCCCCGGGCAGGCCTGTCTGCAAGGGACCTGCGTCCCGTTGTAGAACCACGTCGATGAGTGAGTTTCGGTCACGGGACCGCAGCAGCCTCGAACCCCACGACCCGGGCCTTGGACAGGGTGAAGGTCAGGCAGATCGACGCGGCGTCGCCGGGAAGGTCCTTGGTCTTGGCGGCAAAGGTGCCGTCGCCGTTCTGGTGCAGGTCGTACAGCAGGGGCAGCGCCGAGACGGTTGTCTTGTACCGGCAATAGTCGGGCTGCGCATCGACGGGGAGAGCGTCGCACGCCGCCATCAACCGGTTGACGGCCGCGTTCAATTCCTGC
>CAINDP010000116.1 GCA_903847405.1 uncultured Myxococcales bacterium | reverse complement strand
GAGGACATCGACCCCGCCCGCCTGGAACCCGTCGCCGGTTTCTGCCGGCGCATGGCCGCGGCCGCGGGCGCCACCCTTCGCGTTCGCGACACGCTGGACCTCGACGAGGCCGTCGCCGGCTCGACGTTCGTGGTCACGCAGATCCGCGTGGGCGGCCAGCAGGCGCGTCACCGCGACGAAACCGTCCCCCTGCGCCACGGATGCATCGGCCAGGAAACCACCGGGGCCGGCGGCTTCGCCAAGGCGCTGCGCACCATTCCCGTGATCCTGGGGATCGCGGAACACGTGCGCGAACGCGCCCCGGGCGCCTGGATCATCAACTTCACGAACCCTTCCGGGATCATCACGGAAACCCTGCTACGTCATGGCGGCGTGCCGACCGTGGGCCTGTGCAACATCCCGACGGAAATGCGCATGGAGGCCGCGAAGGCCCTGGGCGCCCCGGCCGAGTCCGTCGAACTGGACTACGTGGGTCTGAACCACCTGGCGTGGATCCGGGGGCTGCGGGTCGGCGGCGCCGATGTCTTCGAACACGTCCTGGCGGCCTTCACCGGCACCGGCGGTCCGGCCAACATCCCGCAGATCGACGTAGGCACGGACCTGGTGGCGGCGCTGCACGCCATCCCGACGTGGTACCTGCGCTACTACTACTCGACCGAGGCGGTCCTGCAGGAATTGAAGGCCAGCCCGAAGACCCGCGCGCAGGTCGTGATGGATCTGGAGGAACGCCTGTTCGCGATCTACCGGGATCCCACGCAGCACGAAAAGCCGGCGCTGCTGGCCGAGCGCGGCGGCGCCTGGTACTCCCGCGCGGCCCTCGACGTCATGGCGGCCCTGCTGTCGCCGACGCCCCGGGTGCAGATCGTCAACGTCCTGAACCGCGGCGCGATCCCGGGCCTTCCGGACGACGCCTCGGTGGAAATCCCGACGGAACTGTCCTCCCACGGCGTGCGGCCCCTGCCCCAGGCGCCCGTGCCCGAGGAGTACTTCGGCCTGATGCGCCAGGTGAAGGGCTACGAGCGGCTGACCATCGAGGCGGCGATGACGCGTTCCCGGGGAAAGGCGCTGGCCGCATTGGTGGCGAACCCGCTGGTCCGGACCGCGGCCGCTGCCCGGGCCATCCTGGACGACATCGTCGCGAACGGGGACTTCGAACCCGTGGAGTGAGAGTCTGTGGGGCGCGGCCTCGGGCCTTGTCCTGGACCGCCTTGAAACTCGTTGCGCGAGGAAATGGATCATGGAAAAGTTGGCCCTGTTCGGCGGCACCCCGGTTCGGACGACCCCCTTCAGCCCGTGGCCCTACTTTGACGACAAGGAGCGCGCGTACCTGAACGCGGCGCTGGAATCCCGCAACTGGGGCGGCTATCCCTTCCCCAGCCCGCTGGCGGCGCAGTTCGGCCAACTGTTCGCGGACGCCCACGGCGCGAAATTCGGCATCCCCTGCGCCAACGGCTCGGTCACGATGGAAATCGCGCTGCAGGCCATCGGGATCGAGGCGGGCGACGAGGTCATCGTCCCGGCCTACACGTTCATGGCCACCGCATCGTGCGCGGTCCGCGTCAACGCCGTCCCCGTGTTCGTGGACGTCGAGGAGCGGAACTACTGCATGGACCCGGCCGCCGTCGAGGCCGCCATCACGCCGAAGACGCGGGCCATCATCCCCGTCCACCTCGGCGCCTCGATCGCGGACATGGACCGCATCCTGGAAATCGCCAGGAAGCACAACCTGATCGTGATCGAGGACTGCGCGCACGCCCACGGCGGCCAGTGGCGCGGGAAGGGCGTCGGCAGCATGGGCGACTTCGGTTCGTTCAGCCTGCAGTCGTCCAAGCTGATGACCAGCGGCGAGGGCGGCGTCCTGACCACCAACGACGACGTGCTGCGCCAGAAGTCCATGAGCCTGATCAACTGCGGCCGCAAGGAACCGGGGTACGACGGCTTCGAGGGGCAGTTGTTCGGCGCGAACTACCGCATGAGCGAGCTGCAGGTCGCCGTGGCCCTGGCCCAGACCGAGCGGCTGGAAGAGGTGACCGCCAAGCGCGCCGCGATGCACGACACCTTCCGGGACCTGCTGCACAGCCAGGTCCAGGGCGTGCACGTGCTGGACACCGACCCCCGCGTGACCCGCAAGCACGCCTACCAGACCATCATCAAGTACGACTCCACGGCGTTCCAGGGCGTGCACCGCGACCGGTTCCTGACCGCGCTGGAAGCGGAAGGCGTCGGGCTGTCGGGCGACTTCTACACGCCGCTGTACCAGATCGACATCTTCAACGCCCGCACGGCCCAGTGGCCGATGCTGCGCGCGCGGTACGGCGAGGGCATCCTGGACAACCCCCAGGTGTCCTGCCCGGTGTCCGAGAAGGCGGCCTACCACGAAGCCCTGTGGATGCACTATCCGCACCTGTCGGGGTCGACGAAGGATCTGCAGGACATCGTTACGGCGTTCGTGAAGATCCAGCAGAACGCGGACCAGCTGCGCTAGCGGTCCGGTGCGACGGGAGGAAACCGATGGGTGCGAAGTTCGGCGTGGGCCTGGTCGGATCGGGATTCATCAGCAAGACGCACCTGGACTCCCTGCGCACGGTCCCCGACGTCGAGGTCGTGGCCGTGGCCGACGTGGACGTCAGCAAGGCGGAGCAGTTCGCCAAGGCGAACGGGATCCCGCGCTTCTACCCGTCCCACGCGGCGCTGCTGCAGGACGCGGACATCCAGGCGATCGTGATCGGGGTTCCCAACTGCCATCACCACGGCGTTGCAATGGACGCCTTCGCGGCCGGGCGCCACGTGATCTGCGAAAAGCCGCTGGCGCTGTCCATCGAGCACGCGGAAGAGATGATCGCGACGGCGGCGGCGAAGGGGCTGACCCTGGCCTACGCCGAGGAGCTGTCCTTCGTCCCGAAGTTCCTGAAGGCCGCCGAACTGATGAACAGCGGCGGCATCGGCAAGCCGTACCTGATGCGGCAGTGCGAAAAGCACGCGGGCCCCTACTCCCCGTGGTTCTGGAAGCCGGCGGAGGCGGGCGGCGGGATCCTGATGGACATGGGCTGCCACGCGATCGAGTGCATCCGGTTCCTGCTGGGCAAACCGAAAGTGAAGTCGGTGATGGCCCACATGGGCACCTACCTGCACAAGGCGATCACGGTCGAGGAGGACCACGTCCTGATCCTCATGGAGTTCGAGGACGGCACGATCGGCCAGGCCGAGGCGTCCTGGGCCCTGAAGGGCGGCATGGATTCGACGCTGGAGATCTTCGGCACCGAGGGCGTCGTCGTCGCCGACCTCCTGAAGGGCATGGGCCTGCGTGCGTTTTCCGAAAAGGGCTTCGTGCCGTCGGACGACGAGACCAAGGGCTGGACCTACCCCGATTACGACTGGTTGTGGAACAACGGCTACCCGCAGGAGGACCGGCACTTCATCGAGTGCATGCGCACCGGGGCGACGCCGGTCGAGTCCGGCGTGGACGGCCTGGCCGTGCTGGAAATCATGCTGGCCGCCTACCACAGCGCCGGCATCGGCCAGAAGGTGTTCCTGCCCTTCCGGCCGAAGGGCCTGAACGTCCCCCCCGTGGACCTCTGGATCCACCCGCAGAAGGACCTCGGAATCGGCCCGATCCCGTGACGTCCAAAGGTCCTCCCTGCCGGCCCGCGAAGCCCGTCCCCCCTCGACACGCCGCCATTTTTCACGTCGTTCGTTGATGCTTCCCAAGCCTGATCTGTTGTGCTAATGTCCCTCCACCTGAATTCCGGGTGGGTGTTCATGGACCCGAAGGTTCCGCCTCCCGTCAGCGCTGCAGGACAGGACCGCAGCGGGGAGCGCCACCAGGGAAAGCGCCGCTCGCGGACGATCGCCGCCCGTCGTCTGGGCAAGGTCGACTTTTCGGACGGGATGCCCTACGAGGCGGACCTGGAAGAGTACCGGCCGGCCAGCCGCAACGACTGCATCGACGGGCCGCGCCCCTGCCCGTGGATCTCCTGCAAGTACCATCTGTACCTGGACGTGAACCCGCGCACCGGTTCGATCAAACTGAACTTCCCGGACATCGAGCCCTGGGAGATGATCCACTCCTGCGTGCTGGACATCGCCGACCGGGGGCCGGTCACCCTGGAGGACGTGGGTCGCATCATGAACCTGACCCGCGAGCGCATCCGGCAACTGGAAGCGTCCGCGTCCACCAAGATCCGCAGCACCCGCCTGGCGCAGGAATACAGCGAGTTCGTCGTCGAGCGCCCGACCAAGTCGGCCGCGGCGAAACCCGTGGCCCCGGCGCCGGTCCGCGTGCTCGAGGACGACGAGGAAGGCGAGGACGCCGACTGAGTTCAGCCCCCCCTCCGAACAACGCCTCATCCCCAGGGTCGAATCGAAACGCGTAGACGTGGACCTCGACGTGCACGTGGACGTGGACCTCGACGTCTCACGATTGATCACTTCTCGAAGCAGTCGCCGCGAGCCAGCCTTCTTCGATGAGAAGCAGCCGTTCGAGGCCGTTCTCAATGACTTCCCAGCCTGGGTCGCCATTGTGTTTCAGGTGGCCGCCGAGTGCTGCAAT
>CAINDP010000115.1 GCA_903847405.1 uncultured Myxococcales bacterium | reverse complement strand
GGTCGGCACGGACGACGAACCGGTGACCGCCGCGGGCCGCGAACTGCTGGGCCTGAAGGTGGGCGAAACGGCGACGGTCACGGGCCCGGTGGGCCGGATCACCGCCCGGGACCTGCCGGCCGACGAGACGCCTCGGGGTGAGCCTGTCGAATCCCCCGCCGCCGAGGCCGTTGAGGCCCCTGGGGGTGAGCCTGTCGAATCCCCCGCCCGGACGGTGAAGGCGACCCTGACGATCAAGAAACTGATGGAACGCCGTCCCCCCGAAATGGACGAAGCGTTCGCGAAGCGCCTGGGCACGGACTCCCTGGACGACCTGCGCCTGAAGGTGCGGGAGCGCCTGGAGGCCGAGAGGGCCGAGCATCGCAAGGACCTGCTGAAGGAAGCCATCCTGAACGCCATCGCCGCGGCCAACCCGGTCGAGGTCGGCGCCGAAACGATCACGCGCCTGGCGGACCTGGCCGAGGACGAGGCGAAGGGCCGCATGCTGCCGGGCCTGACCGCCGAGCAGCGGGCCGGGATCGACCTGGGCATCCCGCGCGACAAGTCGGAATCCGAGGCGCGCGAGAACCTGGTCCGGATGGTGCTGCTGCAGACCATCGCCGAAAAGGAAGGCATCCAGGTGTCCGAGGACGACATCGAGGGCCACCTGCGCGGCCTGGCCGCGGAACACCACGTCCCGCTGCCCAAGCTGAAGGCCCACTTCGACGAGGAAAAGCTGGACAACCTGGCGCGCCGCCTGCGCGTGGACAAGACCGTGGACATGCTGCTGCGCTACGCGGTCGTCGCCCCGGCGTCCGATGTCATCGCCGCCACTCCGGTCTTTGCAACGGACGACGCCCCGGTTCCCGCCACGGACGACGCCCCGGCCCCCGCGCCGGAAGCAACCCCGGAGGTCACCCCATGAATTGGTGGATCCCGACGGTCATCGAGCAGACCCACCGCGGCGAACGTGAGTGGACGGTCTTCTCCCGGCTGTTGAAGGACCGCATCATCTTCCTTGGCTGGCCGATCGACGACAACCTGGCCAGCGTCGTCGTCGCCCAGTTGCTGTTCCTGGAGTCGGAGGATCCGGACAAGGATGTATTCATGTACATCAACTCGCCCGGCGGCCTCGTCCACTCGGGTCTGGCGATCTACGACACCATGCAGTACGTGAAGTGCCCGGTGTCGACCCTCTGCATCGGGCAGGCCTCCAGCATGGCGGCGCTGCTGATGTCGGCCGGGCGTCCGGGCAAGCGTTTCGCCCTGCCCCACGCCCGTTTCCTGCTGCACCAGCCCCTGGGCTCCTTTTCGGGCCAGGCCGCGGACGTGGACATCCAGGCCCGCGAAATCCTGTTCCTGAAGCGGCAGATCACGGACCTCCTGGCGAAGCACACCGGCCAGCCGCTGGAAAAGGTCGCCCGCGACTCGGACCGGGACTTCTACCTCAGTGCCGAGGAAGCCCGGGCCTACGGCCTGATCGACGGCGTGATCGACCGCCACAACGAAGGCAAGTGAGACACCTGGGTCCCCCGGGGACCCGCGGAGGAACCATGACGCGCAGTATCCGGTTCGTGACGACGCTGCTGACCCTGACGACGATCGTGGCCCTGGGGGCCTGCACGAAGGACGCCCCGAAGCCGCGGGCGGCCTTCGAATCCTGGCTGGCGGCCGTCGAGAAGTGCGACACGGTGGCCATGCGCACGGGCCTGACCAAGACGTCGATCGAGCAGGTCGAGCAGGTGGTCAAGCAGCTCCAGGCCTTCGTGCCGGAAGAAAAGCGCGGCAAGTTCGACCTCCTCGCCGAGCTCTGCAAGGGCTACAAGAAGGGTTCGATCGTGGTCCAGGAAGAAATCGTGAAGGGCGATCAGGCGACCCTGAAGCTGACCAGCGAGGGCAAGCCGATCGAGGCGCCGATGTCCCTGGAGGAAGGCTCCTGGAAGCTGGATTTCGCGGCCCTGATGAAGCAGTCCCTGGCCGCCAACGCCGGCGCCCGTGGCCAGCAGCCCGGCTCCATGCCCGCGGCCCCGGCCCCCGCTCCCGCCCCCGCTCCCGCCCCGGCACCGGCCGCCGCCCCCGCGCCCTGACCCCGTCGTCCACAGTGCTTCCACCCACGATTCATGTATCATTCACGGCGAAGTCCATAGTTTGTTGTCCAGGAATGGGAGACGCCGCCCATGAGCACGATAGCCCGTGACATCCCCAGGCTGGTCACCCCCGCGGAAATCAAGTGCGAACTGGACCGGTGGGTCATCGGGCAGGAAAAGGCCAAGAAGGCTATCGCCATCGCGGCTTACAGCCACCTCAAGCGCACCAGGGCCCGCGCCATGGGCACCCCGCTGCCGATCCGCAAGTCGAACGTCCTGCTGATCGGCCCGACGGGATGCGGCAAGACCCACATCGCACGGACGCTGGCGAAGCTGCTGGAGGTCCCCTTCGCGATCGCCGACGCCACCGAGTACACGGAAGCCGGGTACTACGGCAAGGACGTCGAGGTGATGATCGGCGAGCTGCTGTTGTCGTCGGAACTGGACACCGCCCGGACCGAGCGCGGGATCATCTTCGTCGACGAGGTGGACAAGATCGCCCGGCGCTCCCACGGGGCGAACACCGGTGCGGGCAGCCGCGACATCGGCGGCGAGGGCGTGCAGCAGTCCCTGTTGAAACTGCTGGAGGGCCGTCAGGTCTTCGTCCCGACGAACGTCTCCCAGCACTGGTCCAAGCACGACTTCGTCCCGGTGGACACCACCGACATCCTGTTCATCTGCGCCGGCACCTTTTCCGACCTGCACCTGTACGCCAGCGCGACCCGGCCCCTGGGCTTCGGCCCTGCGTCGTCCACCCGCAAGTCCCCGGAAATCACGGAAAAGGACCTGTTGCGATACGGGATGCTGGCGGAGTTCCTGGGCCGCCTGCCGGTGCGGGTCCAGATGGGCGCCCTGAACACGGGCGAACTGCTGGACGTCCTGACCAAGCCGCCCGACTCGATCCTGAAGGAGTACGTCGAACTTCTGCGCCTGGACGGCGTGACGCTGCGCTGCGATCCCTCGGGGCCCCAGGCGATCGTGGACCTGGCGATGCGCCGCGAAACGGGTGCCCGGGGCATGCGGGCGGTCCTGGAGGACGTGCTGCAGGAAACGCTGTTTGCGGGACCGGCACTGGCGGGGCAGACGGTGGTGATGGATCAGGAGTTCGTGGAGTCGCAGTTCAAGCCGTCGTGACTACTCGAATTCCGCGTCGATGACGTCGCCGTCCTTCTTGGCGCCGGCGCTGCCCGGCTGGGCCTGGGGATCGGCCTGCGGACCACCCTCGCCACCGGCAGCCCCCTCGGGTCCGCCCGCCGCGCCGCCCGACTGGCGGTACATGGCCTCGGCCATCTTGTGCGACGCCGCGGTCAGCGATTCCAGCGACGCGCGAACCGCGTCCGTGTCGGTCCCCTTCAGGACTTCCTTCGCCTTCTCGACTTCGGATTCCACCGCGTTCAGGTCCACCACGGGGATCTTCTCGCGGTTTTCCTTGATCAGTTTTTCGGTCTGGTAGACCAGGGTGTCCAGCTTGTTGCGCTGCTCGACTTCCTCGCGGCGCTTCTTGTCTTCCGACTCGTGGGACCGCGCCTCGTCCACCATCTTCTTGATTTCGTTTTCGTCCAGGCCCGAGGACGCGACCATCTGGATCTTCTGCTCGCGCCCGGTCGCCTTGTCCTTCGCGGCCACGTGCAGGATGCCGTTGGCGTCGATGTCGAAGGTGACTTCCACCTGCGGCACGCCACGGGGCGCCGCGGGGATGCCGTCCAGGGCGAACCGGCCCAGCGTCCGGTTGCCGGCGGCCATCTCGCGCTCGCCCTGCAGGACGTGGATTTCGACCTGGGTCTGGCCGTCGGCCGCGGTGCTGAACACCTCGGACTTGCGCGTCGGGATCGTGGTGTTGCGCTCGATCAGCTTGGTCATCACGCCGCCCAGCGTTTCGATGCCCAGCGACAGCGGCGTCACGTCCAGCAGCAGGACGTCCTTCACTTCGCCCGACAGGACCGCGCCCTGGATGGCGGCGCCCACGGCCACGACTTCGTCCGGGTTCACCGAGCGGTTCGGCTCGCGGCCGAAGAAGTTCTTGACCGTTTCGCCGACCATCGGGATGCGCGTCGAGCCGCCGACCAGGATGACCTCGTCGATGTCCGAGGCCTCCAGTTTGGCGTCCTTCAGGGCCTGGCGGCACGGCCCGATCGTCCGTTCGACCAGGTCGCCCATCAACTGTTCCAGCTTGGCGCGGGTGATCTTGATGTTCATGTGCTTGGGGCCCGTGGCGTCCGCCGTCAGGAACGGCAGGTTCACTTCCGTTTCCGCCATGCCCGACAGTTCGACCTTGGCCTTTTCCGCGGCATCCTTCAGGCGCTGCAGGACCATCTTGTCGTTGCTGCAGTCGATGCCGCTTTCCTTCTTGAACTCGGCGATCAGCCACTCCATGACGCGCTGGTCGATGTTGTCGCCGCCCAGGTGGGTGTCGCCGTTGGTGGACTTCACCTCGACGACGTTGTCGCCGACCTCGAGGATCGAGATGTCGAAGGTGCCGCCGCCGAAGTCGTACACGGCGATCGTCTGGTCCTTCTTCTTGTCCATGCCATAGGCCAGCGCGGCCGCGGTCGGCTCGTTGATGATGCGCTTGACGTCCAGCCCGGCGATGCGCCCGGCGTCCTTGGTCGCCTGCCGCTGGGAATCGTTGAAGTACGCCGGCACCGTGATGACGGCCTGCGTGACCGGCCCGCCCAGGTAGTCTTCCGCGGCCTTCTTCAGCTTCTGCAGGATCTTGGCGGACACCTCCGGCGGCGTGACCGTCTTGCCGCGGATGTCGACCGCGGCGGCGTCGTTTTCCGTCGCGATGATGTGGTAGGGCACCAGTTTCATTTCCTGGGTGACCTCGGACGACCGGCGCCCCATGAAGCGCTTGATGCTGAAGATGGTGTTTTCGGGGTTGGTGATGGCCTGCCGCTTGGCAATCTGGCCCACCAGGACCCCCCCCTTCTCGTCGTAGGCGACGACGGAAGGCGTCGTGCGCCCGCCTTCCTCGTTCTGCAGCACCTTCGCCTCGCCGCCTTCCATGACGGAAACCACCGAGTTCGTCGTCCCCAGGTCGATGCCGATAATCCGTTCCATGAACTTGCCTCCACATCCGTCAAGACCCGATGCAAAGCCACGCATCGGGCGTTTCAACCTGCGTCAAACGTAATCACTCTTTTCCCCGCGTCAACGGCGCGGACGCATCGGAAGGGGGGGGGCCCGCCGCGTTGACATTTTGGGGCCCATCTAGGAGACTTTGCGGGGCTTGCGGAGAAGGCACAATGGCACGATGGGCGTTTGCGATCGCGGCCCTGGCGTTGATCGTCGTCGGGTGCGGCGGGTCCGGGACCGTTCCTCCGACGGACACGACCGCGGACACCTCCGACCCGGAGGACGCGGCGGACGTCCAGGCGGACCTGACGGCCGACGAACCCACGCCCGACGCGGTGGCAGCCGACGAATCGCCTGAAACGCCTCCTGTCGAACTGCCGGGCGAAGTGGTGGCGGACAAGGATCCTCCGCAGGTCCTGTCCAGCATCCCGGCCGACGAGGCTTCCGACGTCGAGATCCCCTTCACCGTCCAGGTGACCTTCAACGAGCCCATCCGGTACAAGGAAACCGTGGACTCCAGCACGTTCCGCCTGATCGACATGTACGAGCACGACGTGGAAGGCACCCTGTCCTACGACGAGGCCACGAACACGGTGACGTTCACGCCTGCGCCCACGGCCATCATGTACCGCGCCTCGCCCTACCGCATCACCATGTCGAACATCATCCAGGACAAGGCCGGCAACCGGATGGTGCCGGTGACGCTGACGTTCTCGACGTTCCTGGCGCCGAACCTGGCCGCGCTGGAGGCGCTGGCGATCAAGTACTCGCCGCTGCTGTACCAGTCGGTCAGCAAGACCATCCCGCAGTTCGACTACCCGACGTCCTACGACTTCGACGGCGACTGGCTGGCCGCGAACAACGACAAGAACATCATGAAGGCCACGTCGATCCCGGCGTGGGTCTACTACGACTCGGTCGAAACCAAGTCGCACTACTTCATCCGGTACGCCTATTTCTACCCGCGCCACACCGAGGTGGACGCCAGTTTCGGCAACGACGTGGCCGGCGCGATCGTGGTCGTCGCCAAGCGTCCCACTCCTACGCCCATCGCGGTTGAAACCTACTTCGGATCGGCATCGAAGGAGGATCTCCGTTCGTTCGTGACGGCCGAATCGGGCATCGTCACGGACAATGCCGCGGGTGACGGGGCCAACGGGAACCTCAACGACAAGGACCGGAAGTACTTCGGGGTGAACTGGGTCTTCCCGCAGGCGACGCTGTTCCCCTCGGGGCACTATCAGGCGTATCTGACCACGGGCGCCCACGAGTCCTGCGCCTGGGCCCAGACGACCAAGGAAACCACGACGGACTTCCGCTGCGTCCTCAGCGAGGGCAGCAAGAAGACCCTGTCCATCGTCCGGTACGCCTACGTCGACGGCGTCGCGACCGAACTGAACCGGGACTCCGGCGACTTCCCCATCGCCACCGCCGAGGGCGAGGACATCGGGTATGGCCTGCGCTCGATCCTCCGCGACTGGTGGGTCCGCCGCGACCGCCTGGCCGACATGTTCAGTTCCGAGTTCACGTACGCGCCGCCCACGGATCGCCCCGGCGCGAACCTGGTGGCGCCGACGACGTTCGTCAACACGACCTCCGAGGCCGATCCGGGCGGGCGGCCGCCATGGGCCTGGTCCTGGAAGCCCACCGTTCTGGACTTCGACTTCTATTTCCGGGAGTTCAACCAGGGGACGATCTTCCTGGACCCGGCGTACTACTTCGCCGCGCGGCACCGCATCGTGTCGACGACGTCGAAGGACGGGTTCTCGTCCACGTACTGCTTCAACCCGTACCTCCTGATCGACCAGCGCGGCAAGGACCCGGACTGCTCGAACTAGGCAGGTTCAATGGCCCTTTCCATCACCCCGACCGTCCGAATGGCCGCCGTGTTCGCCGTTGCAGCGGTCGCCGCGGGCTGCGCCGCCGACGTCGCCCCCCCCCTGCCCACCCGCCTGACGCTGCCCGAACTGCGCGTCACCGCGGACCCCTCGTGGTCCGGCCGCACGGACGGCGACCCCGCGGTGGCCGAAGTGGGCGGGATCCCCATCCCGGCGTCGCGGTACCGGCGCGCGCTGGCGGCGGCGGACCCGGGCGCCGATCCCGGGAAGGTGCTGGATGACCTGGTGGTCCGGGAAATGCTGGCCCAGGCCGCGGTCCAGACGGCGTCGGACGGCGGCGCGGTGCGTCCCGGCGAGGCGGTGTACCAGAGGGCCCTGGCAACCCGCCTGATGCGGGATCGCTTCATCGAAGGGTTCCCGCCGTCGGCCGTTCCGCTGTCCGACCTGCAGGAGGTCTTCAAGATTCCCCAGGTGCGCCGGAAGTTCAACCACCTGCGGCAGTACGCGATCCAGGACTACCAGTGGATCTGCTGCGGGGGGGACACCTCCTCGTGCTCGACCCCCGACGCGGTCGCGTGCTTCCGCGAAGGCGACGTGGCCATGCAGGCGCTGTACGAAACGATCCGGCTGCACACCCCCGAGTCCGTCGACCTGCCCTTCCTGGTGGAAAAGTACCGGGTGCAGGTGCCGCAGTTGAACTACCAGGAGTACGACTTCGCCTACGACGACGCGAAGCGGGTCCAGAGGGGCCAGATGCTGTTCGACGACAACGTGGTCAACGAGGCGGTGGCCACGGCGCCCGGGCACTTCGCGTCCAAGCCCGTCCGCAGCGGTTTCGGCTGGCACATCATGTTCGTCCGGGACATCAAGCCGCCGGAAAACCGCGACCTGTCGGATCCGGGCGTGCGCCGGGAAATTTCCGAGTTCTTCCACTCCCGCTTCCAGCAGAAGCAACTGGTGGACTTCCTGGCCACCCTGCTGCCCTACCGGAACTTCCGCCAACTGGAACCCGCCCTCAGGGACCGCCCGCCCGAGGGCCGGCCGAAGTACGACGTGCACCTGTACGTCGAAACGCTGGCCGAGGCCATGGCCGCGACACTGGCCCAGAAGGAAGAGGAACCGATGTAGGCCGGGGTCAGCCCCGCCTGCGAATCCCCGGCAAGGCCGCCGCCGCGCCCCGCACCCGGTCATCCAGCGAAGGGGACTGCGCCACCTCCACCAGGTGCTGCATGGACAGCAGGGGCAGGACCGCCAGCGCGACGCGGACCGGGCACCAGGGGTTCTGCACCATCGCCGACTGCACGGACTCGCGCACACCGAAGCGCGGCGATTCCAGGATCACCTGGAAGGTCGCGGCGATCTGCGGCCGGCGCGAGGCGATCCGGATGGATTCCGTTTCGGCCACCAGGGGGTTGGTCAGGAGGATCCGGATGACCGACGGGTCGGGGTCCGCCGTGATCTGCCGCAACTGGTCCCTCGCCCGCTGGCGAGCCTTCGCCTTCCGCAGGCCCAGCGCCACGTCCTCGAGGGCATAGGGGTCGCCGACCACGGTCGGGCCGCGCCGGTCGTCCGGATCGGTGACCAGGAACTGGATCACGCCGCGCCCCGGATGGCCGGCAAGGCGCTGGACCACGGCACCGGCCCCCTCGGCGTCCACGGGGGATGCATCGGTGGCCAGCAGCGTGACGACCACGTCCAGCCACGCCACGCGCACGTCCTCGTGGGCCGCGTTCAGGACCAGGTACCCCAGCAGCATGGCCAGGGGCTCGGGATCGATGCCGGCCAGTTCGCGCGCCAGGAATCCCCGCCGGATCGAGGGATCCGCCATGGCGCGCAGCCGAAGAACCATGTCGTGGGGTGCGATCGGCATCGGTCCGCCCTGCTGGGGCTAGAAACGATACCCGAAATCGAAGGCGAATTCGTTGTTGGATCCGTGGCCCTTCACGTTCGTCGGCGGCTGGCTGATGCTGGTCTGCACGTTGATGAAGTTGAACCAGTTCCGCACGTACGCGACCCCCACGCGCCACCGGTCGTCGATCTGCCAGCGCAGGCCCATGCTGATGCCCTTCTGGTCGGTGGACGGGTTTTCCAGCGTGTAGGTCTGGGCGGGAATCGGCGTGAAGTCCATCTGGAAGCCGATCATCAGTTCCAGCGACGGCACCACGCGGTACATCATGCCGATGTTCCAGGCCCAGGACTTGCCGTAGTTCTTGGGGTCGTCCAGTTCGGAAATGACGCCCTTCAACGGCTTCGCCAGCGCGGAGTGCTGGTTCTGCAGGACCTGGTAGTGCCAGTAGTAGACGTCCGCGCCGACCTCGAAATCCTTCACGAATTCCCAGTTGAAGCCCGCCTTCAGTTCGAAGGGGATCAGCATGCCGGTCGTGTGGGTGGTGGTTTCCTTGACGCCCTTGTGGTCGGACAGTTTGCAGTTCATGTCGCCCGGCCTGCAGGTGCTGTCGGTCAGGCTGACGTCGCCCTTGAGGTCGAAGGGCGATCCGCCCGAAAACGCCAGGCCGATGCGGAAGGTGGGAACCGGATGGAACAGGACGCCCAGGTCCGCCGCCCAGGTCCAGGCCATCCCGTTCAGTTCCATCAGCATGTCGGTCGCGCCGGTCTGCTCGGCCGGCAGAAAGCGGCCGTCCCACTTCGGGTCGTTGGGCTTGCTGTTGACGGGCAGCATGTTCTTGCCCATGTACTGCTTCTTCATCATGTAGACGTTGACCAGGCTGATGGCCGCGCCGATGCGCAGTTTTTCGGTGAACTTGTAGGCGACGGCGAGGGTGGCCCGGCTGGAAAGGAACAGCGCCTGCGTGGCGTGGTAGCGCGTCGGCTCATCCTCGGGAAGCGCGGCGCCAAAGGCGTTGGGCGCGTAGATGCCGAACCCCAGGCGGAAGTTCTTCGTGCCGCAATCCGACGCGAAGCCGATGAACGGGATCGCGCCGACGTTCAGGGTGGGCTTGATCTCGTAGTTCGGCTTCAACTGGCCCTTGCTGTCGTACAGGCGCATGCCCAGGTCCATCACGAACCAGGACTGGGCGTGGTAGAACTGGGTGCCTTCCAGCAGCGTCAGGCCCGCGGGATTGTGGAAGATCGCGGTGACGTCGTCCGGACGGGCCGTCACGGCGAACATGCCCACGCGACGGACGCCGAAGTCGGGGTTCGAAAACCCCCCGGCGATTGCCGCCGTCGGCAGCAAGGCCAGGACGCCGATCGCCACCATTCCCGCCGCCACGCCCCGCCACGCCCGCCGATCCGCCATCGTCGCCTCCGAGACCACAAGAGTCGGCATCACCTTCCGTGACGCCTCATGCCGCGGTGCATTATAATGCGACCCCATGAAGCAACAACACCTTCCTTTGACCTTTGTCGATCATGTTTCGAACCCGTTGATCACCCCGCCCTTCCCCGAATTCCTGATCGCGGACCCCACCTTCCTGCCGCCGGACCAGTCGCCCGACGGCAAGTGGCACCTGTTCGCCCACGGAATCCTGTTGGGAATCCACCACTTCCGCAGCGATGACGGGGTGGCGTGGCGCCGTGTGGGACGCGTGTTCTGGGGGATGCGGCCCTTCGTGGTGAAGGAGGGCGACGGTTACCTGCTGTTCTTCGAGCGCATCGTGTCGCTGAAGAAAAGCGTCATCGCCATGGCAAGATCGGGTGATCTGGTGCATTGGTCGCGGCCGATCGTGATCCTGGAACCCTCGCTGGAGTGGGAGGGCACCACGGCCCGGACCAACGGGAATCCGTCCGTCGTCAAATGCGACGACGGCTGGCGCCTGTACTACAGCGCGGGCCTTTCCTGGCTGAAGGACTGCGGTTTCCCGGAGCCCCGCCACATCGGCGTCGCGTTCGCCGATCGCCCCGAGGGTCCCTGGCGCAAGCACCCGCACCCGATCCTGTCGCCGTCGCCCGACGTGCCCCACCGGAACCACGGGGCCGGCGCGATCAAGGTGGTGCGTGACGGGACAGGCTTCCTGGGGTTCAACAACGGCATCTTCATCGACGCCGAGGGCCGGTCCCGGTCGGACATCCGCCTGCTGCTGTCCGACGACGGCATCGCGTGGCGGGAAGCGGCGGACAGGCCCCTGGTCGCCCCGGAAGGCACGGGCTGGAAGCGCGCGCTGGTGTACGCCCTGGACGCCCGCTGCGTCGACGGCACCTGGTGGATGTACTACAACGCCCGCAGCGGATGGCGGTTCGGGGTGGAGCGGATCGGGCTGGCCACGTGCACGCCGGGGGCCGCGGAGGGCTGAGCGGCTACTTCGGAGCGGCCGGCGTCTGCAGGTGCCCCGACAGCCAGTCGTTCACGGTGTCGTACCAGAACTTCCGGTTCAACGGCTTCGCCACGAAGTGATCCTCGTCCGGGAACACGACCAGTTTCGCCTCGATGCCCCGGGTCCTCAGCGCCGTGAACATGAACAGCGCCTGCTCCAGCGGCACGCGGAAGTCGTTCGCGCCCTGGATGACCATCATGGGCGTCTTGAAGTCCCGCACGTAGGACGACGGGCTGAACTTCCGGTAGTTGTCGGGGTTGTCCCAGGGCGTTCCGCCCACGTCCCACTCGGGGAACCACTGCTCGTCCGTGGTCCCGTACTTGACCTCCAGGAACGACGGGCCCGCGTGGCTGATCAGGCACTTGAACCGGTCGGTCCTGGCCTCCATCCAGTTCGCCATGTAGCCGCCATACGAGCCGCCGATCGCGCAGGCGTTCCCGCCGTCGATGTCGGGCCGCTTCGACAGGTCGTCCAGCAGGAACATCAGGTCCTCGTAGGGCCGGCCGCCCCAGTCCTTGCTGACCGCGTTGGTGAACGCCTGCCCATAGCCGACGCTGCCCGTGGGGTTCGGCATCGCGACGGCGACGCCCCGGCCCACGAACCCCAGCGGGTTCCAGCGCGGGTGGAACCCGTTCATCCAGGCGCCCTGGGGACCTCCGTGGACCACGATGACCAGGGGCCACTTGCCGGCGGGCGGCGTGCCGGCCGGGATCGCCAGGAAGCCGTGGACGCGGGCGCGCTTGCCGGGCGACACCTCGGCCCCGTCCCACCAGATCTCCTCGACGCGCGGCAGGCGGATCGCGGCCAGGGCCGGGCCGTTCAGGTTCGTCAGGCGCTGGTCGGGACCGGGTTTCGCCCCCAGATCCACGCGGACCAGGTCCGGCGGCTGCAGCAGGGATTCGCGGGTCACCCAGGCGTACCGCCCGTCGCCGGGGGCCACGGCCAGGTGCCGATCGACGGTGCGGCCGGTGATACGCCGGGCGGGGGCGCCCTTTCGCGCCTCGACGACGTACAGCGGTTGGTGGCCCTGCTCCTCGACGGAAAACACGATGGTCCTGCCGTCCGGCGCCCAGGCGAACTCGGCGATCCAGTTGTCGATGCCTTCGGCCAGGGTGAACGTTTCGCCCAGTTTCCGGTCGTACACCTTCAGCCGCCACTGGTCCGATTCGAACCCGGGGATCGCCTGGGCCAGGTACGCCACGAAGCGCCCGTCGGCCGAAAAGCGCGGGGCGCGGTCGGCGGCCGGATTGTCGGTGATCCGCAGCTCCTTGCCGCCCTCCACCAGGAACAGGTCGCTGTTGGTGGACTTCCAGGGGTCGGGAACCTTCTTGGCCGTGTACACGACGGCCCCGTCCGTGGCGACGTCGTAGTCCTCGCGGCCCCCGAAGGGGATCGGGGGCGCGTCGAACGTGCCGCCCGCGACTTCCGTGACCTTGCCGCCATCCTCGGGAACCATGAACAGGGCGTTGTGCGTGCCGTCGGCCCAGGTGTTCCAGGGCCGGTGGTACAGTTCGGTGTAGACCAGCGCCGAGGGTCCCTTCGCCCGGTCCTCGAGGGTACGCGCGGTGCACGCGAAGTCCTCGGCACAGGCGGGCAGCACGGCGGCCGTGAAGTAGAACCGATTGCCGACCCAGCGCAGGTTTTCCACCGGGAAGGGCGTTTCCAGCACCGTGCGGGCCTCGCCGCCGTCCAGCGGCAGCACCTGGATGCCCTGCTTGGCGCCGCGCTCGCCCAGGAAGGCGATGCGGGAGCCGTCGGGCGAATAGGTGTAGGACCCGCCGGTCCGGCCGCCCGACGTCAGGCGCTTCGGCTCCTGACCCGGCACCACGCGCCACAGGTCCTTCTGCCACTTCGGCCCGCCGGCGTACTCCTGGATCTGCAGCACCGCGTCCCGGCCGGTCGGCGCGACCTCCACGCCGACGATCACGCGCATCCGCATGACGTCGTCGATGGACGGGTCGTGCTGGACCACGGGCGCCGGCGCCGCCTGGGGCGTCACGGGGGGCTTCGCCTTGCCGGTCGCGATGGCCGGCAGGACCAGGACCATCGTTGCGAGGACGGGGAGGATTCGAAGGGTCCGCACGGGCATGGCTCCGCCTGGGGCGGCCTGCAGTCTACACCAGGGAAAACGGGGCGGAAAATGGGGACAGACACCATTTTCCTGAAAATGGTGTCTGTCCCCATTTTCCCCCATTTTCCCAGTCCCGTTTTCCCCCGTGCCCAGGCCCGAAGGGCCGGTACCCGCACCCGTACCCGTGCCCGCTGGGGCGCAGGTGGCGCGGACGAGCGGACGATGGCGGCGAAAATGGTGTCTGTCCCCATTTCAGGTCAGGCCGGGGGAACGCCCCCGTCGACCCGGGGCAGGCGCAGGGTTGCGGCGGCCACCGCCTCCGCCGGGTACTCGGCGTCCTGCAGCTTGCCGTCCAGGTAGTCGTCGTAGGCGGAAAGGTCGAAGTGGCCGTGGCCGGACAGGTTGAACAGGATCACCCGCGGCTTGCCTTCCGCCTTGGCCTCCAGCGCCTCGTCGATCGCCGCACGGATCGCGTGCGAGGATTCGGGCGCCGGCAGGATGCCTTCGGTCCGGGCGAACGTGACGGCCGCCTCGAAACAGGCGTTCTGCGGGATTGCCCGAGCCTCGGCGATCCCGTCGTGGACCAGGCGGCTGACCAGGGGCGAGTCCCCGTGGTACCGCAGCCCGCCCGCGTGGATGGCCGGCGGCACGAAGTCGTGGCCCAGCGTGAACATCTTCACCACGGGCGTCAGGCGCGCGATGTCGCCGTAGTCGTAGGCATACACCCCCTTGGTCAGGGTCGGGCAGGACGCCGGCTCCACGGCCATCAGGCGCACGGGCCTTCCCTCCAGCTTGTCGGGCACGAACGGGAACGCCAGGCCCGCGAAGTTCGATCCGCCCCCGACGCAGCCGATGACCACGTCCGGGTACTCGCCCGCCTCGGCCATCTGTTCCCGCGCCTCGATCCCGATGACCGTCTGGTGCAGGCACACGTGGTTCAGCACGCTGCCCAGGGCGTAGTGCGCCAGGGGATCGGACGCCGCGCGCTCCACGGCCTCGCTGATCGCGATCCCCAGGCTGCCCGGGCTGTCGGGATGTTCGGCCCGCACGGCGCGGCCCGACGCGGTGCGGTTCGAAGGGCTGGAATGCACCTCGCCGCCCCACGCCCTCATCAACGACCGCCGGTAGGGCTTCTGCAGGTAGCTGACCGCGACCATGTAGATTTCGACCTCCAGGCCGAACAACTGTCCCGCGAACGACAGGGCGCTGCCCCACTGCCCGGCCCCGGTTTCGGTCACCAGTTTCCGGATGCCTTCCCGGCGGTTGTACCAGGCCTGGGGGATGGCCGTGTTGGTCTTGTGGCTGCCCGCGGGCGACACGCTTTCGTTCTTGAAGTAGATGTGCGCCGGGGTGTCCAGGTAGCGCTCCAGCCGCTCGGCGCGCACCAGGGGCGTCGGGCGGAACAGGCGCAGCGCGTCCCGCACCTCGTCCGGGATCGTCACGAAGCGCTCGGTGCTGACCTCCTGCTCGATGATCGCCATGGGGAACAACGGGGCCAGGTCCGACGGCCCGATCGGCTGCAGCGTGCCGGGATGCAGGACCGGCGCAAGGCCGCCGGGCAGGTCGGCGGCGACGTTGTACCAGGCACGGGGCAGGCGGGACTCGTTCAGGACGAACTTCTTCACAGAGCCCTCCTCGGGTGACGCGTCAACATGCGGGTTCGATGGATGCGTGTCAAACACGAGGGGTGGCGGATGCAGGCGGGCCGCGGTCCGCAGCCGTTCGGAGCCGATCGGGCCCGATCAGAACCGGGCGCGGGCCATCAGCGTGAAGCCGTACGCATTCGGGTCCTCGAACTCCCGCAGGGTCTGGCGCTCGCCGCTGGTGTCGATGACCAGGCGGGTGAGGTTTTCGTCCCGGACGTACTGGAAGTTCGCGAGGATCGCGAAGATTTCGGACAGGTCCCACTGGACGCCCACGCGCAACTGGTAGATCGGCACCGCGTCGAAGCCCTGCGGCAGGCGATCGCGACGGATGGAGTCCCGGACGACCTGGACGGTCTTGGGGTCCGTGGTCTGGAACGTGGCCGGGAACTGGACGCCGGCCGTCACGAACGGCAGCAGGTGGACGTTCGGGAAGTACCAGTCCAGCGTCCCCGCGACGAAGTATTCGGGCGTGGTCTTGGTCCCGGTCGAGGGCAGCGCGACGAACGGCGTCAGGCTGGGGACGTTCTGCAGGACGTACTCCAGGTTCCGCATCAGGCCGACGACCTGCAACCGGCCGTGGTCGTACTTGAACTTCGCCTGCACGGCGCCGGCCCAGGCGGGCTGCAGCTTGGTCGAGCCGTACTGCTCGATGTTTTCCAGGCGCTGCACCAGGTAGTTGAATTCGCCGGACACGCTCCAACTGAACTTGCGCGATTCGTACTTCTCCCGCCACCAGTCCACGACGTTCACGTCGGGGTCGTTGCGGTACAGCATGTAGTCCACGGACGACTGGATCGGCAGGCCCTGGCGGATCGTCAGGCGCCCGGAGCCACCCAGCGTGGACACCTTGTCGCCGACCAGTTCCTTGGTGCGACTGAACGTGCCCTGCTGGAAGTACCCGAAGCCCAGGTCCAGGCGCACCCACTGCCAGAAGTCGATCCCCATGCCCGCCAGGACGCCGTAGTTCGTTTCCTGGACCGTGATTTCCTCGGCGTCCGCCGAACCCAACTGCACGACCTCGCTGACGCGCGTGGTCTTCAGCCCGACGAAGCCCGACAGGGCCACGTGATCGGACGCGTCCACGCGGAAATCGACCTTGGCGCCCGGTGCGGGACCGACGCGGCGCGTGGAAAAGATGTTGCCGCCGCCCCAACTGATGTCCCACAGGTAGCCCAGGCGGAAGCGCTCGGTGTCGAAGGGGAAGAACGTCACGCCGACGTAGTTGCTGTCGGGCTTGCTGTCGCTCCAGGACCACGCGGCGCGCAGGAAGGTGCCATCGTCGCCCAGGACGTCCGTGACCTTGGGGTTCTGCGCGCCCATCAGCGCGCCCAGGTCCACCTTGACGACCAGGCCCGCCTCGGTGGTCAGTCCCTTCAGGAAGCCGGGCATCTTCTTGTACAGCGCGATGTGGGTCAGGTTCTCGCGCCCCTTCGTCTTGGTGTTCAGGTTGTCCATGAACAGTTCGTAGCCCTTGCGGTCGCCGATCCCCGGCCCCGGACTGTCGGGGATCTTCTCGCCGGCATCCTTCATGAAGTCGTCGTCGCCGAAGGTCCACGTCAGGCGGGTGTCCATGAAGTCCCCGGCGATCGCCGACGACGAGGCACCCCCGACGACCACGAGGCCCGCGATCGCCACGGCGATCCGGAGCATCCGTCCCAGCACCACGCTATTCCGGTTCATCAGTCCTCCTTCCCCGCACGGGGACGGACGCAGGCCTCGGTGGAAGGCAACGGCGCGCCGTCGGTGACCAGGTCGTCGATGCACCTCGGCTCCAGGATCCAGGCCGTCGGCCTGAGGAACGACAGGTTGCGCAGGACGCCGGTGATCGCCGGCATCGTGCGGGGAACGGACGCATCGAAGGGATTGAACGACGCGACGCTGGCGTTGGTGGACACCCACAGCTTGACGGCGCCCGCGGTCCCGACCTTGACGGGCCACTGCGCGAACTCGTTGAACTGGGTCAGTTCCACGCACAGCGTGTCGGCGTCGCAGGCCTCGCGACACAGGCACTCGGCGCTGCAGGCGTTCGTGCCGTAGTCCCGGAAGTCCACGGCCCCGTCGTCGTTGAGGTCGCAGTCCTTGAAGTCCTTGGCGGGGTCCGGCAGTTGCACGCCGGTGACGCGGACCAGTGCGCCTTCCAGGCCCTCGATGGAAATCGAGCCGTTGTTCCGCAGGACGTCGGCCGTCAGCGGGTAGGGCTCGGGCACCGTGCACGGACCGTCGACCGCCGGGTCCCACAGCGTCAATTCCCAGGTCGGGAAGCTCATCTCGGTGAACTTGTAGAACTCGCTCATGATCCCGGAAACCTTCCGCAACCGGTCGCACACGCGCAGCGCCACGGGCTGCACGCCCGAGCACGACAGGCTTTCGCCCTCGTCGGCCTCGCACACCGGAACGCTGGTGGGCGTGCTGAAGTTGAAGATGAACATGTGGTTGTAGCCGCGGCCCGACGTGTCGCCGACGTCGGTCACGTACATCCCGTCGGAGGTCACGCGGGTGACGACCATGTTCCCCTGGTCCACGGTGACGCTTTCGCCGTCGAAGGGCGTCAGGGCCTGGTAGCCCTGGACCTCGGCCAGCGACGGGTTGCGGAAGTACAAGGGCGGGGAGACGCCGGCCGCGCCGGATCCCGACAGTTCGCTGTCGTCGTTCCCGTCCACGCAGCCCGAGTCGGCCATGTCGAACAGGCCGTCGCCGTCGTTGTCGACGCCGTCGGAGCAGGCGGACACGGTCCCCAGCGTCATCCGGGGCAGGTAGCCCAGATCCTCGGCCCAGACGCGCGTTTCGCCGAAGGCGCCGGTCAGCGTCACGGCGATGTCCTGCCTGCGCCCGTCCGTCAGAAGGACGTCCGTGATGGCGACGCCGTCGGCGGTGCCCAGGGACAGTCGTCCGGGGCGCACCGACAGGCGAACCCACCGATCGCCCGACAGATCGCCCGAGCCGTCGGCGGCCAGGGCCTGGACGTCCACCAGGAGCTTCAGGCCCTTCGACACGACCGACGGGTCCGGCAGGTCCAGCAGCGCCGTCGGGCTGCCCAGGCCCAGCCCGTCCACCCGCGTGACGTCCACGAACAGGCCCCCCGGTTCGGATGCCCAGTCGCGCTCCCGGTTCACGTCGCAGGCGGCGACGCCCAGCGCCACGACCGCAAGGGCCAGCCCGGCGACCGATCGCGTCCACCATCCATGTCGCGCGCGTCCCATGACCATCCTCACGGCGGCAGCAACTGCAGCCGCCCGTCCTCCGCGATCCCGTTCGACTTGTCCACGCAGGCGACCACGCCGCACGTTTCGTAGGCGCGCGCCCGCTGCTGGCAACGGCACTGCTGGCCCGCCAGGCCCTCCGCCCGCAGGGCGCTGCATTCCGAGTCGAACACGGCGGCGACTTCCGTCACGCAACCGGCCAGCACGCACCGGCCGCCCTGGGTGCATTCCGCGGCCGCGGTGCACGTGTCGTCCACCCAGTCCGCCCGGGCCTGGCAGGCACAGGTGTACCCGTCCCCGCACCCGTCGGCCCCTTCGCCATCGTGGGTGCAGGCCGCCAACTGGCCGCATGCCCTGCCCTGGCGCAGGCTGTCCATCAGGGCGTCGCGCTGGGGCACGCCCGTGTCGACCTGCGTGGTGTTGCGCTTCAGGACCATGAACCCGCTGCCGCCCTTGGCGATGTAGTTGTTCACGGCCACCGAGTACTGGTCGTCCATCACGATGGGCGCGCCGTTGATCAGGATGCTGACCGCGCACCCCTCGGCATCCGCCGACTGGCTGGCCCACGCCGCCGGGCGCCGCACGATGTCGCACCGGCCGCACTGCAGTTCCGCCTTGACGCCCGCGACCTGTGCCTGGGCCTGGCACCCGCGGCTGGCCGAGCGGCGCGCCACGTAGTCGAACAGTTCCACGACCTCGCGGCCCGACAGGTACATCGTCGTGATGGTGTTCTCGAAGGGGAACACGTTGTACAGGTCCGACACGGTCACCGGCCCGGCGTACAGGTCCGCCCGGATGCCCAGCGAATTCGTCATCGCGAAGTCGGTTTCCACGCCCTTCCGGCGCTGCATGGCCGTGGCCACCAGGTTGCCCAGGGGCGAGTCCCCGCCCGCGGCCCCGAAGCGGGCGGCGTCCACCGGCGCGTAGCCCAGGATCAGGTCCAGGGGCACCGCCTGCCGCAACTGGTCCTCGTAGGGTTCCATCATTTCGGCCATCAGGCGATCCTCGGGGACCTGCTTGTCGACCGGGATGGCCTTGTACTGGAAGGAGGCCATTTCAAAGTCGTTGTTGTCCTGGCGGCCGACCAGCGCCTCCGACCCGTCCAGGGGGTCCGTGCACTTCGGGTCGTCCAGATCGGTGCGGCCGTCGGAATCGTTGTCCACGCCGTCGGCGCAGGGCCCGGCCTGGCGGAACACGCCGTCGAAGCGCCCCACGTACTTCGCGAACGCACCCGAGTGGGCCAGGGGCACCTTGCGGGCGGGCGGCGGCGTGAAGCCCATGTTCAGCGGCATCGGGTAGCACGAGGCGTCGGCGGCATCGACGATGCGGGCCTGGATTTCGGCGTCCCGTTCGGCGGGCGGCAGGGCCAGGACCTCGTCCGGCACCGGGACCTCGGTATCCAGCAGCGCCACGCAGGCGGCCAGCAATTTCGATTCGTCCCGGGACGGCAGGACGCGGCCGGTGGCTTCCGGCACGGACTTCAGCAGGCGCAGGGCGTCCGCCATCAGCCCGTCGCAGACCGCGGTGGCTTCCGCGCCCGGGCGGGTGCCGTTGACGGACTGCCACATCGACTTCGCGGCCTTGGAACACGACGTCCGGAAGTACCGGGTGGCGACCTCGTAGTAGCACTCGCCGCCGTCCTCCAGGACCTTCGGCGGATCCAGCACGATGTGGTGGTGGCCGCCCAGCACCAGGTCCGCGCCCGAGGTGCACCGGATCAGTTCCTGGTCCTCGGTCAGGCCCAGGTGCGACGCGACCATGATGACGTCCACCTGCGGGCGCAACTCGTCGATGAAGAACTGCGTGACCTCGGCGTAGTCGATGGGCGTGATGCCCATGCTGTTGCCGCCCTCGGCCAGGGTGGACATGCTGGACGTGTTGCCCAGGCCGATGACCCCGACCCGCAGCCCCTGCAGGTTGAAGATCGTGTAGGGCTTGATGAGGTCCGCCAGCGGGGGCGGCGTCGGCGCGACGGACGGGTACAGGAAATAGTTCGCCGCCAGGACCGGGAAGGACGCGAACCGCGCGATCTTGTCCGCCACGTTCGGCTCGCCCGAGTCGAACTCGTGGTTGCCGATGGCCATGACGTCCACGCCCATCAGGGACAGGGCCTTCATTTCGACCTCGCCCTGGAACACGTTGAAGATCGGCGCCCCCTGGAAGGAATCGCCGGTGTCCACGTGCAGGGACCGCTGGACCTGCCCGCGAATGTCCCGGGAGATGTGGGCCACGCGGGCGATGCCGCCGAAGGGGCCGTTCTCGTCGGCCAGGCCCAGGTTCTTGTCGGTCTGGGACACCTTCATCGCGTAGGGGATCAGCCGGGAGTGCATGTCGGTGGTGTGGACGAAGGTGACCCGGATGTCCTGGCCGTCCAGATCGGGCCGGGGCGTGGTGATGTTGCAACCGGCCATCGCGAGGCCCACGACGACGGCGATCCGGAGGCGCGACCGGAGCATGGCCGCTTCCCAGCGGGAGACGCCCGACCTTACGAATCCCAGGCAACCCTGTCAACGCGCTATTTTTGTTGGCGCTGATCGATTCTTTTCCCTACAATCCGCCTGCCGTCGGGGCGCCAACCGCCCACGACGCCCCCGCTCCCAGCCGCTTGGACCGGGTTTTCGGGCAGACTTCCGCCGAGGTGACTGATGAGGACATTCGAGTTCGCTACCCCCCATGGACGGATCGGGATGCTCATCCTGGTCCCGGGAACCCCGCCCGAGTACTACTGGAGCGGGAAGGGCGACGTGCCTCCCGAGGTTCGCGATTCCCTGACGCAGGGTCTGTCCGATCCGGAAACCGGCGCCCGCGTGGCCGGCGACAAGGGCGAGGAGTTCCTGGAAGTCATGATGCTCGAGTTCGGCCGCGGCCGGCACCTGGCGGGACGGAAGGGGGCTCCGATCAAGGATCTCCCGCCGAATGCCCGCAAGGTACCGTACACGCCCGGCGTCTCGGGTTGGTTCCGCTCCTGATTCCGTGCGACCATTCAGCGACATTGGCGGGAGGCTACGGATGAAGCGTTGGATGACGCTCCTGGCGGTCCTTTTGGTGGCGCCGGCGGGCGAGGCCCAGGCTCAGACCGAGTCGGTGGACTGGTTCCGCCTGGGGGCGCAGGAACTGGCGTCCGGGGCCGTCGAGAAGGCGACCGAGGCCTACGAGAAGGGCGTGGCCGCCAAGCCCGACGCCCGCGAAGGCTGGTACAACCTGGGCATCGTCTACGGACGACGCCGGATGTTCGTCAAGGAGGTCCAGGCCTACCAGAAGGCGCTGGAACTGGACCCCGAGTATGCCAATGCCCAGCACAACCTGGGGCTGGCGTACCTGGACCAGGGCCAGAAGGACAAGGCCGTCGAGGCGCTCCAGAAGGTCGTGAAGCTCCAGCCGGAAGCCGGTGACGCCTGGAACAACCTCGGCGTCGCGCTGCTGGAAAAGGGCGATCTGGAGCCGGCCCGAACCGCCTTCCAGAAGGCGGCCGAGGTGACGCCCCAATCCCCGGATCCGCGCTTCAACCTGGGCGTCACCCTGATGCGCCTGGCCGAAAAGGAGTCCTCGACCGTCAAACGGGAACCCGTCCTGGCCAGCGCCACGAAGATGTTCGACGAGGCCCTGCGCATGGACCCGTCCAACTTCCGCGCCGCCTACAACCTGGGCGTGATCCAGCATCGCCTGGGCAACACGGCCGCCGAAATCGAGGTCTACCGGCGGGCGCTGACCCTCAAGCCGGATCACACGCTGTCGCTGTACAACCTGGCCGCCGCACTTTCCGCCAAGGGCGAAAAGGACGCCGCGATCGCCGCCTGGGAGGCCTACCTGGAAGCCGGTCGGGCCGATCCGGCGGAACGCGTCTTCCTGGACGCCGCCCGCAAGGAAATCACGCGGCTCAAGGCCTTGTAGCCTTCGCCCCCCTCGCCCCCCTCCCCTTCCCGCCGAACCGCCCTGCGCGCCCGTTGTGCAGCGCGCCCGCCGTCGCCTGGGCCTTGCACCCCCGGCCCGCCATGCCCACCCTTACCGCGGACCCGGAAACGGAGATCGCGATGCGGTTCGACAATTTCACCACGAAGGCGCGCGAGGCCATGGACGCTGCGGCGCAGACGGCGACCCAGCGCGGCAATCCCGACCTGGAGGTCGAGCACCTGCTGGCCGCCCTGCTGGCCGACCCCGAGGGCGCGGTGGTCAGCGTGCTGCAGCGGATCGAGGCCGACCCGAAACTGCTGAAGCGCCAGGCCGACGCGCTGCTGGACCGCCTTCCCCAGGCCCAGGGCGGGCAGACGTCCCTGGGGCGCCGCCTGACCGCGCTGATCGCCGAGGCGGAAAAGGAAGCCCGGTCCTTCAAGGACGACTACGTCGGCACCGAGCACCTGTTCCTGGCGATGCTGGGCAAGGGCGACGGGCCGGCGACGGACCTGCTGCGCACGGCCGGCGTGACCCGCGACCGCTTCCTGGTGGCGTTGAAGGACGTCCGCGGCAGCCAGCGCGTGACGGACCCCGAGGCCGAGGACCGGTACCGCGTGCTGGAAAAGTACACGATCGACCTGACCGCCCGGGCGCGCCAGGGCAAGCTGGACCCCGTCATCGGACGGGACGACGAGATCCGCCGCGTGGTCCAGGTGCTGTCCCGCCGCCGCAAGAACAACCCGGTGCTGGTCGGCGAGGCCGGCGTCGGCAAGACCGCCATCGTCGAGGGCCTGGCCCAGCGCATCGTCAAGGGCGACGTGCCGGAAACGCTGAAGGACAAGCGCCTGATGGCCCTGGACATGGGGTCGCTGGTCGCGGGCACCAAGTTCCGCGGCGAGTTCGAGGACCGGCTGAAGGGCATCCTGAAGGAAGTCGAACAGTCCGAGGGCGACATCATCCTGTTCATCGACGAGATGCACACGCTGGTGGGCGCGGGCGCGGCCGAGGGGGCGATGGACGCCTCGAACATGCTGAAGCCGGCGCTGGCCCGGGGGACGCTGCACTGCGTGGGCGCGACGACGCTGAAGGAGTACCGCAAGCACATCGAAAAGGACGCCGCGCTGGAACGGCGCTTCCAGCCGGTCCAGGTGGGCGAGCCGTCGGTCGAGGACGCCATCAGCATCCTGCGCGGCTTGCGGGAACGCTACGAAATCCACCACGGCGTCCGGATCCGCGACGCGGCCCTGGTGGCGGCGGCCACCCTGTCCAAGCGGTACCTGCCGGACCGGCACCTGCCCGACAAGGCGATCGACCTGATCGACGAGGCCGCCAGCCGCCTGCGCATGGAAATCGACAGCGTCCCCGTGGAGGTGGACGACGTCGAGCGGCGCATCGTGCAACTGGAAATCGAACGCCAGGGCCTGTCCCGCGAGGAGGGGCGCACGGCCGAGGAACGCCGCAAGGCCGTCGAGAAGGAAATGGCCGACCTGAAGGAAAAGGCCAGCGCGCTGCGGTCCCACTGGAAGGACGAAAAGGCCGCCGTGGGCGAAATCCGGCAGGTCAAGGGCGACCTGGACGGCGCACGCCACGAACTGGAAACCACCGAGCGGAGCGGCGACTGGGAGGCGGCGGCGCGCCTGAAGTACGGCCGCATCCCCGAACTGACCAAGCGCCTGGAAACCCTGTCCGCGCGCCTGGGCGAGGTCCAGCAGGACCGCCGGATGCTGAAGGAGGAGGTGGACGAGGAGGACGTGGCCAAGGTCGTGTCCGCCTGGACCGGCATCCCCGTGTCCAAGATGCTGGAAGGCGAGCAACGCAAACTGCTGGCCATGGAGGACCGTCTGCGGCAGCGCGTCGTGCACCAGGACGAGGCGATCGAATCCATCGCGAACGCGGTGCGGCGCTCCCGGGCGGGCCTGTCCGACGCGGCGCGACCGGTCGGCGCGTTCCTGTTCCTGGGCCCCACCGGCGTCGGCAAGACCGAACTGGTGAAGGCGCTGGCCGAGTTCCTGTTCGACGACGAGGCGGCGATGATCCGCCTGGACATGAGCGAGTACATGGAAAAGCACTCGGTGGCGCGTCTGATCGGTGCGCCTCCGGGGTACGTGGGCTACGAGGAGGGCGGCCAGTTGACCGAGGCCGTCCGGCGCCACCCCTACGCGGTGGTCCTGCTGGACGAGGTCGAAAAGGCGCACCCCGACGTGTTCAACGTGCTGCTGCAGGTCATGGACGACGGCCGGCTGACGGACGGCATGGGACGGACCGTGGACTTCCGGAACAGCCTGCTGGTGATGACGTCGAACCTGGGCAGCCAGTTCTACCAGGACGCGGCGGAGCAGGGCGAACCGACGGCCGAGGTCAAGGCGCAGGTGCGGGCGCGGGTGATGGAGGCGGTGCGGACGTCGTTCCGTCCCGAGTTCCTGAACCGCCTGGACGAGGTCGTCCTGTTCAACCGGCTGGACCGGTCGGACATGGAGCAGATCGTGGACATCCAGATGGTGCGGGTCGCCAAGCGCCTGGCAGAGCGCCGCCTGACGCTGCGCCTGGCCCCGGCGGCCCGGGCCTGGCTGGCCGAGCAGGGCTGGGATGCGGTGTACGGCGCGCGCCCCCTGAAGCGCACCATCGAAAAGACGCTGCTGAACCCCCTGGCCCAGGAAATCCTGAAGGGGCGCCTGAAGGAAGGCGCGGTCGTGGTCGTGGGCGCGGGGCTGGATGGGCTGACGTTCAGCGAGGCGGACTGACGTCATCGCGGTGCCCCATCGACCTCCTCCCCGAACCGTGCGATTCCCCGTCAAATGTCCTGTGACCGTCACCTCGAAGTTCGCTAGAATCCGCACCTGTCAGAGGCTGCCATTTTTCCTGGCGCCCGGGACGGAAGGCGAGGTGGATCGACGATGCGAACGCGAACCGGACGGATTCTAACCACCCTGATTGCGATGATTCCCCTTCTTGCGCCCGCCTGCGACGACGGGGCGGACGGGCCCCGGACCGCGTCGAGATTCCGGCTGGGGTACGCGGAAACCGACATCACGCCCCCCGTGGGCACGATCCTTGGCGGCTACGGCGTCCCGGGACAGGGCCGGGTGACGACCGGCACGCACGACCCGCTGATGGGACAGGCTGCCCTGTTCGTCAACGATCTGGGCGAAACGTTCCTGATCCTCAGCGCCGACCTGGCCGGGTACATGTGGGACTTCGGCGACTGGGGTCCAGGGATCAAGGTGTTGCGGGAGTCGATCGTCGCGGCGCTGGCCCCCGCGCTGACCCTGCTTCCGCAGAACATCGTGATCGCCAGCAGCCACAGCCACGGGGCCACCGACCTGATGGGTTTCTCGCAGGAGGTCGGGGAGGGCCCGAACAAGGATCTGCTGGCCGCCCACATCCGGATGTTGACCGCGGTCGCCGTCGCGGCGGCGGCAGCCCTGCAGGACACGCAACTGTTCTTCGGGACCACGGACCTCGTCGGGGATTCATCGCGGGACAAGAACTGTTCGCCCGTGCTGGACACCAGCGTCGGGATCCTCCAGGCGCGGGATCCGTCGGGCAGGGTGATCGTGACGATCGCCAACTACGCGAAACATCCCACGGTCGCCGCCGAAAAGAACCGCCTGGCCTCGGCCGACTACATCTGGGGATACCGCGACGAAATGAAGGCGGCCACGGGCGCGCCGGCCATGTTCCTGCAAGGTCCCGAGGCCGCGGTTCACGGGAAGTACAGTTTCTATGATGCGGAGGACATGTGGGACAAGGTCCGGGAAATCGGCCATGACCTGGCGCAGGCGGTGATCGCGGCGCAGGGTTCGCTGGCGGCGGCAACCGAGTTCGACATCCGGCATCGCGAAACCACGTACTCCTGTCCGGGCGTCGATTCCTTCATGGTGGACGCGCTGACCTACCTGGACATGCCCAAGCGCAACGTGACCCTGACGGACGACGGCGGCGCCGTGGTGAACGAAATCCCGATTTCCTGGCACAAGCTGGGCCCGGCCGAATTCGTCGTCTTCCCCGGCGAGGCATCGCCCGAGTACGGCGTCATGTCCAAGGCGAAGATGGTCAGCCCGTGGAAGTTCGCCGTCGCGCTGGGAAACGACGCCATCGGCTACATGGTTGAACCGCAATCCCTGGCCAACGACACGACGGGACAACTGGCGGGCTACGAACTGAAGATGGGGCTGGGAACGCTGGCCGGGCCGAAGGCCTGGGACGCCCTTGCAGATCTGGGGTGGTTCGACGGGGGATGGAAGGCGCCGCTGCAGTAGGCGGGGAGGCAGGGATTCGTCAGCCGCACGTGCCCATGCGGTCGGGCATGCAGGCGCCGCACATCGGGCACAGTTCGATGCAGCCGCAGATCGCCACGTTGCCGCAAGTGGTGTTCGCCGGGCAGTCGCCGTCGGTCCAGCAGCAGGCCGAATCCCCCATGCAGGCTGCGCCCCGGGGGTCGTCCACGCAGGAACCGGGCAGGCCGAACCCGCCGCCCTGGGCCCGGCAGACCTGGCCGGCGTCGCAGTCGCCGTCGACCCAGCAGCAACCGCCGGGCATCGTGATGCACTTGCCCGACTGGTCGGGAATGAAGCAGGCGGCGTTGCAGGCGCAGACGGAGGCGCCTTGGCAGGTGCTGCCGGTGGCGCAGTCCTCCTGGGACCAGCATTCGCCATAGGGCAGCGCGGGCTTGCAGGTGCCGTTGCCGTCCCCGGCAGTACCGCAGGACCAGCCCGGACCGCAGTCGGCGTTCTTGGTGCAGCAGGCGGGAACCGGGACGTCGCCGGTCCAGACCTCGGTCACGTCGGGACGGGGGCCGTCATCGACCACCTCCCAGGGCAGTTGCACGTCTTCGTAGGCGTCGTAGTGGACGTCCTGCGATGCGTCGGGGTTCACGTCGTAGGAAACGTCCGGGGTGAACACGTCTTCCATGACGTCGGGGCAACTGACGACCATGCACGCGTCCGTGGCGTAGCAGCCCCACCCTTCCCCGTTGCAGGTGCAGACCGTCGAGGCGTAGCACTGGCCGCAGCAGCACTCGGTGCCGTACTCGCAGGTCCGCACCTCGCCGCAGTACATCTGGATGCCGATCGGGGCCTGGGACGGGCAGCCGGGCTGGGCGTCGGGGTTGACGTCGTAACTGGCGTCGAAGTCGATGTCATAGAAGACTTCGGGGCTTTCCACGTCCACGATGATGTCGTCACACAGCAGCGGATCCGTGTGCCAGCAACGCCAGGAACCGTCCACGCACTGGCAGCCGAAGGCCGGGTTGCACCTGCCGCACTGGCAGGCCTCCGGCCCATAGGTGCAGGCCACCGAGCCGACGCAGAATTCCCCTTCGGAAGGCAGGGACGCGGGACACAGTTCCACGTCGTTGTGGCCGTCGGGAATGGGAATGCACGCGCCGGCCAGCAGCATCGCCATCATCGGAACCCAGGTCGTTCGCTGCATCATTTCCTCCCTCGTTGTCCAGCCGGCCCGCCTCCCCGCGGGACCGGTGCGGTGTTCAGAAGCAAGGGCCGGGCCATGCCGACCACGGATCGGGCCGACCCGCCGGAACCCCTTTCGATTCAAGGCATCGTGCGACATCCAGGGGAAAGGATCCCGCAGGAAGGAGCGGTCCGTCAAGCACCGGACCATGACACGGCGATCAGGGGCGGGCGGTTGAAATGGTGTCTGTCCCCATTTTCAGGCGGGGCGGCGGGCGTTCCAGACGTCGACGGCGTGGACCAGGAGGTCCATGGCGACCAGGAGGTCGTCCTCCTTCAGGACGTAGGCGATGCGGATTTCCTCCTTGCCCTTGCCCGGCGTCGCGTAGAAGCCGTTGCCGGGGGCGACCATCACGGTGCGGCCGTCCAGCGCGAACTCGTTCAGCAGGTACTGGGCGAAGGCGTCCGCGTCCCCGACGGGCAGGCGGGGCTGGACGTAGAAGGCGCCCTCGGGAACCGCGCAGACGGCCCCGGGGATCCGCCGCAGGCCCGCCATGACGGTGTCGCGGCGGCGCCGGTACTCGTCGACCATCGGCGGCACGTACTTCTGGATCAGGCCGTACCCCGCGATCGCCGCGTACTGTTCCAGGGTCGGCGGGCACAGGCGCGCCTGGCCGAACCGCAAGGCCGCGTCCAGCACGGCCTCGTTGCGGGTCACCAGGAAGCCGATGCGGGCGCCGCACGCCGAAAAGCGCTTGCTGATGCTGTCGATCAGGATGGCGCGGTCCAGGGCGTCGGCCTGCGCCGCCACGCCCAGGACGCCGGTGGCGGTCAGCCCGTCGTAGGCGAACTCCCGGTAGGCCTCGTCGCCGATCACGAACAGGTCGTGCTGCACGGCCAGATCGACCAGCAGGCGGACTTCCGCAGGCGTGAACACGGTGCCGGTCGGGTTGCCGGGGGACGAGTACAGGATGGCCCGGGTCCGGGGCCCGATCACGGCCTCGATGACCTCGCGCGCCGGCAGGTGGTAGCCGTCCTCGACGCGGGTCTCGACGGCCTTCAGCGTCACGCCGCACATGCAGGCAAAGCCCGAATAGTTCGTGTAGAACGGCTCGAAGACGACGATTTCGTCCCCCGGGTCGCAAATCGCGATCATCGCGAACAGGATGGCTTCCGAGCCGCCCTCGGTGACCAGGACGTCCCGGGCCGCAACCGACCATCCCAGTCCCTGCAGGTAGCCCGCCATGGCCGCCCGCGTTTCGGGAAGGCCCGCGGAGGGTCCGTAGGCCAGGACCTGCGACTGGAAGTTGCGGATCGCATCCAGCATTTCGGGCGGGGTCGGGATGTCGGGCTGGCCGATGTTCAGGTGGTACACCTGGGTCCCGCGCGCCTTCGCGGCGTCCGCCAGGGGAGTCAGGCGACGGATCGGGGAAGCCGGCATCCATTGCCCGCGCTGGGAAAGGTCCATGGGGGTCCTCCGCAGGGTCCGGGCGGAATGTAGCCCAGCCACGCCGGGGCGACAAGGGCGAACCAGGGCGAACGGGGGGACACGGGATCCAGTCCTACCGGGTCGGCCACTAAGGCGGAAGACGATTGTGCTGCGGCAGGCGCTTTCACGACAGCGCCCACAGCGGGATCGCGAACGTCCTGGCGTCGGGCATCTCCGGCTCGCCCATGTGCAACAAGACGCGGTAGGGGATCTCCAGGCGCTCGGGTCGATGGTCCTCCTCGAATGCGTCCAGGCCTCGCATCCAGCGCCTGTCCACGGTCCGCCCGAGCTTGATTTCCACGGGGATGTGGAAACCCCGGTTCGACACCACCAGATCGACCTCCGACACGGGCGTTTTTGCCCAGAATCGCAATTCGGGCGCCGTGGGCTCCAGGGAACACCACTTGGCGATCTCCACGATGCCCAATTGCTCCATGTAGGTCCCGAGCATTCCGGACGCCTCCAGCAACTTCTCGTCCTCGAATCCCCGCAGCCCCCACAGGAGGCCCGCGTCGGCGAGGTACACCTTCGGCGACCGTATCACGCGCTTGACGGGGTTCACGCCGAACGGCGCCAGCCTCAGGAGCGTCTGCGTCTGCTCCATCAACCCGACGTAGCGTCGCAGAGTGATCGACGTGGTGCCGATCTCCTGCGCCATGGTCTCCCAGCGGACGGGGCTGCCCGTCCTCGCCGCAACCTGACGTACGCATGCCCGGAAGAGTTCCAGGTTCCCGACGGCCGCCAGGCTTCGCACATCCTTCTCGACGTAGGTCGCGAGATAGTCGCGCACCCACTCCTCGGGTTCGGCCGCGCTGCTCGGTTCCGGGAACAGCGGATGGCGCAGGTGATTCCATGTGAACAGGCGTCGGTCCGGCGCGTCCCACCGGGACCGCTCGTGCAGTTCATCGAAATCCCCGCGAGAAAACCGACCCCCTAGCAGCCGTGAGACCAGGGTGGGCAGGGCATCCCGTGTAGGGTCTTCCCCCCGTGCATGGGCTCGGGCTTCCGCGAGCGTGAACGGATGCAGATGGAGGATCCGGGCTCGGCCTGCCAGGGTTTCGGCAACCGGGTCGTGGATCTCCATCGCGGAAGAACCGGTCAGGAGGAACCTCACCTTCCCAGGGTGCTGGTCGTGGATGTCCTTCACGACCTGGAACAGCAACGGCGCCTTCTGCGCTTCGTCCAGCATCAGGTGCAGTCCATTCACGGCCCCCCACGGTCTGGCCAGTCGTTCCTCGATCTCCCGGACCAGCCCGCCCTCCGTGGTCAATCGGTCCCGCAGGAACGGGTCGTCCAGGTTGAGGACCAGACGTTCCTCGTCGGGAAGGTCCGCGAGCAGGTGGCGTGCGAGGGTGGATTTGCCGGTCTGGCGTGGCCCGATAAGGAGGCGTATTTCAATAGCCGACTATCGACTCTGCATTGCCAAGTTGATAGCCGACTCCCGCAGCGGCACTCCAGGCAGGTTCGAAGGTCCGCTTCGTCCTCCAGGCCGATGGCCAGGCGGATAAGGCGGTCGAAGCCATTGCGGCGCATGACCGGATCCGGCGTGAAGCACTCCGACACCTTGACGCCGTCAACCCCGTCCCGGACAATCATTCCCGGTTCGAACCGGATGCCGGATGGTCGCCCTGGCACGACAGATTGGAAGTGTCCTCGCGCTGGTCGGCTTCCTGGGCGGCGTGCTGCAGGTGCAGCCGTGCCTGGAGGACGACGATTGCGCGGATTCCTGCGCGACCACGGCCGCCGTACCCTGCCCTGCCGCCGACGATCACCATGACCCGGACACGCCGATCCATTCCTGCGTCTGCATGTGCCACGTGCCCGCCGTCGCGATGGCCGGGCCGACATCCGTTTCCGTGGACGCGCCGATCGACCTTCAATCGGTGCCCCTGCAAGCCCCCTTGAGTTCGGGATTCCTGGACAAGCTGTTCCGCCCCCCACGCGCCTGACCCGTCATTCGTTTCCCAGGTTCGACGAACACAGCACCTCGGGATCGGGGATCCGCCCCTTGCGGGCCCCGAGGAGGACGAACATGCGCTGCAGTGCGCTGTGCGGGATTCTTGTCGCAACCCTGCTGGCCGGCCCGACGATCGGGCAGGAGGCGTCCCCTCCCCTGCCGTTGCGCTGGGCCGACGTCGTCCACCGGCTGGACGCCCTGCCGGAACTGCACGAGGCCGGTCTGAGGACGCTGGCGGCGGAGGCCGGCGTGGACGCCGCGGGACAGGTGCCAAACCCCGAGGTCGAGGCCACCCTGGGTCGCGGCATGCCGCGGGACAACGGCACCGGGGGCCTGGAGTGGGGCCTCGGCCTGACGATCCCCCTGGATTGGCTGGGCCCCCGGGGCGCCCAGATTCGCGCGGCACGGTCCGAGGCGGATGCCAGCCGGCAGGATGCGCGCGAGGTACGACGCCAGGTCCTGGGGCGCCTGGCCACCCTGTACTGGAAGGTCGCCTTCGACCAGCACCTCGTGGCGACCCTGATGGAAACCGAGGCGCAGGTCGCCCGCCTGTCCGCGATGATCCGCCTGCGGGTCGAAAAGGGGGAGGCCCGGCCCACCGAACTTCCCCGGATCGAAACCGAGGTGGAGCGGGTGCGGATCGACCTGGGCAGGGCCCGATCCGAATCGCGGGCCGACCTGCGGAAACTGGCAATGGTCCTGGGGCTCCCCGCCGATCCGCCCCTGAAGGTGGACGCCGACACGACCGAATCTCCCGCGCCGTCGGGACAGGACGAAGCACGCCGCCGGGTCGCGGGCTCCCATCCCCGCCTGGCTGCCGCCCAGGCCCGGATCCTGGGCCGGACGGCCGAGGTTTCGGCCGAACGCGCACGGCGGATCCCGAGCATCTCCGTGGGCGGCTATTTCAACAGGGAACTGGACCAGGACGCGGCGGGAGGACTGGTGCAGTTCCGCCTGCCGGTGTGGAACTGGAACACGGGCGGGATCCGGCGCGCCGAGGCCCTGCGCATGGCTTCGCAGCAGGGCGCCGAGACCGACGCCAGGGACCTGCTGGCCGAAACCGATGCGACGTGGGAACGCTGCACCCAGGGGCGGGAATCCGCGGCACGGTTCGACACGGAAATCCTGCCCCGGGCGGAGGCGGCCAGCCGGGCCGTCGAGCGCGGGTTCGAGCTGGGCGAGATGTCGCTGATCGACGTGCTGGATGCCCGGCGCGTGCTGCTGGACGTCCGGAAGGAACGGATCGATTCGGGCCTGCGGGCCCGGACCGATTGCACGGCCCTGGCCGTGCTGACGGGGGAGATTGACGATGCGAAGTGATGCCGGCACCACCCGGGCAATGCGCCTGGCCGCCCTGATCGCCTGTCTGACCGCCAGCCTGTCCGTCGCGGCCTGCACGACGCCCGCTGCGCCGCCTGCGCCCGCGACGGCCGCCCCCCGGGAGGCCGCGAAACCGGCCGCGGAACCGGAAGAGGAATCCAATCTGGACCGCCCGATCGAGGAGTTGTTCGCTGCTGCCTGCGAACACGGGACGAAGACCTTCGAGTGCGACGACTGCCGGTACGAGATGGGGGTCGTGAAGGTCGCGGCGCACCTCATCGAGGGCGGGCTGATCCGGATCGCCGAGGCCCTACCCCGGACCGTGGACGCCCCCATCGCGTTGACGGGCGAGGTCAAGTTCGACGAGCGGCGCGTCACGCACCTGGCGCCCCGGACCGACGGCGTTCTGCGGGCAGTGCACGTCCAGGTCGGGGACCGCGTGAAGGCGGGCCAGGCGCTGTTCGAGGTGGACAGCATCGCGCTGGGGGACGCCCAGGGCGGGTACCTGGAAGCCCTGGCCAGCCGGGACCTGGCGGCGCGGACCCTGGATCGGCAGAAGGCGCTGCGCCGCGAGGGCGTGTCGTCCGAGCGGGAGGCCCTGGAGGCCGAAAACGCCTTCGCTGCCGCCGACATCCGCGTCCGAACGGCGGCCGAGCGCCTGCTGCGCATGGGGCTCGAGCCGCCCGATCTGAAGTCCCTGGGCAGCGCCAGCCGCCTGGGCAGCGCCCGGGGCCGCCTGGTCGTCCGGGCGCCCATCGACGGGCGGGTCGCGGACATGCACGCGGTCGCGGGCGAGGCGGCGAAGGCCGGCGAAAGCGTGATGGTGATCGGCGATATCGACCCGCTCTGGGTCCTGGCCGACCTGTACGAGGACCACCTGGGGGCCGTGCAGTCCCGCCTGGGCGCGGGGCCCGTGGCGGCCGTCGTGTCGGTGAAGGCCTTTCCCGACGACCTGTTCCGGGGGTCGCTGGACCTCCTGGGCACCGTGATGGAGCGCGAATCCCGCACCGTGAAGGCCCGCATCACCGTGGCGAACCCCGACGGGAAACTGCGGCCCGGAATGTTCGCCGCCGTCCGCCTGGGACTGCCCGGCGACGAGCAGGTCCTGGCCGTTCCCCGCCCCGCCGTGATGGTCGACGAGGGACTTCCGTTCGTGTTCGTGCCGCACCACGGCGAGTACTGGATTCGCCGGGCGGTCCGGACGGGCCGCGAATGGGACGGATGGATCGAGGTGAAGGGGGGGATCCAGGCCGGCCAGAAGGTGGCCGCGGACGGGGCCTTCCTGCTGAAGTCCGACGTCCTGCGGTCGAAGATGGGCGCGGGTTGCGCGGACTAGGAGGGGCCCCATGCACCGCTTCATGACCTGGCTCCTCGACAACCGCCTGCTGGTGGTCCTGTTGACGATGGTCCTGGCCGGCCTGGGGGTCGTGGCCTGGATCCAGTTGCCCATCGACGCATTCCCGGACGTCACGAACGTCCAGGTGATGGTGCTGTCCAAGGCCCCCGGACTCGCCGCCGTGGACGTGGAGCAACGGGTCAGCCAGCCCATCGAGCAGCAGATGCGCGGCCTGCCCCGGGTGAAACAGGTCCGCAGCCTGTCCCGCGCCGGTCTGTCCCAGGTCGTCATCGTGTTCGACGACGACGCGGAAACCTACTGGACGCGGCAGGTCGTCTTCGAGCGCCTGGCCGACGTGCGGGAACAACTGCCGCCGGGGGTGGAGCCCGTGCTGGGTCCCTTGAGCACGGGCCTGGGCGAAATCTTCCAGTACACGCTGGAAAGCGACACGCTGTCGGCGACCGACCTGCGCACGCTGCAGGACTGGGTCGTGGCCCCCCGCCTGAAGCCGATCCGGGGCGTCAACGAAATCAACAGTTTCGGCGGCTTCGTCAAGCAGTACCAGGTCCTGGTGCACCCCGACCGCCTGGTCAAGTACGGCCTGGCGATGACCGACGTGGTCGAGGCCGTCGAAAAGAACAACTCCAACGCGGGCGGCGGCGTCCTGGTCCGCGACTGGGAGCAGGTGTACCTGCGCGGCGTCGGACTGCTGAAGGACCTGCCGGACATTGAGCGGATCGTGCTGAAGGCCCACGACGGCGCCCCGGTCACCGTGCGCGACGTGGCCGACGTGGTCATCGGGGCCGAGCCCCGCCAGGGAGCCGTCACCCGGGATGGCAAGGGCGAGGCCGTGGCGGGCATGGTCATCATGCTGAAGGGCGAAAACTCCCGGGACGTCGTCGAACGCACCAAGGAGGCCATCGCCCGGGTCCAGGGCTCGCTGCCGGAAGGCGTGCGCCTGTCGGTGTTCTACGACCGGACCACCCTGATCCAGGCGTGCATCAAGACGGTCATGGACGCGCTGCTGGAGGGCGGCATCTTCGTGGTCCTGATCCTGTTCCTGTTCGTCGCGGAACTGCGGACGGCTCTCATCGTGCTGTTTTCGCTGCCCTTCACGTTCCTGGTCACGTTCATCCTGATGGGGCGGGCCGGGATTTCGTCCAACCTGATGAGCCTGGGCGGCCTGGCCTTTTCGGTCGGCATGGTCGTGGACGCGTCGATCGTGGTCGTCGAAAACATCCGGCGGCACCTGGCGCGCGGTGCGGAACCCGGACAGAAGCGACGCGTCGTCGTCGAGGCCTTCGCCGAGGTCGCGCGTCCCGTGGCCTTTTCGGTGCTGATCATCGGGATCATCCTGGTGCCGCTGTACTCGCTGCAGGGCGTCGAAGGGAAGATGTTCCATCCCCTGGCATCGACGATGCTGATCGCGCTGCTGGTGTCGCTGGTCGTCGCCCTGACCATCGCGCCGGTGCTGGCCGACTGGGTCCTGCCCCAGGTTCCCGAGCGGGAGTTCGGCTTCATCCGGCGGTTCCACGCCGGCTACGTGGCGTTCCTGGACCGGGCGGTGCGCCACCCGCGGATCACCGTGGGCATCGCGGCGGCGGCCCTGGTGGCGGCGGGCGCCCTGACGCCGCTGATCGGCACCGAGTTCATGCCGCCGCTGGACGAGGGGTCCATCGCGATCAACGTCGTGCGGCTGCCCAACGCCTCGCTGGAAGGCACCACGCGGGTTTCCGACTTCATCGAGCATCGGCTGCTGGCGTTCCCCGAGGTGGACACCGTCGTCAGCAAGAGCGGGCGCGCCGAGATTTCCGAGGACCCCATGGGCCCCGAGCAGACGGACGTGTTCGTCATGCTGAAACCTCGGGGGGACTGGGGTTCCGGCCGCGACAAGCCGGCGCTGGTCGCCGCGATGCAGCAGGACCTGGGGCGGATCCCGGGGCTGCGATTGTCCTTTTCGCAACCCATCGCCCTGCGCGTCAACGAACTGATTTCGGGGGTGAAAAGCGACCTGGCGGTGAAGGTCTTCGGGGACGATCTGGACGTCCTGAAGCGCGAGGCGGACCGCGTGGCGACCGTGCTGCGGGGCATCGAGGGCGCCCAGGACGTCCGCGTCGAGCAGGTGTCGGGCATGGACCAGCTGGACGTGGAAATCGATCGGGCGGCGGTGGCCCGCTACGGGATCAACGTCGCCGACGTGAACGCGGCCATCGAGACCGGCTTCGGGGGCCGGACCGCGTCCACGCTGATCGAGGGCCAGCGTCGGTTCGCCGTCG
This sequence comes from uncultured Myxococcales bacterium, assembly GCA_903847405.1. Lineage (GTDB taxonomy): Bacteria > Myxococcota_A > UBA9042 > DTJE01 > DTJE01 > CAIZWN01. Next base: position 74,581 of record CAINDP010000115.1, on the reverse strand, counting down.
TGGTGCGGCTGCCGGAGGCCGATCGCCGGTGGGTCCCCGAGATCGAACGGCTGCTGATCCCGGCGGCCACCGGGGAGCGGGTGCCCCTGGGGCAACTGGCGACCGTCCGGTTCGTCGAATCCCCGGCCCAGGTCGGGCGCGAAAACGGGATCCGGCGCGTCGTCGTGGAAACGAACATCCGGGGCCGGGACCTGGGGGGGTTCGTCGAGGAGGCGCAAGGGAAACTGGCGGGCATCGCGGCGGGGCTGCCGTCGGGTTCGTTCCTGGAATTCGGCGGGCAGTTCGAAAACCAGCAGCGGGCGATGCGGCAGTTGTCGATCGTCGTGCCGGTCGCCCTGCTGCTGATCCTGCTGCTGCTGTACATGGCCCTGGGGACCATGCGGGACAGCCTGCTGGTGCTGCTGAACCTGCCGTTCGCGCTGGTGGGCGGCGTCGTGGCCGTCGTGGTCTTCCGGATGGAACTGTCGGTGTCCGCGGCGGTGGCCTTCATCGTGCTGCTGGGGATCGCCGTGCAGAACGGCGTGGTGCTGGTCGCGTTCTTCCGCCAGTTGCGCCAGCGGGGGCTCAGCGTGGCCGACACGGTGCGCGAAGGCTGCAACCTGCGGTTCCGCCCGCTGCTGATGACGGCCCTGACCAGTTTCATCGGGCACCTGCCCATGCTGTACGCCACGGGTTCGGGCGCGGACATCCAGAAGCCCCTGGCCGTCGTGGTGATGGGCGGCCTGGTCACCAGCACGCTGCTGACGCTGGTGGTGTTGCCGGTGCTGTACGCGTGGTTGTACGCGGCCCCAAAGCCCCTACAATACCAGCGGGCATCGAGGGACGACGGTGAACGACCGCGCGCGGGACTTGCAGGGGCGGACGAATGACGGGGGCATGCCCGCCCAGGGCGCCTCCGCCGTCGGCAACCGCCTGCACGTCTGCGTCGGGTACTCCTGCAACAACAACTGCGTGTTCTGCATGGAGGACGATCGGGAGGCCCGGTATGCGCGCCTGCGGGCCCAGACGCCCGAGGACGTCCGGCGCATGATGACGCTGGACCCGGACGCCCGCGAGGTGATGTTCACGTCCGGCGAGCCCACCCTGCACCCGCACCTGGCCGACTACATGCGGATGGCCCGGGACCTGGGCTTCCCGACGGTCGGCCTGATCACCAACGGCCGCCGCCTGGCGTACAAGCCCTATGCCCGCGAACTGCTGGAAGCCGGCCTGAACCATGTGCTGGTCAGCATCCACGGGCCGAACGGGAAGATCCACGACATGCTGACGCGGTCGAGGGGCGCCTTCGTGCAGGCCGTGGCGGGGCTGGCGAACCTGGCGGCGCTGCGGAACGAGTTCCCGGATCTGAAGGTCCACACGTCCTACGTGGTCAACGCGCTGAACGTGGGGTACCTCCGGGAATTCTTCGATGCGATGCGCCCGCTGCACGTCGATCAGCACGTCTTCAACGTGATGATGCCCGACGGCCGGGGCGGCGCCGACATGGACCACCTGATGGCGCGGTACCGGGACGTAGCCGCGGCGTTCCAGGCGTTCGTCGCGGGCCTGGACGGGGACGGGCGGGCGAAGGTGTTCCTGCTGGACATCCCCTACTGCACCACGACGGCCCTGCCCGACCCGGTGCGCGGCTACGTGGAGCGATACTTCCACTACGAGCCCGACGGCTCGACGACGTTCCGGCAGGACGCGGGGGCGGCCGACGGCGCGATCGATGCGGACCTGCTGCAGGCGTCGGCCATCGACGGCGAAACCGTCACGTATTCCAAGGTCGCGAAGGGCGCCCACGACGCCGCCATGCGGGTCAAGCGGCCCGAATGCGCGGCCTGCGGTTTCGACGACCTGTGCCGCGGCGTGTTCCGGCAGTATGTCGAACGATGGGGCTGGGACGAGTTCGTCCCCGTGCGCCCCGCGGATCCGGTTCCCTGACCGTTTGAGGAGCGAGTCCCATGGCCGAGCCCCGGCACCGTACCGAGCGCGTGGACATCAAGACGGGCTGGAACTGCAACAACAAGTGCGTGTTCTGCGTCCAGGGGAACAAGCGCGACCAGTACGGCAACAAGACGACCGACGAGGTGAAGCAGCTGCTGGAGGAGGCCCGGAAGGACTCGGACAGCATCGTGTTCACGGGCGGCGAGGTCACGATCCGGCCGGACCTGATCGAAATCGTCCGCCACGCGAAGTCCCTGGGGTACGCGATCATCCAGATCCAGACCAACGGGCGCATGCTGGCCTACAAGAAGGTCTGCGAGGACCTGATCGCGGCCGGCGCGAACGAATTCTCCCCTGCATTGCACGGCCACACGGCCGAACTGCACGACTACCTGACGTGCAGCGCCGGGGCCTTCAAGCAGACCGTGCGGGCGATCCGCAACCTGAAGGAACTGGGCCAGTTCGTGCTGACCAACAGCGTCATCACGCGGTCCAACTACCGGAACCTGCCGGACCTGGCGACGCTGCTGGTGGGCCTGGGCGTGGATCAGTTCCAGTTGGCGTTCGTGCACCCCCTGGGCAGCGCCGGCGAGCAGTTCGTGGAGGTCGTGCCGCGCCTGGCCCTGTCCGAGCCCTACGTGAAGCAGGCGCTGGACATCGGCCTGCGGGCGGGGCGGCGCGTGATGGTGGAAGCCATCCCCTACTGCTTCATGGAGGGCTACGAGCCCTACGTCGCCGAACGCATCATGCCCCACACGAAGATCTTCGAGGGGCACGTGACGATCGCGGACTACACCGAGCACCGCCTGACCGAGGGCAAGGCCAAGGGGCCGCGCTGCGGGGAGTGCGCGTTCAACGGCATGTGCGAAGGCCCCTGGCGCGAGTATCCCGAGCACTACGGCTGGGACGAATTCGTGCCCCGGGTGGATTTCGCCAAGGCGCACCCGCGCACGCTGGAGGGTCTGCGATAGCATGGGGGATCTGGACGCACGCCAGGCCGCGGTGACGGAGAAGCGCCAGTGGGTGCGCCTGACGCGGGCGTGCAACAACCACTGCCTGTTCTGCCACGACGTGGGCGCCCACGACGGGCAGGTGGTGCCCGACGACGAGGTGCTGGCGCGGCTGCAGGCGGGCCGGGCGGACGGCGCGTCGCGGGCGATCCTGTCCGGCGGCGAGCCCACGATCCACCCGCGGTTCCTGGACCTGGTCGGCGCCGCCCGCGACATGGGCTACACGTGGATCCAGTGCGTCAGCAACGGGCGCATGTTCGCCTACGACACGTTCGCGACGCGGGCCATGGAAAACGGCCTGAACGAAGCGACCCTGTCGATGCACGGCCATACCGCGGAACTGTTCGAGCGGCTGGTGGGCATCCCGGGCTCGTTCCGGCAGTCCCTGCGCGGGCTGACGAACCTGCTGCGCCTGGGCGCGGTGGTGTCGGTGGACGTGGTGCTGAACCGCCAGAACCTGCCGCACCTGCGGGAAATCCTGCAGTTCTACATCGCCCTGGGCGTGATGGAATTCGACCTGCTGCACCTGGTGCCGTTCGGGCGCGGGTTCGACGAGCATCGGGACACCCTGTTCGAGGACCCGGTCGCGGTGGCCCGGGAACTGTCGCGGGCGCTGTCCCTGGTGGACGAGGTGCCGGGGCTGTTCCTGTGGACGAACCGGATGCCCATCGAACTGCTGGAAGGCCACGAGAACCTGTTCCAGGACCCGCACAAGATCTACGACGAGGTCCTGGGCGAGCGGACGGCCTTCAAGGAACTGTTCGCCGACGGCACGGACCCGGAGTGCCTGGGCGAGCGGTGCCCCTGGTGCTTCCTGCGTCCCTTCTGCGACGCGGCGCGGGCGGCCGCGGCGGCGGGCGGCGCGGGGCCGCCGGGTGGCGGCGAAGCGACGGCGGCGACCGAGGCGGACCGGGCGTTCTGCGCGGCGGCGCGGGGATGGACCGACGCGGAACTGCGGGCGGCGGCGGCGAACGGCCTGCGCATGCCCCTGCGGGAGGACTACCGGGAGGCGGTGGCCGCGATGCCGGACCGGGGCGACCTGCAGGCGATGCGGGCCCGACTGGACGCGCCGATCGACGATCTTCCCCCGTGCCTGGGGGGACCGCTGCCGGGAGCGGTCTGTTTCGGCGCCCTGCCCTTCCGGACGCCGGATGCGCCCGCGGGCCGGCCCCTGACCGCCGACGACCTCCCGGCCTTCGTATCGGACTTCATCCGCACCGGGTACCGCGTGAAGAGCCTGCGCTGCCGGGCCTGCCGCCACGACGGGACCTGCCCGGGCCTGCACGTCCACCTGGCGCGGCACTGGGGCCTGCGCGCCCTGACCCCGGAGAACTGATGGCAAACCTCGGGTACATCCAGGTCACCCGCACCTGCAACCAGAAATGCCGCATCTGCAGCAACCCCGAGCGGGACGCCACGCTGACCCTGGACCAGGCGAAGGTCATGGTCGACGACTTCGTGGCGCGAGGGTACGACGGCATCATCCTGACCGGCGGCGAGCCCACGATGGTCCCGTACCTGCCGGACCTGATCGCGTATGCCCGGTCCGCGGGGATCCACGCCCGGCTGATCACGAACGGCCAGCGCCTGTCCGACCTGTCGTTGATGCGCGAGTACGCCGCCGCCGGCCTGGACCACCTGCACGTATCGCTGCTGTCGCCGGACCCGGCCATCCAGGACTTCCTGACGTGTACGGAAGGTTCCCTGGGCCGGGGCCTGCAGACGCTGGAAAACGCCGGCATCGTGGGCGTCAACGTCGACGTCAACACGCCCATCAACCACTACAACGCCGCGCATCTGGACGTCCTGGCCCGGATGGTCGTGGAACGCTTCCCGTTCGTCGTCCACTTCGTGTGGAACAACCTGGACCCAAGCATGAACCGGGCCTCCCAGAACCCCGACGTCATCCACCACCTGTGGGAGTTCGAGGTCCCCCTGTTCCGGGCGATGCGGTTCCTGGAGTCCACCGGGCGGTCGTTCCGGGCCGAAAAGGTGCCCCTGTGCTACATGGCCGAGTTCGCCTGGGCGTCCACGGAAACCCGCAAGATCGTGAAGGGCGAGGAGCGCATCGTGCGCTTCCTGGACGAAAAGGGCCTGGTCCGCGAGACGCTGTTCCAGCACGGCAAGGCCGACGCCTGCCGCGTCTGCCGGTTCGACCCGATCTGCGCGGGGCTGTTCGACATGGACGTCCACTACGCGTCCGGCGAACTGTTCCCGGTGTTCCTGGACCCTGAGCCCGTGCGGCGAAAGATCTTTGGGGGACAGCCTTAAGGCTGTCCCCCGGGCCGAGAAAGGGGGACAGTCCTAGGACTGTCCCCCTTTCTCGGCCCCAAGGAGATGTGTGACGATCGAATGGATCCCCCAGGCCGCCGCGATCCTCCTGGCGGGAACGTGCGCCCTCACCGACCTGCTCCGGGGCAAGGTCTACAACAAGAGCCTGCTGGCGGGCCTGGCGGTCGCGGCGATCTGGCTGGCGGCCCTGTGCGCCTGGCACGCGTTCGGCGGGGGGACCGCCCTGGACGCCTACCCCGAACTGGGGACCTGGTGGTGGGACGACGCGACGGCGGATCCGGTCCTGGCGGCCTACCTGGGCCGGGTCGCGGGAAACGCGCTGCTGGCCTTCGTCGCCGGGTTCGGCCTGTGGTGGTTCGGGATGTGGGCTGCCGGGGATGCCAAACTGTTCGCGACGCTGGCGCTGATGCTGCCGTTGTCGTCCTACGCCGGCGCCTTCTGGCCCGCATTTCCGTCCTATGTCCTGCTGTTCAACACCTTCCTGGCGGTGCTGGCCCTGCTGGTGCTGGAACTGGCGATCCGGGGCGTGCGCCAGGCGGTGCGGCCCACGGCCGAGGAGTCCGAGGCCTGGGGGAACGCGCTGCTGTGGGTGAAGGGCCACGCCGGGGAACTGGCCATCGGCTTCGTGGGCATCCTGTTCCTGTTCCTGGTCGTCAAGACGCTGCGGATGCTGCTGCGGAACGTCCTCACCGACACGACGCCGATCGTCAGCCCGACCGCCGTGTACTTCGCGCTGTTCCTGGTGTTCACCCCGTTGTCCCGCCTGATGCGCCGCAAGTGGATCGGCATCCCGGTCGCGGTGGCGACCCTGGGCTGGATCACCTGGGCCGCGTTCTTCCCGACGCCCGACTACAACCTGGGCACGATCCTGCACGTCGGCGCCCTGTCCATCGGCGTCGTGCTGTTCCTGGTGGTCTACGAACTGTACCTGAACGTCTTTGATTTCCACGCGATCGGCATCTGGCAACTGCGTCCGCGCATGATCCTGGCCAAGAAGACCCGGGAGGTCCTGAAGGAGGACATGGACTTGGTGACCACGAAACTGGGCGACGTCGGCCCCGACGGCCTGTCCGCCGACCAGGCCGAAACGCTGCGCCGGTGGTGGATCGACAAGGGCAAGGGCGCGCGCATCCACGTGTCGCGCACCATCCCCTTCGCTCCGGCGCTGTTCCTGGGGACGCTGATGACGGTCCTGCTGGGGGGATACCTGGTTCGGACGAACTGACCGCGCCTACTCGCCTTCCGGAATCGCCTCGCTGGCAGCCGCGAACAGTTCGTCCAGATCGCCGAAACGCTCGCGGCGATAGGCCTCGGCGAAGTGCCCCTCGGGGAAGCCCGCCGCCTGGGCCACGGCCTGGGCCGTCCCGCAGACGAACATCTCGACCAGGGGCCGCAGATCCCCGCCCGCCACCCCCGCGTCGATCATCGCCATCCGCCGGCCGGCCGTGCGCAACTGCAGACGGTACTGGTTCAGCACGTTCCGCATCATCGTTTCGTGGCACAGCACCGCGGCGACCTTCTGCCGCACGGTGCCCGTGATGTCCAGGACGTAGTCCGCGCCGGGAGCGTTGCGGGAATAGAACCAGCGCTCGGCGGGCGCGAACGGTTCCAGGCCCTCGGCCAGGTGCTGCGGGCAGTGCTTGTCGAAGCAGGACACCCAGAACGCCTCGGCCACCGCCTGGGCGACCCGAACGTGGTCCTGGTTGTCCTCGCGGATGTCGGTCGGATCGAACGAAAAGACCGTGTGGGGCTGGAACTTGCGGAACAGGTAGACGATGCGCTCCCGGATCACGGTTTCCGGCGTGTCCGCCAGACGATCCGTTTCGAACCCCAGTTCCACGACCTCCGCCACGCCCAGGACGGTGGCCGACTTCTGCAGTTCCAAGGCGTTGCGCTGCACCGTCTGGTCGACGTCCAGCCCGACCGAATCGTACCGATCGTCCGTGACCCGCACCAGGATCACCCGCCACCCTTCGGCCGCGAAGCGCGCCATGGCCCCGCCGCAGAAGATCGCGGCGTCATCCGCATGGGGGCTGATGACCATCGCCGTCCGCATCCCTTCCCCTTCCTGTTGTTGTGGCCCTGATCCGGCGCAAGGATCGGTCAAAACCGGACGGGAGGCAAGCAGATAATGGCAGTCAATGCCGAAACCCGCGGAGCGACCGGCGTTCACATCGTCCGGATCCGGCCGATCCCGGGTGCCGAAATGCGACCGCGGGCCTTCAGCAGCCGCGCGAACGCGTCCCGGTAGGTGGCGTCGCCGACCAGTTTTCGAACCCGGCCCTCGGGCAACTGTCCCAGGAAGGCATCCAGGCGATCTCCGCCGTTCAGCAGGTAGGACGTCGTCACCGCGCGGTACTCCTTCCCCGGGTCCAGGGGCTGGCCGTCCGGGGTGCCGACGACCGTCGTGCCATCGCGGTTGCGGGTGATCTGCACGCCCGACACTGCGGGGATCTTGTGGACCGTGTCCACCCAGAAGGCGGCCAGGCGCTGGACCTCGGCGCCCGTCAGGCGGACTTCGACCAGGCCGTCGTCGAACGGCCAGACCCGGTGCAGATCGCAGCGCGTGACGGTCCCCTTGCGCAGGCTGTCACGCACGCTGCCCTGGTTCAGGAAGGCCAGGTCGGCGCCGTGGATCCGGCCGTCGGGACCGGCTTCGACCGGGGCGGCCTCGCGCAGCAGGTCGGCGGTCAGGTTGCCCAGGGGCGTTTCCAGACCTCGGTGCGTCAGGATGTCCTCGACCGCCTCGGCCACCACCTCCGCGCAGATCGGCGCCACGGTCGCCTGGGCCTCGGCGACGACGGCAACCACCGCGGGCAGCGGCACCGCGACGCCCGCGAACCCGGGGTACCGCGCCCCGCAGACCTTGGAGGCGTCGTCGGCGACCCTGCAGACCGGCACCGGGGGCTCGACGCGCACGCCCCCCTGCAACGCCCTGCCGGTGCCAGGGTCCAGCGACACGCGGGCCCGCCCGACGAACATTCCCTGGCCCGGGGTTTCCATCACCGGCACGGCCATCCGCTCCCCGGCCAGCCAGGCGTGGGAGTGCCCCGCGACCACCAGGTCCACGTCGCCGGGTTTCAGGGCGCCGACCATCGCCTTCAGTTCGCCGTCCACGTCGCATCCCGCGTCCCCGGGGCCGGGCATGGATCCGCCGCGAGGGCACTGCCCCGTGACGTGCGCCAGGACGATCACGACCGTGGCCCCCGCGCCGCGCAAGGCCTGGACGGCCTGGTGCACCTCGCCGGGAAGGTCCGTGAAGTCCAGGCCCGCGCTGCCGGCCCGGTTCGACACCCGGGGCGCGTTGGGCGTGACCACGCCCGCGATGCCGACGCGGATGCCGCCCACGTCCTTCACCAGCCACGGGACGACGTTGGGCCATCCGACGCGCCGGCCGGACGGCGTCTGGCGGACGTTGGTGACGACGACGGGGTGGCTGGACGCGGCCAGGACCTTCTGCAGGGCGCAGCGCGGGTCGCCGGATGCCTTGCCGGGCGCCTCGGGTCCGCATCCCACATAGTCGAACTCGTGGTTGCCGATGGTCCGGACGTCGTAGCCGACCGCGTTGAAGAACCGCACGCAGGGCAGGCCTTCCTGGAGGTTCACCGCCAGTTCCCCCTGGAAGCAGTCCCCTGCGTCCACGATCAGGGTGTGGGCAGGGTCCTCGGCCTTCAGGCGCGCCAGCAGGCCCGCCGTCCAGGCGAAGCCCCCCAGCCGTTCGCCCTTCCCGGCCAGTTCGGGCACCACGATGCCGTCCAGGGCGCCGTGCAGATCGTTCGTGGACAGGATCGTCAGCGTGACGGGGCCGCCGGGTGATCCCGCCCTTCCCGGCAAGGCGTCCGCGACGGCGGTGGACGCGGGCCCGAAGATGGCCAGGACCAGGCAAAGGGCCGTCCGCCTCACTTCGCCCCCCCCTTCCGTTCCCCCCGGGCGGCGAGCAGGTCGTCCCAGGCCTTCTTCTGGACGTCCGAGTAGACGAACCCCTTGCGCGACGCCGCCTTGGCCCCCTTCTCCAGGACGGGCTCCAGGGCGACCGCACGGGACCACGCCGCCAGGGCGCCGTCGTTGTCCCCCTTGCGCAGCAGGACCATCGCCAGGCCCAGGTGGTTGTCGGCCGCGGTCGAGTCCCGCTCCAGCGCGCGCCGGAAGGTCGCCTCCGCCGCGTCGAAGCGGGACTGGTCGAACTGCGCGTACCCCAGGGCGCCCAGGACCTGGGGCCCCACGTTCCCGTCGTTCACGCAGCCGGCGAAATCCGATTCGGCGCCTTCCGGATCGCCCACCAGCAGCAGCGCCAGCCCCCGGAAGAACCGGGGCTGGCATTCGGACGGCCGCTTTTCCATGGCCTTGGAATACGCCACCACGGCATCCCGGTGCAGCCCCCCGGCCGATGCGATGCGCCCCTGGACCATCCAGGCGTCGGCGCCCCACGTCGCCTCGGGCCCGGCGCGCCGCAGGTCCTTCGCCGCCACCGCGGTGTCCTCGATGCGGGCCGAGGCGTCGGCCAGCGCCACCCACTCCTCGGGCGCCGTGGGCTTCAGGCCGCGGGCCATCGACACGTACCGGCGGGCACGGGCCCGCTGGCCCACCTCGCCCACGATCCCCGCCAGGTCGGCCAGCAGGACCGGCGTCAGCAGGCGGGCGGCACCGGCCCGCGGCAGCAGGTCGTCCAGCCAGATGTACTTCGCGTCGATGGCGGCCCAGCGCAGCAGCGCCACCACGCCGGCCCGGGCGGTTTCCATGCCCGGCTTCAGGCCGCCGAACGCCCGGCCGAACGCCTTGCGGGCCTCGGCGGCATCGCCGGCCGTCGCATAGTGACGCCCCGCGACCAGCGCCCAGGTCGCCTTGCCCTCGGCGTCCTCCGGGAAGCCCGCCGCATCGACCGCCGCCAGGGCCGTCGAGGCTTCCGGCGCGCCCGGTTCGTCATCCACGACCTTCAGCAGGGCCTCCAGCACGTTCTGGCGCCCCGGGGCATCCCGTGCCACCACCAGCGCCGCCAGCGCACCCACCGCGGCGGACCGGCGCTCGGAGTCCTCGGGCTCCAGCACCCGCACCAGGATGTCCCGGGGCGTCGGGTCCCGCTTCAACCACGCGGTCGCGGCCTCGCCGAACGCCGGCGACTGCGTCTTGCGGCCCAGGATCATCGACCGCAGGCGCCCGTCGATCACGCAGCCCATCGCCCCTTCGTTCGGGGCCTCGCCGGCCGCCGTCCGGTAGGCTGCCAGCGCCCCGTCGGCATCCTGCGCATCCTGTCGCGCCTGGCCCAACTGGCACAGGCGCTCGGTCCGCTCGCCTTCCTTCAGGTGGCCCACGACGTCCGCCAGGAGGGCCGCCCGGGTGGCCGGCGCTCCCCGCACCAGGATGACGGACGGGGCGGCCGCGGCCAGGCGGACGACGCGATCGCCCTTGCCCTCCTTGAAGGCGGCATCGATGACTTCGGCCGTCAGGGACGACAGGGCCAGCGACGACACCAGCGCCTGCACCGCGCACGGCTTGTCCTTGAACTTCATGGCCATCCGGTCGCTGAGGACGGCCACCACGTCCAGCGGCGCCCGGGCCACCATCGCCCGCAGGATCATCGGCAGCGCCGCCTGGCGGGGAAGTTCCACCGCCTGCAGAAAGCCCAGGGCCGCCAGGAACATCGACGAGCACGCGGCCGACTCGCCGCCGAAGGCCGCCAGCAGGCGCTCCATGTTGCCCGACGCCACGGCAGCCCCGGCGGCCAGCACCCGCACCGCGAACACCGGGTCGGGTGCCTCCGTGCCGGAAGCGTCCCCCGCCGCACCCGCAGCCGCCGCGGACTCACCCTCGCCGACCGCCTCGCCTTCCGTCGCGGACGTCTTCCCACCCTCGGCAGGAACGTCCGCCGACGTCGCCGCATCGGCGCCCGGGGGCGGCTGGGCGGCCACGATCTGCCCCGCCTTCGACCAGCGCACGGACCCGTCCTCGGCCACGATGCCCGCTGCCTGCATCCGCCCCAGCCAGCGCTCGGCCTCGTCCAGGACGTCGCCCGGGGGCTGGCTGGCCGCGAACAGGTGCACCCGGCGGCGCACCTCTTCGGCCCACACGCGCACCGCCGCCTCGTCGCCTTCCGCCGGCCGTTCGGCGGGCTCGGGGCAGGACGCCAGGGACTCCCGCGCCAGGTCCGGATCCACCCGTCCCTCGGACTCGAACACCACCAGCGGCACGAAGCACGGGATCTGGCGGAGGGCCTGCAGGCGCGGCTCGAACAGCCCCGATCGCAGCAGGGTGCCCTGCCGGGACCAGCACTTGAGGTAGGCGTTGACCAGTTGCACCGACGTGCGGAACTTGCCCTGCCGCAGCCCGTCCATCACGGCCTTGCCGGCGATCTGGTCCAGCCGCACCATGGTTTCGGCGCTGGGCGTGGCGGGGCAGGATCGCTCGATCCATTGCACCAGGTCGGCTTCGTCCCCCCCCACTCCCGCAGCCCGGGCCCCGCCTGCCTGAACGACGATCCCCACGGCGATGATCCACGCTGCGGTCCGACCACGCATCCGTCGCTCCAGCAAGCCTTGGTCGACATTGTACCACCCGTCCGCCAACTCCCACCCGCGCGCAGGCGCGGTGCTATACTCGCTGCCGTGTCGCGCGCGGGGGTCCTGTTGTCCGGTGGCTGTCCAGTGAGGCTGGCTGCGGTGGCGGTGTTCGCCTGCCTCCTCGCGACCACCTCGCCGGCCGTCGCGGGCGCCCCCGAGGACGAATTCCAGACGGCCGAAAACACCTTCCGTTTCCAGGACTACGCCAAGGCCGTCCAGCAGTTGCGACCGCTGCTGTACCCGGACGTGCGCCTGGCCTCGCCGGACCTCGTGGTCCGGGCCCACGAGTACCTGGCGGCGTGCTACCACTGGCTGGGCGACGAGCGAAAGATGGAGGACGAGTTCACGGCGTTGCTGACCCTGGCCCCGCAGCACCGCCTGGATTCCTTCTTCTACCCCCCCTCGCTGATCGAGCGGTTCGAGGCCATCCGCAAGAAACTGATCGGCCTGCACGTGATCGAGGCCGAACCCGCCCCGAAGCCCCCGGTCGACCTGGTCAAGTGCGAGCGCACCGAGGAAACGATCGTGCGCCGCAGTTGGGTACCGAACCTGGTCCCCTTCGGGGTCGGGCAGTTCCTGAACGGCCGGAACACCAAGGGCGCGCTGTTCCTGACGGGGCAGACCGTTTCGCTGGCCCTGAACATCGCCGCCTGGGTGTCGATCGAATCGCTGCGCGGCAGCGACGGCTACTATTCGGCGCGCGATGCCGGCGTCGCCCGGGACCTGCGGATCGTACAATACGTCGGCCTGGGGACCTTCGCGGCCCTGGCCGTCTGGGGGATCGTGGACGCCTTCCAGGATTTCACGCCCGAGGTGAAGTCGACGAAGTTCGTCCCGTGCCCGGTCGTGGCGCCCCCGGGGGCGGGACTCGCGCCCGGCATCGCCGTGTGTGCGCGGTTCTAGGAGGTGCGTGTGGCCCGGATCCTGCTGTTTCAGGGGTCGCAACCGCCGAAGCGATTCCCGCTGTTCCGCGCCGTGACGACCCTGGGCCGTGACCCCACGTGCGACGTGCCGCTGCCCCCGGCCGGGGTGAAGGACCTCCACGCCGAGGTGGTGCTGGAGGGCTCGGTCCACCACATCCGCCCCCTGGACCGCGACGCCGACGTGCTGGTCAACGGCCGCAAGGTCAAGACCGCCCGCCTGGAACCGTGGGACGTGCTGCGCCTGGGCGACTGCACGCTGGTGTACGCCCCCGGCGATGCCCCCCTGGACGACCAGGCCCCGGACGAGGCCTCCGCCCTCAAGCAACTGGAGTCCCTGGGCGCCTTCAGCCGGCGCCTGATGGAATCCCGCGACCTGGACCGCGCGCTGGCGACCCTGCTGGACGAAACGCTGGCACTGACCCAGGCCAGCAAGGGGTTCATCCTGTTCGTCGAAAACGGCGTGCCCGTGGTCAAGGTGGCCCGGAACGTGGATCGCAAGGCGATGCCGCCCGACGAGGTCCTGTTCAGCGAAAGCATCGTCCAGAAGGCCCTGAAGGACGGCGAGCCGCAACTGGTGGCCGACGCCCTGAACAACCGCGAGTTTTCGGGCTGCACCTCGGTCATCAACCTGAAGCTGGCGTCCGTGGCCTGCATCCCGCTGAAGATCGGCGGCGAGACGCGCGGCGTGCTGTACCTGGGCACCGAACGGCTGCTCAACCTGCTGGACGAGGTGCGGCTGCGGACGCTGATGGTGTACGCCGGGCAGGCCGCGGTGATCTGCCAGAACCTGCTGCTGATCGAATCCCTGGAACGGGATAACAAGTCCCTCAAGGAAGAGGTCAAGGCCTCCCGCTTCGGGTCCCTGATCGGCAGTTGCCAGGGCATGCAGGACGTGTTCACCCGCGTCCAGCGCGTCGCCCCGACCGACGTCCCGGTGCTGGTGCTGGGCGAAACGGGCACCGGCAAGGAGCTGGTCGCCCGCGAACTGCACGGCCGCAGCACGCGCTCGGGCGGGCCGTTCGTGGCGGTGAACTGCGGCGCGATCCCCGAAAACCTGATCGAAAGCGAACTGTTCGGCCACTGTCGCGGCGCCTTCACCGGCGCGGTGGCGGCCACCATCGGCAAGTTCCAGGCGGCCCACAACGGCACGCTGTTCCTGGACGAGGTCGGCGAACTGCCTCTGGGTCTGCAGGTCAAGCTGCTGCGCGTGCTGCAGGACGGCATGGTGACGCGGGTCGGCGGCTCGCGGCCGGAAAAGGTCAACGTCCGCCTGCTGACCGCCACGAACCGCAATCTCCAGGACGACATCCGCAACAACCGGTTCCGCGAGGATCTGTACTACCGCATCGCCGTGGTCACGGTGACGCTGCCCCCCCTGCGCGAACGCGGCGCCGACATCGAGGTGCTGGCGCAGTACTTCCTGCAGCGCTTCGCGTCGGAAGCGACCGCCCCGGTGCGCAGTTTTTCGCCCGAGGCGCTGAAGGCCCTGCGGAAGTTCCGCTGGCCGGGGAACATCCGCGAACTGGAAAACCGCGTCCGGAAGGCGGTCCTGTTCGCCAACGGCCCCCAGTTGACCCTGGCGGACATCGAGATTCCCGAGGAGGACGAGCGTCCCACGGTGCCCCTGTCGGAGGCCCGGGACCGCTTCGAACGGGAATACGTCCTGGAGGTCCTGCAGAAGAACAAGGGCAACCGGACCCAGACGGCCCGGGACCTGGGGGTCGAGCCCCGGACGATCTTCCGGTACGTCGAGCGCGAACGCGAGGCGGGACGGGACGTGTAGGTCGGGCATCGGCCTGATCCGTTTGTCGCACCGTCCCGGGCGCCGGGGGCGCGAACCCGGACCGGCGCATTGAAAGTGGCCTTGATCCCAGGAGTTGCCCGGGTGTCGATGCTGGCACGCCCATTGCTTTTCCTTTCCATGGCGGCAGCCGTGGTGCGATTCGTCGCGCCGGTGCTGGTGGCTGCCCTGGTTGGGGGATGCGTATGGTGGCCCGACATCGAGGAAAGGCCGAACGTGGCGTTCGGACCGACGATCGATCGCTCGCTGGTGGAACCGTCACCGGACGAGATCGTGAACCTGACCACGATCAGCACGCGGTTTTCGGTCGCGGGCGCGGTGACGGACCCCGATACGGCGGCGGACGCCCTGGACTACCAGTGGTACGTCGGGTACCTGGAATCGCCGACCCCGGTGGGGCCCGCCTTCACCGGGCAGCCCAGCATACAGTTCAACCCCTGCGCCTTCCTGACGGACCTGATCCCGTTCCAGGCGCCGCACGTCCTGGAGTTGTTCGTGTCGGACCACAAGATCGAGTTCGACCCGGAGCAGGGGCGGATCATCACGGGGGGCTATGCCTACGTCTCGTGGACGTTCGTGCCCCAGGTGGCCTGCGACGTGCAGGTGAGCGGGCAATGAAGCACGCCATCGCCATCGCGTTCGCCGCCGTCCTGGTCCTTGTGGCCTGCGGCGGCGACACCGGCGACCAGGTCGGCGCCACGGATGTGCCGAGGGTCCAGGACGCGACCCAGAGCGGCGTGCCCGGCAACGCCGGCCAGGCGTGCCAGGCGGACGGCGACTGCCCCGTCGGAACCGGTTGCGCGGCGTCGGCCGGCGTGTGCGTCGCCTTCCCGCCGTGGGCCATGGCGTTTTCGGTCCAGGCGGATCCCGATCCCGCCGGCGCCCTGCTGGGCGACCAGTTCACCAGCCTGACGATCGACACCACCGGGGCCCTGGACCTGTCGCTGGCCGCCCCCGTCGTCGTCCAGGGCCGGGTCTTCCACGCCCCCGCAGGCGGCGCATGGACGGGCAACGGCGATGCGCCGGCCTCCCCGGCCTCGGATGCCGACCTCGCGGCAGGGCGCCTAGTGGCCGTGGCGACCGGCCGCGTTCCGGGGACCCAGTTCCGCAGCGAGGCCGCCGTCCAGGCCTTCGACGCGACCGCCTCCGATGCGCCGCGTTTTTCCCTGCGGCTGCTGCCGAACCTGGCCTATCAGGTGACGTTCATCCCGGGCTCCGGCGTGCTGGAAACGCTGCCGCCGTTCTCGTTCCCCCTGCAGGTCGGGGCGGACGTCACGATGGACGTCGTGCTGCCGCCGGACGCATCGTACATGCGCCTTCAGGGCGTCGTGCGGCAGGTCGTGGACGCGGGCCACCAACCCGTCACCGGCGCCCAGGTGGCCGGCAAGGTGGGAACCGACCGGATCGGCACCAGCACTCTCACGGACGCCCAGGGCGTGTTCGTGCTGATCCTGCCGCCCGGCGCCGGCGCCGTCGACATCACCGTGTCGGCCGGACGCTCGCCCCCCCTCTTCCCCACGCGGCACTTCCTGTGGACCGGCGGCCTCGACGCCCTCCAGGCCGACTACGCCACGACGCCGTTCCTGACGCTGGACGTGGACCCGGTGCCGGAGGTCCGCACGGTGTCCGTCCAGATCTTCGGGGGCGAGGGATTGGACACGACGGTGCCCCAGGCTCGCGTGACGGCGGTGGGCACGGCCGGAAACGGCGACTTCACGGCGGCGACCACGACGGATGCCTTCGGCGTGGGGACCATGGACCTGCTGGAGGGAACATACACCCTCGCGATCACGCCGCCGCCCGAGTCGCCCTGGGCGGCTTCCGTGCGGACCCTGGACCTCCTGACCCAGGACAGCCCGGCCTTCCAGATCCAACTGGGCCCCCGCGTCCCGGTCACGGGCCACGTCCTCCGCGCGGCGACGGGCCTGCCCGTGGCCGATGCGGTCGTGTCGCTGATGACCAACCGCCAGGCGGCGATGGGGGCCGTGGCCCAGGCCGGTGCGACCGAGGCCGTCTTCGAGGCGACCACGGACTCGGGCGGAGCCTTTTCGGTGGCGGTGGACCCCGGGCAGTACGCCCTGGTCGTCAGCCCGCCTGCCCGCACGGGGTTCCCGCGCGTCGCCTACCCGTCGCTGGATCTGACCGCCGCCCATACCCTGGACGTGTCGCTGCCCGAGGGCGCCCTGGTCCGTGGACGGATTCGCGCGGCCTCCGACGGCACGCCCCTGGCCTCGGTTTCGGTGCGCCTGTTCTTCCCGGTGTCGGCGGAATCGGCGCAGAACACCTGGTCCCTGGGGGACACGTCCTTCGCGTCCACGCTGCAGACCGCGGCCGAGGGCCGAACCGACGCGAACGGCGTGTACGACGTCGTCGTTCCGGTGGTGGCGAAGGACGCGAAGTGGCTGACCCCGGACGGCGTCCTGAACGGCGACCCCGCCACGGCGGACTTCTGCCTACCCGCGTTGGACGTCCAGTAGCCTCGTGGTTTTTCCCGGAGTCGTTCAGGCCCCCCGGAGCGTCGACGTCAGAACTTCGCGCAGGTGGGGACCGAAACCTCGACGCCACCCTCGCCCAGCGAGCGGCAGGAGGCGTTGGGCAGACCGCAGAGGCACGCCACGAAGGCGGTGTTCTGGTCGTCGGTGAGGGCCGGCTTCGCCGAGGCCAGTTCACAGTCGCCGTAGGTCGCCGTGAACCAGGTCACGCAGGCCGGCAGGGCCGCGAACAGGTCGCAGCCCACCGCCTGGGCGCACAGGGCCGCCTGGAACCGCACGCAGGCGTCCTTGGCGTCCGTGGAAGCCACCACCGTGCACGCCGGGGCGTCCGGGCCCAGGTCCGCGGACCAGTTCGATTCCTGGACACAGGCGGAAGCCAGCATGGCCGCCGCACCGATCACAGTCAGGGTCGCGAGCACACGCGTCATCGGGGTCCTCCCACCGGGTTGCGATGGGTGGTACCACCGGCGGCTCGCGACGTCAATCCCTTGCTGCGAGGGAATGCTCGCTGCGATGCGGTCGATCAGGGAAAATGCGGGGGTTTGGAGGGGGTTCGGAACGCGCGGATCAGAAACTGCCGCAAGCGGGGATCGTGGCCTCGGCGCCGTTGGCGACCAGGGCCGTACAGACCGCGTCGGGCAGATCGCACAGGCAGGTCTTCAGGTAGGCCTGGGACGTGGCGTCCAGGGCGTCCGCGGGAGCATCCTCGCACGCGCCGTACTCGCCATTGAACCACGTGTCGCACTCGGTCATCGAGCCGTAGGTGCTGCAGTCCACGTGGCGGCTGCACAGGGCCTCGCGGTACTGCGCGCACGCCAGATTCAACGTCGCGGTCGGGACCTCGGTGCAGACGGGGGCCTGGTCGGTGCTCGTGTCGCCGATCACGTCGTTGGTGGTGTTCGTCGCGTCGCACGCGACAAAGGCAACCGCCAGCAGGGCGCCGGCCAGGATCATGCTGAACTTCTTCATGGGGATATCTCCTTCAGGGTTTCCGTCATCACCAGGGCGCGAACTACTTCGCGAACCGGCCCTTGAACTTCTTTTCGACCGTCGGCACCGGCGCGCCGGTGGACGTCTTCGGCGCTTCCTTCTTCGCGGCGGCCTTCTTCGGGGCGGGCGCGGCCTTCGCGGCGGCGGCCTCCTCGGCAGCCTTGGTCGCGGCATCGCACTCGGTCACGCGGACCAGCAGGTCCTCGCGCTCCTTGCTGACCACGGTCATCTTCTGCGTCAGGTCGGCCACCTGCTTCTTCAGACCGTCCAGTTCGCCCTTGGACGCGTTCAGTTCGGCAGTGGCCTTGGCCGAGTCTGCCGTGCACTTCGCCAGGTCCGCCTTGATCTTGCCGTTGCAGCCGGCCAGGCCGAACACCAGGAGCGCGCCGGTCGCCAGAGCCATCGAAAACTTCATCACAAACACCTCCACGCTGTAGCCTTGAACACCGATTCGGGGCCCGATGGGCACCCGGACGCCGCCGGATTCCTGCCGCGGCCCCTTCTTCAGGTGTGCCAATTTTCTGCGCCCCCCTCCGGATTGTCAACGCAGGCGCCTGGATTCCGCTGCATTTCCACTGAATTTTCGACCCGCCGTTCCCCCCGGAACGGACACGGGAACGCCGCCCGGGATTTGCGCTATCATCGCCGTCGCAGGACCTCGGGAGGACCTCCGAATGTTGCGCCACGCCGCCTTCGCCATCGTCGTACTCGCCACGCTCCTGCCCGCCTTCCCCGCGTCCGCCGAATACGCGCCGGACGCCTCGCGGATCGACTGGTTCGTCGTGGTTTCGGACTCGCACATCGGGTCTTCCGGTGACCGCGCGAACGAAAACCTGGCGTGGCTGACCCGGGAAGGTGCCCAGTCGATCCAGCCCACGCTGATCCTCAACTGCGGCGATCTGACCGACGCCACGGGCCTGCTGCCGATCCCGACCGGTCAGCAGGAGGAGGAGTGGACGAAGTACCGCGCGATCCTGGACGACGGCGGGGTGACGCCGGACACCTACGTGGACCTGCCTGGGAACCACGACCAGTACGCCGACAAGGGCATGCCGCACTACCTCCAGTATTCGATCCAGGGCAGCGCCGACCACCAGACCCAGCATTCGATCCGCCGCGACGGGCCGGCCGGCAGCGTGCACCTGCTGACGACGTCGACCCCGGCCAGCGACGGCGGCGGCGTCCTGGCGGACAACGCCACCCTCGACGCGGGGGAACTGGCGTTCCTGCAGAAGGCCTTCGACGACAACGCCGACGCGACGGTCCGCCTGGCCTTCGGCCACCACCCGGTGGACCGCGACATCGGCAATTCGATCGAAGGCGGCAAGGCCGAGTTCAAGGCCCTGCTGGAGGCCTTCGACGTGGACGCGTACGTCTACGGCCACACCCACGCGTTCGCTTCGGAGTACCGGGGCCGGACGCTGCACCTGAACCTCGACAGCCTGGGCAAGTCCGACCAGGACCACGTCGCGCTGCTGGCCGTGGACGCAGGGGCGCTGTCGGCACGGGTGTTCGCGGCGGCGACCTGGCCCTACGTGGTGACGACGGCCCCGGTGGACGTGAACCTGGGAGGCGGCAACCCGCGCGCCACCAACGTCCCGGCCAACTGGACGCAGTGCCCGGTCCGCGCCCTGGTGTTCGGCGACAAGGCTCCCGACGCGGTCCGCTTCCAGGTCGACGGCGGCGCCTGGACCCCCATGGCCGAAGCCCAGCCCCACGTCTGGGCCGCGACCTTCGACAGCACCGGCATGGCCGCCGGCACGCATACCCTGCGGGTCCAGGCCTCCCCGTGGAACCGGAACGACCACGAAACCGCGTTCCGCGTGGGCGCCACCGCCTGCAGCAACGGCATCGACGACGACGTCGACGGACGGACCGACTGGCCGGACGACCCGGGATGCGCCTCCCCGGCCGGCGAGGACGAGGCCGCCCACCCGGCGGTCCCGCCGGACGACCCGGACACCTCCGACGTCGCGACCATCCCGGACGCGGCGCCCGACGTTCCCGCGGAGGACGTGCCTGCGATCCAGACCGACACCCAGGCCGAAATGGCGTCCCTCCCCGATCAGGCGCCCGGCGCGGACGACGGCGACGTTCCCCCGGCCCGGGAGGACGCAACCCTCGAAACCTCCCCGGACGCACCGACGGGCTTGTGCGTCGTCGGCGCCACCCGGTGCGACGGCGCGGCCCTCGTTCAGTGCGCGGCCGACGCCCGGACCTGGACGACCGTGGAATCCTGCGCCGATCGGGGCATGACGTGCACCGACGGCGCCTGTGTCGCCGGCGCGAAGGGCGGCGGCTGTTCCGCGGGTGCCCGGTCGCCCGTTCCGGCCGGTTTCCTGCTGCCGTTCCTGGTCGCATTGGCCGCACTGGCCGCCCGGCCGGCCGGTCGCCGGACCGGCCGCCCATGAAACACCGCACCAGGGCACTGGCCGCGGGCCTCCTGGGCCTGGCGGTCGCCGTCGGCGTGGGAACCTGGTTGCATTTCACCAATCCGGGCGGTTTCCCGTCGATCCCCGGTCCCGGGGACCTCGAACCCCTCCAGGCCCCGCCGGTCGCGGCCGTCCCGCCCCCCGCCGCCTTCGGCCCGCGTCCCGCCGTCGTCGCGCCGCGCTCGTCGCCATCCGGCGCCCCGCCGGTCCCCCCGCAGGTGCCTCGGATGGCGCCCTCGTCGACCGAAACTCCGCCCCTGCCCCGCGACGCCGGCGTTCCACGGCCGGACGGCCGCAAGGATCCCGGGGAACGCCTCCACGACGAAGCCCTGGCCCACCCCGAGGATCCGAACCGCTGGGTCGCCGTGGGCGGCTACTGGCTGGAACATGCGCGACCGGACGAGGGCCGGGCCGCCCTCCGGCGCGCCTGGAGCGTGGCGACCACCCCGGAAGCACGCGACACCGTCCTGGGCGCCTGGCGCCGGTACGGCAACCCCTCGCAGGGACTGGACCCAACGGCCCCCGCCCAGCGATCCGGCGGCTTCGAACCCGCTCCGAAGTAGCCCGAGGAGGAAACGATGGTCCTGGATTCAGCCCCGGTGCACTCGACGTCCTTCCGCCACCGCCGCTTCCTGAACTGGTTCCCGATGGGCCTGACGTACGCCTTCCTTTACATGGGCCGCTACAACCTGACGGTGGCCAAGAACGCCCTGGGCGACCTGATGAACAAGGAGGACTTCGGCCTGATCTTCGGAATCGGGACGCTGGTCTACGCCATTTCCTTCCTGGTCAACGGCCCCGTCACGGACAAGGTCGGGGGCAAGAAGGCGATCCTGGCGGCCGCCATCGGCGCGGGCATCGCGAACCTCCTCATGGGCGGGTACATCCGCTCGATGATCCTGTCGCCGGGCGCCCTACCCTTCGACCTGGTCGCGACGATGTCCGTGCTGTACGCGATCAACATGTACTTCCAGAGCGCGGCGGCCGTCGCCATCGTCAAGGTCAATTCGTCGTGGTTCCACGTCCGCGAGCGCGGCAGTTTTTCGGGCATCTTCGGCACGATGATCTCGTCCGGCGTCTTTTTCGCCTTCAGCGTCAACGAGTGGGTGCTGGCCTGGACCAGCACCTGGGGCCCCGCGGGCACGATGTCGTCCTGGTGGGTGTTCTTCTTCCCGGCCGGGCTGCTGCTGATCATGGCCGTCGTCGAGTTCTTCCTGCTGCGCGACCGCCCGGGCCAGGCCGGCCACCAGGACTTCGACACCGGCGACGCCTCGTCCGGCGTGGGCGACATCCCCCTTTCGCAGATCGTCAAGCGCGTCCTGACGAACCCGATCATCCTGACGATCGCCTTCGTCGAGTTCTGCACGGGCGTCCTGCGCAACGGCGTCATGCACTGGTTCCCGATCTTCGCGAAGGAATACTGGGTCCTGCCCGCCAGCCACCCCCTGCGCAACGGTTCGTGGGAGTACTGGCCCTTCATCGTCGGCGCCCTGTGCATCGGCATCGTCCTGTTCCTCATCGCCAGCCGGACCAAGGGCCGCACGCGCGTCGCCCTGGTGTCGGTGGGCGCCATCGTGACCCTGCTGCCCTTCCTGCAGGCCGGCTGGGGCGGATGGCTGTTCGTGGCGGGCGTCATCGGCGCCAACGTCGCGGGACACATCAGCGACTGGCTGTTCCAGAGCCGCCGCGCCCCGGCCGCGGGCTTCCTGTACATCCTGGTCTTCGTCTGCACGCTGGGCATGCTGCCGACCCTGGGCCAGCGTCCGGCCGTCGTGGGCTGGGCCGATGACCGGAAGGTCCCGCTGAAGCCCGGCGACCAGATCATTTCCGTCAACGGAGTCCCGCTGCAGGCCGACGACACCTGGGCCGCCGTGTCCCGCGCCGTCCAGTGCATGCCGTCCGTGTGCAAGGGCGACGGGGTCGTGTGGGACCTGCGGCGCTGCCTGTGCACCCGCGAGCCGGTCGAGCCCGCGACCGTCCTCCCGGCCGCCGAGGCCCGCGGAGGCATCCGGTTCGTGGTGCAACGGGACGGCACCGAAATCGCGCTGGCCATGAACGATCCCATGCCCACCGCCGAGGCCGGGGACCAGCGCACGCTGTCGGCGGGCCCGCGACTGACCCTGCCCCCCTGGTACCTGGGCTTCTTCGTGTTCCTGCTGTCCCTGGGCGTGATCGGCACGCACGGCCTGCTGTCCGGCACCGCGACCATGGACTTCGGGGGGCGGAAGGGCGCCGCGACCGCGGTCGGCATGATCGACGGGTTCGTGTACCTGGGAACCGCGGTGCAGTCCGTCTCGCTGGGCTACCTGACCTCCCAGGACTGGCGGTACTGGCCCCTCTTCCTGGCGCCCTTCGCCGTCATCGGCCTGCTGCTTCTGACCCGCATCTGGAACGCGAAACCCTCGGGCTCCGGCGGGCATTGACGGCCCCGTGCCCCGCGATCCCCTTCCATTCCCGCCGCGTCCGTTTCGCCTGCTTGGCGTTTGCCCCCCACCCGGTTTATCGTTGCCGTGACCTTGATGGCATCGGAGGATTCATGAAAAAGACGCTGCGTTCCGTCGCGCTGGCCCTGCTGGCCGCGCTGGTGCTGGTGACCCTGCCCGCGGCCAAGGCCCAGGCGGGGACGAACATCAACCTGTCGGACAAGCCCTGGTCGGTGGGCCTCCAGCTGGGATTCATCATGCTGGTCGTCCCCGACGTCGGAACCTTCTCGGCGTTCTCGATGGAAATCCCGGTCGAATACACCTTCAAGGTAGGCCCCGGCGAACTGGCGCCGCACTTCGGGTTCATGGTGAACGTGCGCAAGAAGGCCGCGTCCATCGCGCTGCCCATCGGCGCGCGCTACAAGATCCGGGTTCTCAAGGACCACCCGCTGTACGTCTGGCCCCTCCTCGACATCGGCCCGAGTTTCGATGTGTCCAAGGGGGGCAACGGCACTGCCTCCGGCTTCCTCCGGGTCGGCGCGGGCATCAGCTACCTGGTCCATCCGAACGTCGAACTGATGTTCCAGCCCCTGAACCTGGGCGCGACCTTCGCCGCCGATGTGGACGCCTGCTTCATCTACCAGCTCCTCCTGGGCACCAACTTCCGGTTCTAGCCCATCCGTGCTATTCGACTCCGGCATCTCAAGCGGTCGTATCGATGGCTAGCAATGCTCCCCGCCCCCGCCTCCTGGTCGTCGACGACGACGGCGCCGCCGTGGAATCCCTGCGCGAAATCTTCGACCGCGAGGGGTTCTACGTCCGCACCGGCGCTTCGGGCGAGGAGGGCCTGGAGGTCCTGCGCGGCGAGGACTTCGGCGTGGTGCTGGCGGACCTGCGCATGCCCGGCATGGACGGCATGGACCTGCTGCGGGCGGTCAAGGCCCTGCGCCCCGACACCGAGGTGGTCATCATGACCGCCTTCGGGACCATCGAGCGGGCCGTGGAAGCCATGCGGGAAGGCGCCTACGACTTCGTCACCAAGCCCCTCAAGCGCCCCCTGGTCGTCCGCAGCGTGACGCGCGCCTACGAAAAGGCCTCCCTGAAGGCCGAAAACCAGGCGCTGCGCGCGGAACTGGAAGCGGTCACCGGCGAGCGCAGCCTGGTGGGCACCTCCGCCGCGATGCGCCGCGTCCAGGACACGATCACCCAGGTCGCCCAGGCCTCCACCACCGTGCTGATCATGGGCGAATCCGGAACCGGCAAGGAACTGGTCGCCCGGGCCATCCACCGCCGCAGCCGCCGCAACCGCGGGCCCTTCGTCGCGATCAACTGCGCCGCCATCCCGGTCACGCTGCTGGAATCCGAACTGTTCGGCCACGAGCGCGGCGCATTCACCGGCGCCTTCGCCCGCCGCGAGGGCCGGTTCAAGATGGCCGACGGCGGCACCCTGTTCCTGGACGAGGTGGCGGAGCTGGATCCCATGATCCAGGCGAAACTGCTGCGCGTGCTGCAGGAGGGCGAGTTCGAGCGCCTGGGCGGCACCCAGACCCTGCGCGTGGACGTCCGCGTCGTGGCCTCCACCAACAAGAACCTCCTGGAGATGTCCCGCACCGGGCGCTTCCGCGAGGACCTGTTCTATCGCCTGAACGTCATTTCGATGACGCTGCCGGCCCTGCGCGAACGCAGCGACGACATCCCGCTGCTGGCCCAGCACTTCCTGTCGCGCTTCGCGGAAAAGAACCGGAAGGAAGTGCGGACGATCACCCGCGAGGCCATGGACCTGCTGATCGCCCACGACTGGCCGGGCAACGTCCGCGAACTGGAAAACACCATCGAGCACGCCGTCGTTCTGAGCCGGGGCGACACCATCCGCCCCGAGGACCTGCCCGACCTGGTGGCGTCCGACGCCAGCGCCATGCAGTACCTGACGATCCAGTTGGGCACGCCCCTGGACGAAATCGAGCAGCAGGTGATCCAGCAGACCCTGCGCCTGACCCGCGGCAACAAGCGGCTGGCCGCGCAGTTGCTGGGCATCGCCACCCGGACCATCTATCGTAAACTGTAGGTCGCTGCACCCGGAGGTCACCATGATCAAGTCGTTCAAGGGCCGCGCGCCCCGCATCCATCCCGACGCGCTGATCCTGGACCACGTCGTCATCGCGGGCGACGTCCAGATCGGCCCGGAATCGTCGGTCTGGTTCCACGCGACCATTCGCGGCGACGTGGGCGCCGTGCGCATCGGCGCCCGATCGAACATCCAGGACGGCTGCGTGCTGCACGAGTCCACCGGCCGCACGCCGCTGATCATCGAGGACGAGGTGACCGTCGGCCACAACGCGGTCCTCCACGGCTGTCACCTGAAGCGCCGCTGCCTGGTCGGCATGGGCGCGACGGTCCTGGACGAGGCGGTGGTGGGCGAAAACGCCATGGTCGGCGCGGGCGCCCTGGTCCCCGAGGGCATGATCATTCCCGACGGGCACCTGGCCGTGGGCGTGCCTGCGAAGGTCCGGCGGCCGTTGACGGACGCCGAGATCGCCGCCCTGAAGGACTCGGCCGATCACTACGTGGAGTTCGCGAAGGAGTACGCGAGGGATCTTCAGGACAACCGCGTCGGCAGCGAGCCCGGGCCGATCCAGGAGTAGCCCTGCCCTTCCCGGAACCTCCCCCGACCTCACGCCAGGTCCAGCAGTTCCCCCACCGCCGCGTTGATCCCCATCCACAGTTCCGCGATGCCGCCGGCCAGCATGTAGGCGGGCGACGTCACGATCTTCCGGGCGGGATCTGCGACGAAGGACGACGCGGGACACGTCACGTGGGTCTGGCCCAGGGCGGTGATCACGGCGGCGGTGGCCGGGTCGTTGCCGATGGTCATCCGGACGCCCTTGATGCCCAGTTCCGCCAGGACCTTCGCCAGGATCGGCGGCGCGATGCACAGCGCGCACAGCGGCTTGCCGGCCTGGTACACGGCCTTCAGGAACGCCAGCGTCGTCGGTTCCACCGCCAGGTCCGCCCCCGCCTTCGCCAGCGTGGACAGGTTCAGCGCGGCGCCGAAACCGCCCGGCAGGATCACCGCGTCCACGTCCTCGGGCGACAGCGTCGACAGCAGCCGGATGTTGCCCCGGGCGATGCGCCCCGACTCGACCAGCACGTTGCGCGTTTCGCCGTGGACGTCAACCGCGTTGGAATGATCGTGCACCTTGGCCTGCGGCACGTCCGGCGCCGCGATGATCGCCACGGCCCCCCGCTGGTCCAGCGCCAGCAGCGACAGCGTCGCCTCGTGGATTTCGCTGCCGTCGAACACGCCGCATCCCGAAAGGATCACCGCGACCCTCTTCGTCGTTGCCATCAACGCTCTCCGTTTCCAGACGAAATCAGCCTGCGACCGCACGTTCCCAAAGTCAACCCGTGAAGGCGGAACCGAAGCGTCAGGGATTCAGGGTCGCGGTCAGGTACGTGGCGTCGATCGGGGCGCGATCGCCGTCCATCAGCAGGCAGCGGGGGGCGAAGAAGCGCAGGTCGGCGGGGGTGCCGTTCAGGGACTTCACCTTCAGCGTGGCGACGACAACGTCGCCCGGCAGCGCGGTTGCCGCCAGGTAGTACAGGTGCGTCAGGCCCAGGGCCAGGGAGCCGGGGCGGATTTCGGCCGCACGGTACACCGCCTCGCCCGCCGCCTCGTCGCCGAAGATCGCCGCGGGCCGGGCCGATACCAGGGCAAGGGCCGCCGGATCCCACTCGACCCGCAGGGCCATTCCGAACGTGGCCTTGAAATCCCGCGCGACGACGTCGATCACGAAGGCCTCGCCGTCCCGTCCCGCCGATACGAACCGGAAGGAGGCCGCGGGGATGTACGCGACGGGCACCACCGCGTCGTGCAGCGCGTCGTCCACGACGGGAACGTCGGGGGCCACCTCGCCCGGGACGTCGGCAGGCACGTCCGGCGCCCCCGGGTCCGGGATGGACAGGGGCTTCGTGTCGCATCCCGCCACCAGCAGGGCGGCCGCGCACAGGAACGGAATCACCAGGTTCCGCCTCATGGCGCACCTCCTTCCGACGACCGGCCGAACCCGTCCGTCACCAGCGCCAGGTCCACCTCGTCCACCTGGGCGTTCCGATCGAAATCCACGGCCGCGTGGAAGTTGTCGGAGTACCCGTAGGCCGACGACCCCTGGGCCCAGGCCGTGTACATCAGGTCGATCCCGTCGATTTCGCCCGACAGGTCCATGTCTCCCGGCAGCCCCGGGTTCACGTGCTTCAGGAAGTTCCGCGCCGGGTCGAACCGGACGCGCACCAGGCGGCTGTCCAGGTCGAAGGTGAACGTCTGGTCGGCCACGTCGACCGCCACTTCAACCACGGTTTCCCCGGCCTCGGTCACCAGCGCCAGTTGGACCGGCATCTTGAAGTCGTTGTACTTCGTGCTGGACACCTGCCGCACCCGGACGGTCGCCCGGGGGGCGCCCGCGTCCGACATCGTGCGCGTCACGTCCACCGTGTAGGTCGGGAAGCCCTTCTTGAACACCCAGTTCATGAACACGTCGGTCAGGTCCCGGCCCGCCGCGGCTTCCAGGTACGCCTTGAAGTCGTACGTCGTGTAGTACGCCTCCTTGCCGGCCAGCGCGTCGTACATCGCCCGCAGCGCCTGGTTCCACACGTCGGTGCCCACGTACTTTTCCAGGATGTGGCAGACGATGGCGCCCTTGTAGTACGTGACGACCTGGTACACGGAACTGTCGCTGACGTACTGGGAGTCCATCGACGACAGGCCGTAGTCCTGGGCGTCGGGGATGAAGTACATGTACATCTCGCCGTACGAATTGTAGACGGCGGTCGGGTAGTCCGCCCCCACGACCGTGCCCATGTACTCCGTGGACAGGTACTCGGCGAACCCCTCGGACAGCCAGGCGGCCCAGTTGTCGTTGCTCTTGATCATGTCCGGGAACCACTGGTGGCCCAGTTCGTGGGCGAACAGGGCGGTGCGGCCGGTGCCCGCGTGCCGCAGCATGCCGTCGGGGATCCACAGCAGGGCCGGCCAGCCGAAGGCCGCGCCGGCGTCGTTGGTCACCTGGCAGGCCTCCATCTTCGGGAACTGGAAGGCGCCGATCCGCGCCGAGTAGTACTCCAGCACGTTCTTCATGTCCGTGAGGATCTCGGGCACGCCGTCCTGGGCCCGGGCGTCGGCCGGGTCCGTGTACGTCCCGATGTAGCCCGTGCCCCAGGGGATGCGCGCCTCCTGGTACAGCGAAATGCCGAACGACCGGGCGTCGCTGGGGAAGGGTTGCTCGACGTGGTGCACTTCCATGCCGTCCGCGGCCGGCGTCACCGACGTCACGACGCCGGTCGCCGCGATCGTGTACCCGGCGGGCATCGTGATGCGCAGGTCGGCCGTGGCGAAGTCGTCGCCCAGCGCCCCCGGCAGGAACAGGTCGCCGGCCACGTAGATGACCCGGCCCCAGGCGCACAGGTTCACCGAAATCGGGCCGCTCATCTGGCAGTCGGGCACGCCGCTCAGGCGAACCACGAAGTCCCGCGACGCGCCCTTCGCCGGGATGTCCGTCAGGGTGACCAGGGCCATGGGATAGCCCTGCACGGTTTCGGCGGTCCAGGTCACGGGCATGCCGTCGGTGGTTTCGATCCCCGCGATGGGCAGGAAGGACATCAGCCGGAAGGCGCTGGTTCCCGCGTCCACGAAGTTCACGGTTTCCCGCAGCACCGCGTCGATGCGCTTTCCCGTGGGGTCGATCGTGACGTCGCCGTCCAGGTGCTGCACCCGCACCGTCCCCGTCACCACGGCCTGGGGCACGATCGTGCGCAGGTACCTCCGCAGCTCGCGGATCGGGGTGGCGGGGGTCGGGGGCTCCATGCGGGTGCGGGCCATCAGCAGATCCCGCGCGTCCCGCCACGCCCGGGCGTCCACGGGCCCGGGCAGGTCCGCGCCCCGGGCGGGGGCCGCGACCGTCCAGATCGCCATCGCGGCCGCCATCGCCAGTCCGCCGAACGTTTCACGCGTCACGGGCTCTCCCGGAGCAAGTCGGGCCGGATTGTACCCGTTTCCGGGGCCGCGGAGCAGGGGGTCGTCCACGACAAGAAATGGGGACAGACACCATTTCTCGTCCACGTCCACGTGCACGTCCACGTCGAGGTCCACGACAGCAAGGGCGGGCGGCAGACCGCGACGGTGACGACGGTTGTCGGTGCGCTCGCCTTGACGCCGGAGGGGGCGCGGGATAGCGTCAACGCCATGTCGAAGAACGCCACGCAGATCCCGACACCCCAGGCAGTTCGCGAGGCCCAGTTGGCCCACCTGGATGCCGTCTGCCACTGGGCGGAGGCCCAGGTCGATCTGCGGACGGCGGAATCCTGGGCCCCGGCCGACGACGTCGATGCCGCCGCCTACCGCAAGGCCGTTCCGGCGGCACAGGCACGCCTGGATGCGACCCGGAACGCGCTGGCGGGCCTGGGGGTCGTACCGCCCTTCGACGCCCTGGCGCTGTCGTGGGAACTGGACGATACCGACGTGCAGATCCTGCGCCTGGCCCTGGCGCCGGTCCTGGACAGCACCTTTCGCAAGCGCATCGCACGCTTCAAGGACAACGTGCTGCTGGACTACCCGGACGTGGACTTCCTGCTGTCGATGCTGCGGGAGTCCCGCGTGGAGCGCATGCGTCTGCGCGAGCGCTTCCTGCCCGGATCGCCCCTGGTCGACGCGAAGCTGATCCGCCTGTCGCTGCCCCGGGACGCCGGGTCCGATTCGCTGCTGTCGTACGAGGTCCGCCTGCCCGACCGCGTCGTGTCGTTCCTGCTGGGCCACGACCACCTGGACCGGACGATCGCGCCGTTTTGCGGGTTGTCGCGCCCCGACGCCGCCCTGGATCGCGTGGTGATGGACCCGACGGTGCTGGAACGCGTCGTCACGCTCGCCGGTCCGGTCCTGCAGCGCGCGATGCCCGGGGGCCCCGGCGTCACCTTCGGCTTCGGCGGTCCCTCCGGCACGGGCAAGACCCTGCTGGCAGCCGCCATCGCCGCGTCGGGCGGGCGCCCCCTGATCACGGTGGATTCGACGCGCATGGCCGCCCTGGAGCCCCTCACCGACGACATCCTGGACGCCGTGTTCCAGGAAGCCACGATGCGCCGGGCGGTCCTGGTGTTCGATTCCTGCGAGGCCCTGTTCGGTTCCCGCAATCCCCGCATGCCCGCGCTGTTCGCCCGGCTGGACCGCCACCCTGGCGTCGCCATCCTGTGCACGACGGATTCCCGGCAACTGGACCCCGCCGTCGAACGCCACGTGGGCGTCCAGGTCGAGTTCGACACGCCGGACATCGCGCGCCGCGAACGCCTGTGGACGCTGCACCTGGACGGCGACGCGTGCGACGGCACCGTGGACCTCCCGTCCCTGTCGCTGACCTTCGAGTTCACGGGGGGCCAGATCGCCAACGCGACCGTCGTGGCGCGCTCGCTGTGCACGATCCGCAAGGCCGCTGCGCTGTCCCAGGACGACCTGCAGGCCGGCGCCTGGGCCCAGATCCGCGCCGACATGGAAGAGTATGCGCACCGCCGCAAGATCCCGCTGACCCTGGAGGATCTGATCCTCCCGCCCAGCGAGATGACGATGGTCCGGGACGTGCTGGACGCCGCCAAGCACCGCACCTTCATCCTGACGCACTGGGGGTTCGCCAAGCGCATGCCTACGGGCCGCGGCCTGTGCTGCCTGTTCGTGGGCGATCCGGGGACCGGCAAGACGCTGTGCGCGGAAATCCTGGCGGAGCAACTGGGCCAGACGCTGTACCAGATCAGCATTCCGCGGGTGATGTCGAAGTACATCGGCGAAACCGAAAAGAACATCGAAAAAATCTTCCAGACGGCGCGCGCCAACAACAGCATCCTGCTGTTCGACGAGGCCGACGCGCTGTTCACGTCCCGCGTGAAGGTGGACACCTCGGTGGACCGCTTCAGCAACATGGAAATCAACCTGCTGCTGCAGGAAATCGAGCGGTTCGACGGCATCTCCCTGCTGACGACCAACCTCGAAAAGAACATGGACAAGGCCTTCGAGCGCCGCATCCAGTTCAAGATCCGCTTCCCCTTCCCCGACAAGGCCCATCGCGCGCAGATCTGGAAGTCCCTGATCCCCCGGGAATGTCCCATCGACCCGGACATCGACTGGGACCGCGTGGGCGAGTCCTTCGAACTGTCCGGCGGCAACATCAAGAACGCCATCCTGCGGGCGGCCTACCGCGCGGCACGCGACGGGCGGCGGATCGGGATGGACCACATCGTGGACTCGGCCGAGGCCGAGTGCCGGCACGCGGGACGCCTGTTCCGGGGCCTGAAGCGGGAGGATTGAACCCATGACCCCGGTCTCGATGTCGCTGATCCGGGCGCTGCCCAAGACGGACCTCCACGTGCACCTCGACGGGTCCCTGCGCCTGTCCTCGCTGGTGGAAATGGCCCGCGAACGCCACATCGCCCTGCCCTCCGACACGGAAGGCGGCATGCGCGAACTGGTGTTCAAGGAACGGTATGCCAGCCTGGTCGAATACCTGAAGGGCTTCCAGTACACGACGGCGGTGATGCAGGACCCCGAAGGCCTGGAGCGGGCGGCCTACGAACTGGCGGAAGACAACTACGCCGAAGGCGTGCGCTACTTCGAGGTGCGGTTCGCGCCCCAACTGCACGCCAACGCGACGATGAACATGGACGACGTCCTGCGGGCGGTGAACCGCGGCCTGCTGAAGGCGACCCGCAAGGCGAACAAGCGCATCGCCAGCCAGCCCGGGCGCCTGGCCGAGCCCGAGTTCATGTACGCCATCACGGTCTGCGCGCTGCGGTACTTCAACAGCGCCATGTCGTCGTACTACCACGACTGGTTCCGCGTGCACCCGTACACGCCCGAGCCCGAGATCTTCGGGCTGGCCTCCCTGGAACTGGCCCAGGCCGCCGTGGCCATCCGCGACAAGTACGGGCTTCCGATTACGGGCTTCGACCTGGCGGGCCGCGAAAAGGGCTACCCGGCCGGGGACCATCGGGCCGCCTACGACTTCGCCCACAAGAACTTCCTGAAGAAGACGGTCCACGCGGGCGAGGCCTACGGCCCGGAATCGATCTTCCAGGCCATCACCGACCTGCACACCGACCGGATCGGGCACGGCTACTACCTGCTGAGCCCCGCGATGATCTCGTCGCCGGCCATCCAGGACAAGGCCGGCTATGTGCAGCGCCTGGCCGAGTACGTCGCCGACCGGCGCATCACGCTGGAGGTCTGCCTGACGTCGAACCTGCAGACGAACCCGAAGATCGGCGGGATCCAGAAGCACGCCTTCCGGCAGATGCGCGAGGCGCGGTTGTCCACGACGCTGTGCACGGACAACCGGCTGGTGTCGAACACGACCGTGTCGAAGGAAATCGCGCTGGCGGTGGAGAACTTCGGCCTGACGTCACGGGAACTGCGCAACATCATCATCTACGGGTTCAAGCGGTCCTTCTACCCGGGGTCGTACGTCGAAAAACGCAACTACGTCCGCAAGATCATCGACTTCTACGACCAGGTGGAAAAGGAGCAGATGCCGCCCGGCGGGTTCTGGCAGGACAGCGGGATCGACAACCCGTAGTTAGACCATCAGTTCCAGCTTCGCGATCACCGGCGTGTCGTCCCGCGTGAACACCTCCAGGATGGAGGCGTGCATGCGCTGCTTCAGCACGCGCACCACGTTGCGGCCCTTGCCGAACGTCGCGGCGTAGGCAATCGCTTCCGCCACCACGGCGTCCGCGCCTTCCACGGCCTTCATCGCCACGCCCGCCTGGACCAGCTCGGCGCCGCCCACGCGACGGCCTTCCAGCACCCAGCGCGTGCAGAACGGCTCCGGCACGGCGGCCTGGACGATCGCGGTCATGCCGGGCAGGAACGGGATGTTCAGGTCCACTTCGGGGAAGCAGAAGAAGCCCCGGTCCGCGCGCATGATGCGGAAGTCGCAGCAGCAGGCGAGGATGGCGCCGTCGCCGAACGTGTGGCCGGTCATCGCGGCGACGACGGGCACGGGGAACGTCAGCACGCGCGCGAACATCTTGTCCAGGCCGTGCATGAAGTCGCGGATTTCGTCGTGGCGGGCGGGATCCGGCACGCAGCCCAGGATCCACTCCAGGTCGATGCCCTGGGACCAGTTCTTCGGATCGTTGGACGTGATCACGACGGCGCACGCGCCCTCGTCGGCCTCGATGGCGTCCAGGGTGGCCAGGATTTCCGCCACGAACGTCGGGTTGTGCCGGTTTTCGCCGTT
This sequence comes from uncultured Myxococcales bacterium, assembly GCA_903847405.1. GTDB lineage: Bacteria > Myxococcota_A > UBA9042 > DTJE01 > DTJE01 > CAIZWN01. The sequence continues at coordinate 41,467 of CAINDP010000115.1, read as the reverse complement.
TTCCAGCGTGATGATCGCGACGGTACCTTCGCGGCGCCAGGACATCAGGGCCATGGGAGCCTCCTTTACGTGTTGGGAGTCAGGCTGCGGGGAAGGTAGCACGGGGCTCGGGCGGGGTAAACAGGCGCGAGGGCTAATCCGCGGCGGCGAATCCGGCGACCCAATCGAAGGATCCCCATGCCGACCCCAGGGGCCCGGCTGCGTCCTCGGGAAGGGGTTCGGTCACCAGCGCAGGCACCGAACCCGATGCACCGTAACCGATTTCCAGCATCGCACCGGGCTGGAACCACCGGTAGACGCGCGTCCCTTCCGCGTCCTCGAACAGGCGGATCCAGGCCACGGACCCTCGCCACGGGTCGGAGCGGTCGAACGGCAACGCCGCCGTGGCCTGGCCCTGGGAATCCACGACCGCGTCCACGAGGTGGACCGGCTCGGCGCCGTTCATCACCTGGCCGGTGCAGTAGTTCGTCATGGACCACGCGCCTTCCACGAGGACCCGGTCCGCAATCCGCGTGACCGGGAGTGCCAGCGGACGGCTCTGTCGGGCACCGGTGCCGTCCAGCCACACGGCGACCGACGGGACATCGGGACCTGCCGACAGCGACAACGTCAACGCCCCGGAGTCCGAATCCAGGATCGCCAGGGTCGCGCCGGCGCCCGGGGCGGTAACACCCCCGGCCGGCTCGTCCGCCAGTCCGGACAGTGCGCCCGGCGAAACCATGCACGAATCGTCGCTGACCACGCCGACACACCGCGGCCCGTCGCAAAGGACACACGAAGTGGCGCAGGCCTCGCACCCGAGGTGGGTGCATCCGGAGTTCTGCTTGCACTTACCGTCATAGGCCGGGTCGTGCGGGCCCGGATTGTCGTCGGAGGTGCAGGAGGGCGCCCACGCCTCGCCCGGCAGATCGCCTTCGTCACCGGGGATGTCGGGCACGACGTCGCTGGAATCGACAACCGCATCCCCCGAGTCGGTGGCGACGACCGATTCCTCGATCCCGTCGATGCCGTCGGTCCCCGGATCGACAGGTCCGTTGCAGCCTGCGACCCCGACCGAAAGCACGCACCAGAACACGGACATTCGGCAAATCATGATCCCCCCCAGGTCTCCGGACGCGACATTATACGGAAATTGGTGTCTGTCCCCATTTCCGGAAATCGGTGCCTGTCCCCATTTCCTGGAATCCCTTGCGCGAACGGGACGCCGGCGACAGAATCGGTTGGTCCTGCAGCACCTGGAGGCGCAGAACATCGTGCCGGCGCACCTGACCGCCCGGATCGACGAATTCGAGGGATGCACCGTGAAACGAACGTCCTGCCCCGGTGACCGTTTCCTCTGGCGGCGATGCCTGTTGACGGCGGGCGCACTCCTGGTCGCCGCACAGTCTTCCGGGTGCCACAGGATCGTGCATCTTGCCGCCGTCCCCGATGCGTACCAGCCCACCCGGGACGAACTGTCCCTCGCGAGGTCCCTCGGAATCCGCTCGCCCACCCGAGGCGCGGCATACGCATTCGGACGGGTCCGCGATGGCGTGGCCCACGCGGACGACGGGCAGGCGAAGGACTTCGTCGTGACCTTCGAAGGGATGGCCTACCAGCGGCGGTTCGATGAATCGCTGGGCGGAATTGCGATGCGCACCGAATGGAAGCGCGTGACGATCCGATGGAGCGCGATGACCCAGTGTTCCATCCGGTCGGGGCTTTCCGGCCGCACCGCCGAGTTCCGCGGGGTCACCGAAATCTGCGGCGCCACCGGGTGCACCTTCCGGGACAGCCTGCTGGACATTCCCCTGGAAGGTTCCCGGGCGCTGTCGGACTTCGTCGCGGGCGCCAGGGTCCTGGCAGGCATCGATCCCGACCCGGACCCGCGCCCCGTCGTGGACCGATCGCCCACGGTAGCGCCTTGACGCGCGGGACGAACCGTCACTTGCAGCAGCGGATGCCCAGGTCGGCGGAAACGCTGGTGATGGCGGTGGCGGTGCGATCCGAACTGCGCAGGTTGCCGATGACGTCGCCGTTGCCATAGGCGAAGCCGCCGCCCCGCGTGACGCGACTGGTGGTCCGCGGGGACGCGACCCAGGCGACGCCGGTCAAGGGCGCGCCCGTGTAGGTGGCGTGGTAGTCGTCCTCCACCCACTCGGCAACGTTTCCGCTCATGTTCTGGACGCCGTACGGGCTGGCCCCGGCCGGCTTCGCGGTCACCATCATCGTTCCGCCGGTCCCGCACCCGGGGGTCGTTTCATACATGACCGCCACCGTGCATGTCGCATCCAGGTTCCCCCACGGGAACTTCCGTCCATCCAGGCCGCGCGAGGCCTTTTCCCACTCGGACTCGGTGCACAGCCGCTTGCCGGACCACGCGCAGTACTGCCGGGCCTGGTCCCAGTTGACGCAGTTCACGGGGAAGTAGTCCTTGCCGGCCTTTCCGTAGTTGCATTCGGCCGCGGTCCCGGTCGGCGTGGTGCACCCGCCCATGTACAGGCAGGCCCAGTACGCCAGCACGGTCACCTCGTACTTGTCGATGCTGAACGCCGGGACCACCGCGTGGTGGTAGGGGGATTCCGCGGGGCTGCACTGGGTGTCGACCGCGACGTTGCACCCCTGCATGTACTGGCCTTCCGGTATCGCGACCGTCGCATACTGGTCGCAGTTCACGCCGGTATAGACCGGGTTCGCACACTGGTCGCACAGCGCTCCCGTGTACTTCGACAGGCATTCCGTGCAGGCGGGCACCGAGAAGTGCGGGTTCGCGCACTGGGTGCAGTCGGGCCCCCCCCAGGGCGCGACGCACGTCGTGCAGTCGGGCGCGACGAAGCGCGTGTCGGCGCACTGGTCGCATTCCGGACCCACCTGGCGGGGATTGGCGCACTGGTCACAGGCGGCTCCGGTGAACCGCGGCACACACGTCGTGCAGTCGGGTGTCGCGAAGTGGGAGTTCGCGCACTGGGCGCACTCCGTGCCGGTGAACAATGGCAGGCACTCGGTGCAGGCGGGTGCCACGAGGTGCGTGTTCGAGCACTGGCTGCAATCGGCCCCGGCATACTCGGGCAGGCACGACGTGCAGTCGGGCGCCGCGAAGCGGGGGTTCGCGCACTGCATGCAGTCCGTCCCCGTGAACGCCGGCAGGCACCGGTCACACTCGGCGCCCCCCCGGTGGGGATCGGCGCAAGCCTGGCAGTCGGCGCCCAGGAAGGCCGGCAGGCAGGTCGTGCAGGCGGGCGCGACCATGTGGGGGTTGGAACATTCGGTGCAGTCCGTCCCGGTGAAGGCCGGCGTGCACACCGCGCAATCGGGCGGGGCGAAGCGGGCGTTCGCGCACTGGCTGCATCCCGGGCCCGTGAAGGCCTCGGAGCACTGGTCGCACTGGACGCCCGCGAACCGGGGATCCGCGCACTGTGCGCACTCCGTGCCCCGGAAGGCCGGCAGGCACGTCGTGCAGTCGGGCCGGGCGAAGTGGGCGTTCGCGCACAGGGTGCAGTCCGCGCCGGTCAGCAGGGGATTCGCGCACTGCCGGCAGTCCGGGCCGGTCCAGGTCGCCGAGCAGGTCTGGCAGCGGTCGCCGGCGTGGTACGTGTCGCACCCGGCGCATTGGTCGCCCACGAACGGCTCGGGGCACTGGCATTCCGTGGACAGGCACAGGCCGGGGCCGCAGGTGCCGCACAGGAGCCCGCCGCAGAAGAGTCCGTCGCACGCGGCGTCGAACGTGGCCGGCGAGCAACCGGGCCCGGAGGTATTGAACCCCGACGCATCGAACGGCACCGACGGGGAAATCCCCAGCACCTTGCCGCCGTCCACCACCTCGATCGCCACTCCGTGCTGACCCGCCAGTTTCGGCGAGCAGTAGCCGACGACGTACAGCCGCTTCTGCAGCGCCCTCGTGCGGACGGCAGCCTCGGCGAACCGCGTCCCCAGGTCCCCGGCGGCCTGCGCGACATACCAGCCGTCCTTGCCCAGGACCGGGATCACGTCGGCCTCGATCTCCCCGCCGAACGCGATCGCGAGGACGTCGTCGGAGGTCCCGCCGAGGGCCGCCCGGACGTCGTCCAGCGTTCTCACCCCGGCCTGGTCCGACCCGTCGGTGAACAGGACGACCTGCCCCAGCGTCGTGACGCCCCCGGCCATCACGCCGCGATGCTGCGCCTGGAAGGTCCGGCTGACGTCCAGCATGTCGATCAACGAGCCGTAGAGGTTCGTGGTGTTCAGGCCCGACGTGTCCGTCAGCAGGCCGTCCAGCGCGGCCAGGACCGCCGCCTTGTCGGTGGTGTAGACCTGCCGGGGCACCAGCGCCTTGCTGAAGAACCACACGCCGGCATGGACCGACGGGGAAACCATCACCTGCTCGACGTACTGCCGCGCGGCTGCCACGGCCTGCGGCAGCGCGCCGGAGGCCCGCACCGACGGGGAGTTGTCGATGACCAGCGAAACGACCACGTCCGCCCCGCGCGACAGGAGCGTCGTGGACGACTCGGTCGGCGAAATCACCTTCTGGTCCTCGTACACCTTGAAACCGGCCAGGGTCAGCCCGATCACCGGCACGCCGTCGCAGTCGTCCACCGCGACGACCACGGCGACCGACGCCGGGACCGGCTGGTTCGTCCGGATGTCGATGGGCCGGATGCGGACGCACGGAACCGGCGGGGACACGCAAGCGCCGCCCACGCAGTCCAGTCCGTCCGCGACACAGTCCCAGGTCGTCCACTCCAGGCCCGAGGGAGCGCAGGTGCTGGAAACGCCTGCGTCGCAGACGGCGGCGCCGGGGGTGCAGATCCGTTCGGGCGGGACGTCCACCGGGACGTCCACCGGGACGTCCGCCGGGGGCAGGTCGATCACGGGCACGTCGGCCAAGGGAACATCGACCACCGGAACGTCGATCACCGGGACATCGTCCAGCGGCGCATCCATGGAGGGCACGTCCGGCAGGGGCGCATCGACCTGGGGCGCGTCGGGCAGGGGCCCGTCGTCCAGCGGCGCGTCGATCACGGGCACATCGTCCGGGCGCACGTCCACCGGGGGCACGTCCTCCACGGACACGGCGTCGTCCTTGACGGGCACGTCGGCCACCGGAACCGTGGGGGGGATGCACCAGTTCGACGTGCACTCCAGCCCGATGTTGCACGTCCGGTTCGGATAGCAGTTGCCGCCCTCGGCCCCCACCTCCGGCGTGACGGCACCGTTCCCGCCGCAACCTGCCGCCAGGAGCCACGCTGCCGTCATCCACCAGGTCCGGGCGGCGGTCCGTCGCGACAACATAGATGCCCCTGTCCAAGCCACAGCCACTATCGCAGCATCCTGCTTGGGGTCAAGAGCAGAAATGACGCCAATCCGCGCGTGCGGACTTGACGTCCCGCCCCCCGGGCCGCAGGATCCCGCCATGTTCGTCCTGCACAAGGAATTCGAACTGGCGGGGGACCAGGTCGAGGCCGTGGCGGCCCTGGAGGCGGGGTGCGTCGCCGGGGCCCGGGACCAGGTCCTGCTGGGGGTGACGGGCAGCGGAAAGACGTTTGCCATCGCGAACCTGGTCGCGCGCATCCAGAAGCCCACGCTGGTCATGGCGCCCAACAAGACGCTGGCGGCCCAGTTGTACGGCGAGTTCAAGCAGTTCTTCCCCGAGAACGCGGTCGAGTATTTCGTCAGTTATTACGACTACTACCAGCCCGAGGCCTACGTCCCGTCGTCCGACACGTACATCGAGAAGGATTCCAAGATCAACGAAGAGATCGACCGCATGCGCCACTCGGCGACCAAGTCGCTGTTCGAGCGGGACGACGTGCTGATCGTGGCGTCGGTGTCGTGCATCTACGGCCTGGGATCCGCGGAAGCCTACTACGGCCTGGTGGAGTTCCTGGAGGTCGGCCAGGACTGCGACCGCGACACGTTCCTGCGCCGCCTGATGGACCTGCAGTACGAGCGCAACGACCTGGCCTTCGAGCGCGGCGCCATCCGCGTCCGGGGCGACGTGGTGGAAATCTTCCCGCCGTCGGAGGACAACCGCGCGCTGCGGGTGGAACTGTTCGGCGACACCGTCGAGCGCATCAGCGAGTTCGACCCCATCACGGGGCACGTGGAACGGGAGCTGCGCAAGGTCGGCATCTTCCCCAACAGCCACTACGTGACCACCGCCGATCGGCTGCAGCGGGCCATCGTGCTGATCCAGGAAGAACTGGTGGGTCGCCTGGAGGTCCTGCGGGCCGAGGGCAACATCCTGGAAGCGGCGCGCCTGGAGCAGCGGACCCTGGCGGACGTCGAAAGCATGGAGCAGTTCGGGCGCGTCGCGGGGATCGAAAACTACTCGCGGCACCTGACGGGGCGCAAGGCGGGCGAGCCGCCGCCGACCCTGCTGGACTACTTCCCGAAGGACTACCTGGTCGTGCTGGACGAGTCCCACCTGACGGTGCCGCAGATCATCGGCATGTACCGCGGCGATCGGGCGCGGAAGGACGTGCTGGTGGGCTATGGGTTCCGGCTGCCCTCGGCCGTGGACAACCGGCCGCTGACGTTCGACGAGTTCAACGAGCGCCGGGGGCGCACGGTATACGTCAGTGCGACGCCGTGTGAGTACGAACTGGGGCTGGCGGGCGAGCGCGTGGCCGAAATGATCGTGCGGCCGACGGGCCTCATCGATCCGCGCGTGGACATTCGGCCCGCGACGTTCCAGGTGGACGATCTGCTGGGCGAGGTCCGCAAGCGCGTCGAGGTCCAGGAGCGCGTGCTGGTCACGACGCTGACCAAGAAGATGGCGGAGCACCTGACCGAGTACCTGGCGGAGGCCGGGATCCGGGTGCGGTACCTGCACAGCGACGTGGACACCCTGGACCGGGTGGAAATCATCCGGGAACTGCGCATGGGCGTGTTCGACTGCCTGGTGGGCATCAACCTGCTGCGGGAGGGACTGGACCTGCCGGAAGTGTCCCTGGTGGCGATCCTGGACGCCGACAAGGAGGGCTTCCTGCGCAGCACGCGGTCGCTGATCCAGACCTTCGGGCGGGCCGCCAGGCACCTGAACGGGTCGGTCATCATGTACGCGGACCGCGTGACGAAATCCATGGCGGCGGCCATCGCCGAAACGGACCGGCGCCGGGCGAAGCAGGTCGAGTTCAACGAGGCCCACGGCATCGTTCCGACCACCGTGGCGCGACGCCTCTTCTGGGTGGAGCAGGCCGAGGAGGCCGCCCGCAAGGTGGGCGTGGACCGGCCCGAGACCCTGCACAAGGTCGTCGCGGACCCGCGGGAGGCCGGCAAGATGCTGGACCGCCTGAAGAAGGAAATGATGGAGGCCGCCAGGCGCCTGGAGTTCGAAAAGGCCGCCGACATCCGGGACCGAATGCGCGCCCTGCGCGCCATCCTGGGAAACCTGTAGGCCGCGCGGACCTTGCAGATGCGGCCGGGTCGGATAGACTGTCTGCGCTCCCTCGGAGAAGTTCCATGCGCGTTTCCCTGTGGCCGGCCATCGTGCTGGCGTTCCCGATGATGGTTGCCTGCGCCGTGACGGTCCCGGCGCCGGACTTCGCGTCCCTGCAGGATGCCCCGGCGATCGACCCGGGCGGGACGGACCTGGGCACGGACCCGGGCACGCCGGACGACACGCTGACGGACCCCGGGGAGGATCCGGGCACGGACCCGGGCGAGGATCCGGGGACCGAAGTCATCGTCATTCCTCCGCAAATCGGCGGCTACCCGTGCGCGCTGGACGCGGAATGCGTGTCCGGCAGTTGCAGCACGGCCGGCTTCTGCACCTGCCGCGACAAGGGCGACTGCGATTCGGGACAGTGGTGCGACGTCGGTGCCACGATCTTCAACGGCACGCTGAACTGCCTGCCCTGGCGGGAGGACTTCGCCGGGTGCACGACCCACGCACAGTGCAGGTCGGGCGCGTGCGACGGGCTGAACACCGGGAGCGGCGGCGTCGGCTACTGCGCGCAGTGTGCGAACGGCGGAACCCAGTGCGATTCGGGGACCCAGTATACCTGCTGCGGCGGGCGCTGCGTCCAGGGGTGCATGGGCTGCGCCATCGCGCCGCCGCCGGCCCCCGAACTGCAGTTCTGCGCCTCCGGCTGCTGGGATCCGGCGACCCAGTTCTGCGGCCCGGAAGGCCCGACGTACAAGCTGGGCGCAACCGCCGACTGCCAGCACCTCAATTCCTGGTGCCTGACGAATTCGTGCATGGAATCGTCGGACGGGAAGAACAGCGTGTGCTCCTGCGACGACAGCCTCGCACCCTGCCAGCAGGGATTCTGCTTCGAGGGGCGGTGCGAGATCGCCCGGTAGGGCCCGCCCTCAGACCCCCAGCGCCATCACGATCACGCCGGACAGGGCCAGGACGCCGCCCGCCAGGGCGTGGACGTAGCGCTCCAGGAACCCCAGCCGCAGCACCTTCAGGCCGTACCAGCCCGCCGCCGTCATGGCCATCATGCCCGCGAGGGTGGCGGTGCCGAAAATCGTCGTGACCAGGCCCAGGGTGACCCAGTCGTGCTGGGCCGCGGGGTACATCAGCAGCGGGATGAGCGGCTCGCAGGGCCCCAGGACGAACACGATGAACAGGACCCAGATCGCCCTGCCCTCCCCGTGGGGATGCAGGTGGGCTTCCTGGTGTCCGTGCGTATGGGCGTGGACCGACCCGTCCTCGTGGACGTGGGCGTGGACGTGCGGCCGGTTCCGCAGGGCGTGCCAGAGCCCCCAGGTCCCGTACGCCAGGCCGAAGCCGATGAGGGCCCAGGTGGCGAACGTGCCGCGCGCGACCTCGACGTCGGTCACGGCGGACAGCGCGAGGCCCGCCCCGACGCCCACCAGCCCGATGACAACCGACGACAGGACGTGCCCGACGCCGCAGAGGGCCGTGATCGCCATCGTCTTGCGCAGGCTCCACTTCCCGGCCCGCGCCAGGGCCACGAAGGGAACGTAGTGGTCGGGCCCCAGCAGCGTGTGCACCGTCCCCAGGAACAGCGCGGTCATCATCAACGTGGCGCCGGCAACCGCATCCATCCAGGAGACCCCGGGGGTGAGAATCCGAGGATACGCGAAAACGGGGGCGGAAAATGGGGACAGACACCATTTTCTGTCCCCATTTTCCGTGGCACCATTTCCGCCGGTCGGCTACGCTGCAAACGGCCTCCGGAGGAACCCCGCATGAAGTGCCGGCACGTTCGCAGTTTCCTGGTGGCAATCGTGGTGGCCGGGCTGGCAGGCGCGGCCGGCTGCGGCGACACCTCGTCCACGCCCGCCGTGGATATCCCGGCAACGGACGTCCCGGGGGACCTGCTCGGGGACCTCGACGTGCCCGGGGATCCGGCGGATCCGGGCACGCCCGACGTCGAGGACGTGCCCTCGGTGGACGTCCCCGACGTGCCTCCGGCCGACACCCTCGGTGGCGACCCCGGCCCCCTGCCCGGCTGGACCGAGCACCCCACCCTCGTGACGCGGCCGGACCGGAAGGCGGCGATCCTCGCCCGCATCGATCGGGAGCCCTGGGCCGGGATCCTGGGCAGCATCCGTGCGACCGCCGCAGGCGAATGCATCGACGACACGGGCGACGAGTGGGACAGTGGAACGTTCGGGAACGACGGGCGCATCGCGCAAGCAAACGCCGTGCTGGCTTGGCTGCTGGACGACTCGGCCGCGGCCGAGAAGGCGCGCGGCTGCTTTGGCCGCATCCGGACCGACTGGGAAACGAATACGGTCTGGGACATCAACATCCGAATGGCTGACGGCTCGATCTCGTTTGCCGTCGCCTGGGACCTGCTGGCGGGCACCACGATGTTCCCGGCCGCGGAAGCCGCCGAAGCGCGCCGGCGCCTGGTCACGATCAACGAGAAGTTCTACGAACGCTACGTTCTTGACGACTACTCCCGCTGGACGGCGCTGACGGTCAGCCAGAACAACCACCCGATCCGCACGACATCGGCCATGGGATTTGTGGCACTCGCCTTCCCCGACGAGCCCCGCAGCCGGGAGATCCTGGACTTCGCGGCCGGCGAACTGGACTACCTGTGGGGCCCGACCGGCCGGTACATCCAGGACGACGGCGTGGTCAGCGAGGAACCCTTCTACTTCGGCTTCGGCTTCCCGCCCGCCATCGCGTTCTTCCTGGCGATGCGCAACGCCTGGCCGGCGGACGGCCTTCTGTACCGCAACTGCATCAACCGCAACGACGTGGATCCCTGGGCGCCCATCGACTGCACCGACGGCATGCCCTACCAGTGGGAGGACCCCCTGGCGTTGCCCTTCGCGGCCAACAGCCATTCGCAGCGCCTGTGGTCGGCGTTCCAGTGGTCCCTGGACCACCGCATGCCCAACGGCCTGCGATCGACCACCGGCGACGGCTCGATGCGGGTGCAGAACGCCGGGCTGCTGCTGTCGGGGATCTCGGGGTACGGCTGGTTCGCCTGGGACGCGCGGCACAACATCAACAATGACATGTCCATGACGCGCGGGATGGACCTGATGCCCCAGCACCTGTTCGACATCACCACAGCGCCGGTGGACAACGAGCCGTCGTGGAAATCCAGCGGGCACCTCGTGTCGGGCCATGCGACGCTGCGGACCGGCTGGGGCACCGACGACCTCTGGGTGCTGTTGCTGGGCGAATCGGGCGCGGCCCGCAAGACCCTGCACGACCACGCCGATGGGACGTCCTTCGCCCTGGCGGCGTTCGGCGAGTACCTGTTGCTCGACTCGGGCTACTACAAGCCGAACAACCTGGACAACGCCGTCACGGCTGACGCGCCGTCCCACAACGTCATCCTGATCGACGGCCAGGGGGCGCCGACCCGGGGCCTGCTGAACGACTGGGGCGACGCCGACGCCACCATGACCACGTTCCACGACGGGGACAACATCGACGTCGCGCAGGTGCGGCAGACCTACCAGCAGGCCACGATCACGAGGACCCTGCTGATGGTGCGCGACCGCTACACGGTCGTGGCGGACCAGGTCCAGTCCGACGTCGGCACCGCCCGGGACTTCACCTGGCGGGTGAACGGCTACGCGGGCTACGACGCAGGCGGGACCTACGCCATCGACGCCACCGGGGCCACGTTCCGCCGCGACAAGGCCGCCATCCGCGTCGCAATCGCCTCCACCGCCGGGGAACCGGTCGTCGCAGAACCACCGTTTGTCGCCGGCCAGGCGCCCCACGCGCACTCGATCGACAGCGGATACGGCAACCACGCCGTGGCGGACGCCACGATCAACGCCGTCGCTCCCGGCTTCCTGGCCGTGCTGGCGCCCTGGAAGACCGGCATCGCGGCCGGGATGCCCGACGGCCAACTGACCGTGACCCGGGTCGCGTCCGGGGAAGGCAGCGCGGCCTGGACGATCACGGGGACCTACGGACCTGCAGGGGACGCGCACATCGACCTGGTCTGGCTGCGCGAGGCCGGCGCCCCGGAAACGCTGGACGTGGACGGCGTGATCGTGACGTCGAACGCCCGCATCACGGTGCTGGCGCTGAACGGGGGCCTCGCCTACGCCGACGGCGGAAACACACTGGAACTTTACGGAACAGCCGTCCCGCTGCCCGACGCCGTGTCCGGCACGGCCCGGGTCCTGGACCCGCCCTTCGACGCGTGCGCGCCCGGCGTGCCGATCAGCAACGCCTGCTTTGCCCAGAAGCGCGCCCCGGAATCGGACAACGTCGCCCTGGCGACCGCCATCGCCCACCGCCAGATGACCCGCGTCGCCGCCGACAAACTGTCCTGGGACTGGGTCCCGTCAGTGATGATGTCGTCGTTCTGCGAACTGCACCGGGTGACGGGCGATCCCGAACTGCTGGCCTACGTGAAGGCGTGGATCGACCACCACGTCGCGGCGGGCTACACCATGATGTCCAGCGACACGGCCTCGCCGGTGACGGCGGCGTTCTACGTGTGGCAGGCGACCGGCGACGCGAAGTACCGGGCGGTGGTGGACGACTTCCTGGAGTACGCGGAGCACGAGGCGCTGCGCACCCCGGAAGGCGGCATCAACCACCTGGGCACCCTGGAAATCATGGGCATCACGCTGTGGGTGGACAGCCTGTGGATGGTCGGCGTGCCCCTGGCGCGGATCGGCGCACTGGACGGCCCGACGTCGACCCCCTGGCTGGATGCCGAAACCCAGTTCCGCGTGTTCCAGGAACTGCTGCAGGAACCCGCGGGCTTCCTGCATCACGCCGTGAACTGGGCGCTTCCCCAGGACGAGGGCATCTACTGGGGACGCGGCAACGGCTGGGTCCTGGCGTCGGTGGCCGAGTACCTGCGCCTGGCCGGCACTCCGGGCGGCGCCCGCCAGCCCTTCGCCCTGTCCCTGCTGCGCCGCCTGACGAACGCCGCCCGTGCCGCGCAGGATCCCGCCACCGGCCTGTGGTGGACGGTCCTGAACCGCCCCGGCGAAACCTACCTGGAAACGTCCGTCGGCGGCCTGTTCGCCTTCGGCATGGCCCGGGCCTGGCGGTACGGACTGCTGGGCGACGAGGTCCTGCCGTCCATCGCGCTGGCCCTGCAGGGGATCCGTTCGCGGGTCGTCGAAGGCACGGACGGGCCGGTGATCACGGGAACTTCCGGGCCCACCACCGCCGGGACGTTCGCCGAATACGCGAAAGTGAAGGTGGAGGACGACATTCCGTACGGGATCGGGGCGGTGATCCTGGCGCTGCTGGAAACGTCGGGGATGCCGCTGCCGACGCCGTGACGCGGCCGGCAGGCCCCGAACCTAGCCGCCGAAGTCCGCGACCACGACGACCTGTGTGTCGCCCGGAAGGGTGAACGGAACGTCGAGGCACTGCGGGTCCTTCACGTCGGGCCCCGCGCCGCCGGGGCTGTCCACCGTCGCCCAGCCGAAGCAGGCCCGCAACGTGTACGCCCCCGCCGCAGCGACCTCGGCCTTCCGGCACTGGCCGACCTCGTCCATCACCCGGAACTTCCCGTCCCAGGTCACCCATGCCTGCCCGCGGTAGGTCCCGCCCGTCACGTTGCGGACGGTGTGGAACGCGATGCCGCAAACGCCCGCCCCGGGGGCCTCGCACGAGGGCACGTCGCACCGGTCGAACAGCAGGCGCGCGTTCCCGTCCGGGCCCAGCACCTGGACCCAGGCCGGCAGGCCGTAGTCGTCGCCCGTCTGGATGTACACGTCTCCTGGAACGTCGCTGACGTACCGCAGGCCCAGGCTGACCGGCTTCGGCGCAAACGTCGCGCGGTTGCGGGCCTCGATGATCGTCTGGCCGCCGGCCGGGTTGTCCACGGTGACCGCCACGTCCACCAGGTCCAGCGCCCCGATCCCCAGGCCCTGGAACTGCACGCAACCCTCGGCAGCCGTCGCGGTGACATTGGCGCTGTAGTCCCACTGCCCGCAGGGCCCGTCGGTGTCCCGGACGACGAGCACGTAGGGGAAGCCCGCCCCGAACTCGTCGCACCAGGGAACCAGGTCGTGCGCGGTGTTCGAGTAGTCCCAGACGATGGTGACGCACGTCCTGGCCGCGGCGTCGTACCCCGAAACCGCCCCGCGGATCGAGTTGATGGGCAGGTCGAAGAACGTCAGGGAGGCCGGGTCCAGGATCAGGCGTTCCGGCAAGGGCCCTGCGTCCGGCGGCACGTCGAGGACGTCTGGCAGATCCTCGGCAGGCGGCACGTCGAACGTGTCCGGGAGGTCCTGCATCGGCGGCGTGTCCCACTGGACCGGCACGTCCTGCAGATCCTCGGCCGGCGGCACGTCGAACGCGTCCGGAAGGTCCTGCTGCGGCGGCGTGTCCCACTGGACCGGCACGTCGGTCACGTCCTCGGCGCGCGGCACGTCCCGGGTCCCCGCCCCGCCCTCGTCCGTGAAGCACCCGACGCCGGCCGGCAACCCCCAGGCGACGATCCAGACCGCTACCCACCGGTTCATGGTCCTTCCCTCCGCTGGTTCGATCCTACTCGTCTTCGCGGGGCTGGTCGTGCGGCAGGCGGACGAATCCTTCGCGGAACAGGACCAGCACCGACACGTCATCCGCCTCGCGAACCACGCCCAGCCCCATGCCCTTGTGGTGGATCAGATCGTCCACGCCGAAGGACCGGTGCTTGTCGTAGATCTTGCTCTTCAACGGATTGGCGTCCTTCGTCGCCTCGTCCCACAGCGCCTTGGCCACGGCCTCGGGCGTCAGGGAAGCGGTCGTGGACGACGGCGTCTTGCGATCGGACGTGCCCTGGGTGTGCCGTTCGGCGATCTTCATGACCTTCTTGATCAGGGCCGCGCGCTGGTCCTCGACGGGCTTGGGCGCCTTGAAATCCTGGAAGTGGCGGCACGTACGGCACTGGACCTTCACGATGGCCCCGTCCGGCCCCAGGGCCGACACGTTCGCATCCAGGTTCAGCCTGCAGAAACGGCACCGAACCTCGATCACGTCGCCCAGGGCAGGCTTCTTCGGATCCGCCATTGATTTACCTTTTCCCTGTCAGGGCACTTCGGAAGCCGCACCTGCCAGCGGCTGCACCCAGACCTGCCGCGTCCGGGGGCCGTCAAAATCCGCGAAGAAGACGCGCTGCCACGTACCCAAAGCCAGGCGCCCTTCCGACACCGGGAGGGTCACGCTGCACCCGGCCAGCAGCGACTTCAGGTGGGCGGGCGAGTTCCCCTCGCCGTGCCGGTAGGCCAGTCCCTGCGGCGCCAGGCGCCCCAGGACCAGGGCGATGTCGTGCAGCACGTCCGGGTCGTGGCCTTCATTGACGAAGATGGCAGCCGTGGTGTGGGGGCACCAGACCAGCAGGGCACCTTCGGCCAGCCCCGATCGGGCTGCCGCGTCGACCACCTGCGCGGTGATGTCCACGGTTTCCTCGGCCTGGGTCGTTAGAACCTCGAACCTCGTCATCGCATGCCGCTCCCAAGACGGGGCGAGTGTAGCAGAATCACCCCCGCGGTCGTACACTACGGGCCGTGAACGACACCGACTCGCCGTGGATCCTGCTGGACCTCGTGGCCCGGGATCTGGCTGCCGCCCTGGACCGGGGACTCCTGCCGCGCGACCTGCGTCCCGAGGCGCGCCGCCTGCTGATGGCGGCCTGGCTGGCGCTGAAGGGCCCCCGCCGCGTCGCCGAACGGAAGTCCGCGTTCACGCTGGCCCGGCGCCTGGACGGGCTGGTGGCAACTGCGTCGATGGCCGGGGTTCCGGCCCCATCCCCCGGCCCCGGGCCCGATCGCCTGGGAATCGCCGATCGGCTGCTGGCGTCGGCCCGTTCGCCCCTTCAGGAGCGCATCGCGGCGCTGGAAGGCTCCATCGACGCTCTGGCGCGAAGGACCCGTCGCATGGTAGAACACGCCGAAGCGGCGGCCGGCCGCGCAGGCGTCAAGGCCCCGGTCGCCGGCAGCCCGCCGCCCGATGGCGGCCGCCAGAACATGGAACTGGTCTGGGGCGATGCAGACGACTGAGCCATTCCTCGGAGGAATCCCGTGAGCGAACAGCACGAGCACTCGGACGTCCTGGTCCCCCATTCGCAGCGCGACATGAAACGCGTTGCCCTGGTCATCATGTCCGCGTCGATCCCGCTGTTCGTCGCGGCGTGGCGGTTCTACTTCCTGGGCTCCAACGATCAGGAAATCCACGCGGCGTACACGTTCGCGTTCGGCGGGCTGTTCATGGTGTCCTCGGGCGTGGCCATCGCGATCAAGACCTGGCGAAAGGCCTGACCTCGCCGGCCCCCTACTCGAACCGCACCGACACCACCTCCTTCGTCCCCGCCGCCAGGTTCCGGGTCACGACCTGCGTCCCCAGCGACGGGTGGCGGAATTCGATCCGGTGGCTCCCGGCCGCAGCCTTGTAGGACAGGATGGGCGTCCGCCCCACGGCACGACCGTCGACCTCGACCTCCGCCCAGGGATGGGCGTTCAGCGCCAGGATGCCGGCTTCCGGTTCCCGCGCCTGGATCGCGACCGGGGGCGCCGCGTCCTGGACCGCGGCCGACGCCGGTTCGACGCGCGCCGCGGACTCGGACGACGGCGGGCGGGACCGGGGCTGCGCAACGCGGAGGGACAGGTCGGGAACCGGTTTCGCAGGGACGGACGGGATCGGCGCCGCTGCCGCTGCCACCGCCACCGCTGCCGGGGCGTCGGCGGACGGCACCGCAGGCGGGGGAACCGCCACGACAGCCGCGTTCGCCGGTTCGATCCCCGCGACAACCGCCGCATCCCCGTTCGATGCGTTCGACCCGGCGCCGGGAACGGCCAGCCACACCCCGACCGCCAGCCCCGCCACCAGGAGTCCCGCCGCCGGCCAGGCCGCACGCCGCAAGGCCGGCTTCCCCCGGGGCGCGCCGTTCGGTGTCCGTCGGGCGTCCGCGCCGGCCCCCGCCTGCTCCTCGTCCACCGTCGAAAGGGTCCGCGTCGGATCCGACGCCGCGTCCCGCACGATCCGGGTCCGATCCCCGTGCCCCTCCTCGTCGAACCCCGCCACCGCGTCGCGCAAGGCGTCGCCGAAGGCCGTGATCGTCGGAAAGCGCTCGGCGGGCGACGGCGACAGCGCCTTCCACAGCGCCGCGGAAACCGCAGGCGGCACCCGACGTCCCGTGTCCCGGAAGTCCAGCGCCTCGGGCCGTTCGGACAGGCGGATCAGCAACCCGCCGTCGTCGGCCGGAGGGAACGGCCGGCGTCCGGCAATCAGTTCGAAGGCCACCAGGGCCAGCGCGTACTGGTCGGCCCGGCCGTCGAGGTTCCGCCCCAGCATCATTTCCGGAGCCACGTATTCCGGGGTCCCGATGAAGGCGTCGCTGCGCGTCAGGTCCACCAGTTCCGGGTGCGCCTGCCGGTCCGCCAGCAGGATCCCGAAATCGATGACCTTCAGGCGCTCGGACCGCGTCCCGGGCGCTACCAGGAACAGGTTCGACGGCTTGACGTCCCGGTGGACCAGCCCCCGGGCGTGGGCCTCGTGGAGCCCCGCCGCCGCGTCGGCCATCCACCGGGCCACGTCGGCCAGGGGCACCGGCCGCCGGCGTCGCAGGACGTCCAGCAGGCTGCATCCCTGCAGGTGCTCCATCACCAGGACCAGGTCCCCGTCCTCGTCCACGCCAAAGTCATGGTAGGTGACGACGTTCGGATGGTTGATGCCGGCCACCAGCAGGGCTTCGCGGCGGAACCGCTCCCGGACGCCGTCGTCGTCCCGCCGCCCGGGCCGGGCCGCCTTGATGGCCACCTCCCGGTCCAGCGCGTCCTGGCGCCCCAGGAACACGCACCCGAAACCGCCCTCGCCGATGGGATGCTCCAGCCGGAACCGCCCCAGCACCCGCTCGCCCGCTTCGCCCTTCACGCTCCCAGCCTCCCGTCCCGAGCCCCCGAACCCTCCCTCACCCCGCCTCGAAAGACCCGCGTCGGCCCATTTTCCCGCACCTTGCCCGCTCCCGGTGGAATTTTCGGTCGTCGATCTGCATTCATTGATCCGGATGGGGTGCAATGGCAGGCGCTCCGGTAGACATGTTTTCCTCCTTCTTGATTCCTCCAACACCCCATCAATTTCTTCCGGACGCCTGCCTCTCCCCCCGTGTGCCCGACTACCGGCCGGAGGCGACGGCGTCGGCAGGGGCTGCGCCCTCGGCCATTCCTTTCCGGGCCACGTTCAGCGCGTCCGTCAACGCCGATCCGCCCTGTCCCGCGTAGGCGACGTTCCCGTCCGCCCCCACGACGACGACCGACGGCACCACCCGGACGCCATACGCCTGCCAGGCCGGACCGGCGGCGCCCCCGGCCGCGATCGCGTACCCGTGGCCCTTCAGCCAGGTCCCCACGTGCTGCGGTGCCTCGTCGCTCAGCAGCAGCACCTTCAATGCCGGCCACGCCGCCAGCGCCTTCGTCACCTCGGGCAGTTCCTCGCGGCACGACGGGCACCACGTCGCGAAGAACACCAGGACCACGGGCGCCCCCTGGAAGGCCTCCAGCGACCACGTCCCACCGCCCCACGCATCAGGTACCGCGAAGCCTGGCGCCGGGGACCCGACCGCCGGCAGCGTCGAACACCCGCCCGACGCACCGCGCACCAGCAGCACCACCGCCACGCCGATCAGCACCCACCGAATCACCGTTGCCAGTCGTTCCTTCACTGTCCCCCCCCAGGTACCGGGCACCTCCGATGTCCCCGGAACATCGGACACCCCCGCGGATTACTTGATCCCGCGGGAAGTCGCATGATAAGCATCCAGAGTTCGAATGGGAGGATCCATGAAAACGGCCGCACTCGTCGTCGCGTTCCTGCTGGTTGCCGCGGGATTCTTCGCCCTGGGGCGTTTCACCGCGTCCGGCGGGGGCGCCTCGTCCCAGGCACCCGCCGCCGAGGTCGCGTCGGCGCCGGCGCCGGCAGTCCAGGCCCCGAGGCCGCCGCAACCGCCGCCCGCCCCCGGGCAGCCTCCGGCGATCTTCCGCGTGGAGGGCGATCGGCCGCCGCCCCCCCCGCCGCCGCCGCCCCAGTACCCGGTTCCGCCCGGCACGAAGCCGGCAAACGACCCCAGCCCTGCCAAGGGTCCCGCGACCGCGAAGGTCATCGTGCTGGAGGTGTCCGACTTCCAGTGCCCGGTCTGCAAGCGCGCCTACGAGCCCCTGCGTGCCCTGGCCGACGACTTCCCCGGCCAGGTGCGGATGGTCTTCAAGCAGAACCCCCTGGACATGCACCGCAACGCCTGGAACGCCGCCGCCGCATCGATGGCCGCCGCGCGCCAGGGCAAGTTCGACGCGTACGCGGACCTTCTGTTCCAGAACCAGGGCTCGCTGGACGAGGCCTCGCTGACGCGCTTCGCCCAGCAGGTCGGCCTGGATCCCGCGAAGTTCAACAAGGACTATCTGGATATGTCGGTCCGGGCCCGCGCGAAGGCCGAGGGCAACGCCGCCACCCAGATGGGCGCGGCGGGAACCCCGTCCTTCTTCATCAATGGCCAGATGCAGGTGGGCTGGGCGTCGTACGAGTCCATCAAGCAGATGGTCCAGCGCGAAATCCAGCAGGTGGACGGCCTGATGGCCCAGGGAAAATCCCTGAAGGACGCACGGATCGAGCGGGTCAAGGCGAACCTGGCGGACAAGGCGGCAACTTTTATGGCGTCTCCCCTGGCCACGGAGTTCAACCAGCCTTGATTTTCGCGCTGACGTGTCCATTCTTTTCGGCAGTTGCCCAAACCGGGCGCGACGGAGCCTGACAAGATGTCGACCAAGACCAAGAAACCCGAAGGCGAAGAGCCCCAGTTGGCGATGACGTCGCTGCCGATCCTCCCCCTTCGGAATTCGGTGCTGTTCCCCGGACTGGTGATGCCCCTGGTCATCGGCCGGGAAAAAACCCTTCGCTTGCTGGATGTTGCCGCTGGCAAGGACGAGCCCATCGGCGTCCTCACCCAGAAGGACAAGGACGTCCACGACCCGAATCCCGACGACCTGTACATGATGGGCACGACCGCCCGCATCCTGCGCATCGTTCGCGAGCGGGAGCAGGGCGTCGACATCGTCGTGCAGGGAATCCAGCGGTTCCAGGTGAACAAGTTCACGCAGACCGCGCCGTTCCTTTCGGCCAGCGTCACGCTGGTGCCCGAGGAGGACCGCAAGGACGTCGAAACCGAAGCGCTGATGCGGACGCTGAAGTCCCTGACGACGGAAGTGCTGCAACTGATCCCCGAAATGCCGTCCAGCGCGGGCGACATGGTGGACCAGGTCGAATCGCCGTCGCGCCTCGTGTACCTGATCGCCTCGAACCTGCCGATCAGCACCGAGGAAAAGATGCAGATCCTCGGGATGACCGACGTGGCGGACGCCATGCGGACCACCCTGAAGATCCTTCACCACCACCTCGAGGTCCTGCGCGTCACGCAGAAGATCAACACCGAGGTGAAGGGCGAACTGAACAAGAGCCAGCGGGAGTACCTGCTGCGCCAGCAGATCAAGGCGATCCAGAAGGAACTGGGCGAACTGGAGGACGACGGCGACGTCCTGGACGAACTGCAGGAAAAGCTGGTCAAGATGGCGCTGCCGGACGAGGTCCGGAAGGTCGCCGAAAAGGAGATGCGGCGCCTGCGCTCCATCCAGCCGTCCTCGCCGGAATACACCGTCGCGCGGACCTACCTGGACTGGATCTGCGAATTGCCCTGGGGCGTTTCCACGCCGGACAACCTGGACGTCCCGCACGCCCGGCAGGTCCTGGACGAGGACCACTACGACCTGGACAAGATCAAGAAGCGCATCCTGGAGTACCTCGCGGTGTCCAAGCTGCGCAACAACCTGCGCGGGCCGATCCTGTGCCTGGTGGGCCCCCCCGGCGTCGGCAAGACGTCCCTGGGGCAGTCCGTGGCGCGCGCCCTGGGCCGCAAGTTCGTGCACGTCAGCCTGGGCGGCGTCCGGGACGAGGCGGAAATCCGCGGGCACCGGCGCACCTATATCGGCGCGCTGCCCGGCAAGATCATCCAGAGCCTGAAGCGGGCGGAATCCAAGAACCCCGTCTTCATGATGGACGAAATCGACAAGCTGGGCCGCGATTGGCGCGGTGATCCTACCAGTGCCCTGCTGGAGGTCCTGGACCCCGAGCAGAACCACAGCTTCATGGACCACTACCTGGACGTACCGTTCGATCTGTCGTCCATCCTGTTCATCACGACGGCGAATGTGACCGACACGATCCCGCCGCCGCTGCTGGACCGCATGGAACTGCTGGAGCTGCCCGGCTACACGCCGGAGGAAAAGATCGCCATCGCCCGGCGGCACCTGCTGCCCAAGCAGATCCGGGAGCACGGCCTGACCGAGGCCCAGGTCCCGCTGACCGACAAGCACATCCTGTACGCCCTGGACCACTGGACCCGCGAGGCGGGCGTGCGCAATCTGGAGCGCGTGATGGCCGGCATCTGCCGCGGCATCGCGGTCAAGGTCGTCGAGGGCACCTGGGCGGAAGGCCAGGAACTGTCCGAGGAAATCATCAACGACTTCCTGGGGCCGGAGCAGTACGCCCCCGACAGCGTGGAACGGACCGAAAGCCCCGGCATCGCGACGGGCCTGGCCTGGACGTCCACCGGCGGCGAGATCCTGTACATCGAGGCGTCCAAGATGGCCGGCAAGGGCCGTCTGAAGCTGACCGGACAACTGGGCGACGTCATGAAGGAATCCGCCCAGATCGCCCTGTCGTACCTGCAGAGCAACGCCCTGGCGTTCGGCGTGGACGACCGGCAGTTCGAAACCAACGACCTGCACATCCACGTGCCGGCCGGCGCCATCCCGAAGGACGGGCCGTCCGCGGGCGTGACGATGTTCACGGCACTGTTCTCGCTGATGACGGGCCGCAAGGTCCGCGGCGACACCGCGATGACGGGCGAAATCACGCTGCGCGGCCTGGTGCTGCCCGTGGGCGGCATCAAGAACAAGGTGCTGGCGGCCCAGCGCGGCGGCATTTCGCGCATCGTGCTGCCGGAACGGAACCGCAAGGACCTGACGGAAATCCCCGAGCAGATCCGTCGCGAAATGGAGTTCGTCTTCGTCAAGAAGATGGACGAAATGATCCTGGAGGTCATCGAGCGCAAGGAAGGCGAGGACCTCTTCAAGGCGCCGGTGCGCAGCCCCGAAAGCGACGTGCCGCGCCG
This sequence comes from uncultured Myxococcales bacterium, assembly GCA_903847405.1. Lineage (GTDB taxonomy): Bacteria > Myxococcota_A > UBA9042 > DTJE01 > DTJE01 > CAIZWN01. Next base: position 19,940 of record CAINDP010000115.1, on the reverse strand, counting down.
GGCAGCCACCGAGGACGACGAGGAAGTACCCGAGGTCCGCAAGCCCGAGGTCCTGGAGGATCTGCCCCCCCGCCCCAGCGTCTGACGCACCGCGCTTTCGATTCCACCGCACGCCTGACCGGAAAATGGGGACAGACACCATTTTCGCGAAATGGTGTCTGTCCCCATTTTCCCCAACGGGGGACCGGCAGACCCGCCATGCAGCGAGGCGCGCCGCGTTCGGCGCTTGCCTCCCCCACACCGCAGGGGCACAATGATTTGACGGTACGAAAGGTGCGAACGGCCACGGACGACGGCGTCCGTTCCCTTCCCAGGGAGGAGGCGATCATGGACGAGCGGCTGATCCGGAATGCGAAGGCAGCACTGACCCAGATCCTGGAACTGCGCGAGGGCGAAAACTTCCTGGTGGTCACGGACGACGCGACCCTCCTGGTTGGCGAGGCCTTCCGCGCGGCCGCGGAATCCCTGGGCGCCCGTCCGTCGTGGTACGTCCTGCGGGAGTCGGAGCGCCCCCTCGACGACATCCCCGAAGACCTGATGATGCTGGTCCCCGACGTGGACGTCGCGGTGACGTGCTTCGAGGGCCGCGTCACGGAAACGCCGTTCCGCATCGACCTGTTGCGTGCGATCGCCAAGGTGTCGCGCCGCATCGGGCACGCGCCGGGGATCACGGCATCGATGCTCCTGGAAGGCCCGATGGACGTGGACTACGAGGCCATGGCCGTCGCGGCGCACGACCTCATGCGACGGTTCCAGGGGGCAACGCGGGTCACGCTGACCGCGCCGGGAGGGACCAACCTCGTCCTGGGCATCGCGGATCGGCCGTTCGCGACCGACACCATGATCACCGACGGCGGCTGGGGAAACCTGCCCTGCGGCGAGATCTGGTGCGCTCCGGTGGAGGATTCCGTCGAGGGCGTCCTGGTGTGCGACGGGTCCATCGGCGACCTGGGCGCCGTCCCTTCGCCCGTCACGATGACCGTTTCAAAGGGCCGGGTCACGGCGATCCAGTGCGCCGACGCCCCCTATCGCGAGCAGGTGATCGCAGCCCTGTCGGAGGACGACGCCGCAAAGGTCGTGGGCGAACTGGGAATCGGCCTGAACCCGGGCGCCCGTGTCACGGGGAACCTCCTGGAGGACGAAAAGGCCTACCGGACGGTCCACGTGGCGTTCGGCAACAACCAGGACATGGGGGGCGGTCGGAACGCGTCCAGGACCCATCGGGATTTCCTGGTCCTGCGCCCGACGATGGAGGTCGGGTTCGCCGACGGTCACGTCGAGCGCCTGCTGGTGGGCGGCGAGGTGGTCCCCAGGCCCGTCACCCGCGACGCCGCGGCGCCGCATTGCTTCCACAACGTCCTGGTCGCCGTGGACTACTCGGAAGCATCGGTCGAAGCCCTGCGTTGCGCCGACGCCATCGCCCGGCGGGACGACGCGACGCTGACGGTATGCCACGTGCTGGTGCGGCCCCCAACCGTCAGCCCCCTGTTCCCGCACTACGTGTCCATGCCGGACCAGGACTGGACGCGCCAGCAGGAAGTCGACGCGGCCGAGCGGCTGGACGACCTGGTCCGCGAGCACACGCCCCGGGCGGCCGACGCATACACGGTCCTGGTCCCCTGGGGCGAACCGGCTTCCACGCTGGTGGAGTTGGGCGAGCAGCGCGGCGCAGACCTGATCGTGCTGGCGAACCGCGGCACGTCGGCGCTGTCGCGCTGGATGCTGGGCAGCGTGGCCAGTTCCGTCGCCGCCAATGCCCGGTGCCCGGTGCTTCTGGTGCGCTGATGTGGTAGAACCCTGACATGAGATTCTCCCCAGCCCGAACGCTGATTCCGTTCCTGGCCACACTCGCCGTGGTGGGTACTGCCCCCCCGGCAGACGCGGCGGTCCACCGCATCGTCCTGGACGGGGCGATCGATCCCCTGCACGCAGAATACGTGGTCCGCGGAATCGACCTGGCCGAACAGGAGGGGTCGTCGCTGATCCTGATCGTCCTGAACACGCCCGGCGGCCTCGTGGATTCCATGGAAACCATGATCCAGCGCATGCTGGCATCCCGGGTTCCGGTGGTCGTGTACGTGTCCCCGTCGGGCGGCAAGGCGGCCTCGGCCGGCTTCTTCCTGCTGGTGTCGGCGGACGTGGCGGCCATGGCGCCCGGCACGCGGACAGGCGCGGCGCACCCGATCCTGTCGATCGGCGGCATCCTGCCCATGCCCGAACCTGCGAAGGAACCCACGAAGGAACCCGCGAAGGAAGCCCCGCCCGCAACGAAGGACGACAAGGGCGGCGGGGGCCAGGCCTCGATCCTCATGGAAAAGATCACCAACGACGTCACGGCCTACCTGCGCGCCATCGCCGAGCGTCGCGGGCGCAACGCCGAAGCGGCGATGCTGGCCGTCACCGAGTCGAAGTCCTGGAGCGACAAGGAGGCCCTGGACGGCGGCCTGATCGATCTGGTCGCCTCCTCGGACTGGGAACTGCTGACGAAACTGGACGGTCGCGAGGTCAAACTGCTGGACGGGACGGTCAAGACGCTGTCCACGAAGGACCAGCCGATCGCGACGATCGAAATGACCTTCCGCGAGCAGGTCCTGTCGTTCCTGGTGAACCCGAACCTGGCCTTCCTGCTGCTGCTGGTGGGCGCCCTGCTGGTGTACGTCGAGGTCACCCACGCGGGAATGATCCTTCCGGGCGTCATCGGCGGGTTGTGCCTGCTGCTGGCCGTCACCGGGTTCTCGTTCCTCCCCGTGACCGCGACGGGCGTGGTGCTGATGGTGGCGGCCCTGGGCCTGTTCGTGGCCGAGATCTTCGTGACGTCGTTCGGTCTTCTGGCGCTGCTGGGCGTCATCGCCCTGGCGCTGGGCGGGATCATGCTGGTCGATGTCCCCAACCAGGAGTTCGGCGTGGACCCCGTCCTGGCGATTTCCGCGGCCCTGGCGTTCGGCGCGATCACGGTCTTCCTGGGCATGATCGTGCTGCGGGCCATGCGTCGAAAGACGACGACGGGCGGCGAGGGCATGGTCGGCAAGGAGGGCACTGCCGTGACCGACATCGGCGCGACGGGCAGGATCCTGATGAACGGCGAGTACTGGCAGGCCATCGCAGACCCGCCGATCCCCCAGGGGACCCGCGTGCGCTGCGTCGAACTGAACGGGCTGATGGTACGGGTTGCGCCTGCGGGATCGGCCCCGCCTGCGCCGCCTGAGGACGTGTGAGGGGTCGTGAGGCAATCGCGAACCTGAGGAGGAACCCATGGACGAACTGCTCGTGACGCTGCTGAAGGGACCCGCCGTCATCGTGGTGCTGTTGGTCGCGTACCTGTTCAGCGCGGTCCACGTCCTGCGCGAGTACGAGCGCGGCGTCATCTTCCGCCTGGGGCGTGTCCTGGGCAAGCCGAAGGGGCCGGGCCTCATCTTCGTCTTCTGGCCCATAGACCGCATCATCAAGGTGGACCTGCGAACCATCACGATGGACGTCCCCCCCCAGGACATCGTGACGAAGGACAACGTCACGGCCCGCGTGAACGCCGTCTGCTACTTCCGCGTCGTCGATGCGTCGAAGGCGATCATCGAGGTCGAAAACTTCCTGTACGCCACGTCGCAACTGGCCCAGACGACCCTTCGCAGCGTCCTGGGCGAAGTCGAGCTGGACGAACTGCTGTCCCAGCGGGAACTGCTGAACCTGCGCCTGCAGGAAATCCTGGATCGCCACACCGACGCCTGGGGCATCAAGGTGTCGCTGGTCGAAATGAAGCAGGTGGACCTGCCCGACGAGATGCGGCGCGCCCTGGCGCGGCAGGCGGAAGCCGAGCGCGAGAAGCGGGCCAAGATCATCCACGCGGCCGGCGAGCTGGAGGCGTCCAAGAAGCTGTTCGAGGCGTCCCAGGTCCTGGCGCAGGAGCCGGTGGCGATCCAGTTGCGCTACCTGCAGACCCTGACCGAGATCGGCGTGGAAAAGAACACGACGGTCGTGTTCCCGATCCCGATGGACATCCTGTCGCACTTCACGAAGGGGCTGGTGAAGAAGGACTGACCGGGGAAACGGTCCGACCGACGCACGCGACCTACATCTCGCCGACCCGCGCCACGACATCCCGCAACGTACGAAGGTGGAACGGCTTCTGCAGGAACTCGCGGCCGCTGCGGGTCACGAACTCCTGCACTTCCGCATCCTGGATTCCACCGGTGACGAAGACGACCCGCTCGGCGACGTCCGACTGCTGGACCGTGAGGGTTTCGTACAGGGAACGGCCGCTGATGTCGCCGCCCAGGGACAGGTCCAGCAGCACGACGTCGAAGTCCTCGGCCAGCAGGCGCTGGGCCGCCTCGGCCCCCGTCGACACGCCCACCACGTCGTTGTCCGCGCCCAGGGCCTCGGCCGTCAGTTTCTGGATCACGGGTTCGTCGTCGATGACCAGCACCCGCCGCCGCGGCGCGCCCCCGGCCTGGGGCCCCGAGGGGGACGCGGGATTGGCCGCCCGGGGGGAACTTGCGCGGGCACGCTCGATGATGCGGCTGCACTCGCGGGCCTCTTCGAGGATGCGGGTGACCTGGGCCCGGACGTCCTGGTCCAGGTCCTTGCGCGACGACAGGAGTTGGGCGTAGCCCAGCACCACGGTCAGGGGATTCATGAGGGCGTGGTAGAGCTTCGAAAGCTCCCGGTCCCGGCCCCCGGGCTCGGTGGACTCCATGGGCAACTCCTGCATCGGCCGCGAAAACTACCGGAAACGGGCGGCGGGGTCAAGAACGAGGGAGGGCAGGCTGCGAGTCGCCGGGAGGTGCCCGGTCAGGGCTGGTTCGTCCACGTCCACGTCGACGTCCACGTCCACGTCCACGTCCACGTCGACGTCCACGCGGGGAAGGGAGGTCACGCCCGCGGATGAGCCTTGTGATACACGTCCCGGAGGTGCTTGCGACTGACGTGGGTATAGATCTCCGTCGTGCTGATGTCCACGTGGCCCAGCATTTCCTGCACGCTGCGAAGGTCGGCGCCGTTCTCGACCAGGTGCGTCGCGAAGGAATGGCGCAGCTTGTGCGGCGACACCCGCATCATCATGCCGGCCTGGATCCCGTAGGCCTGGAGGTTCTTGAAGAAGCCCTGGCGGGTCAGGATCGTTCCGCGCGCCGTGATGAACAGCGGATCGCGGCGTCCGCGCACCGCGGGGCGGCGGCGCAGCATCAGCAGGGGCCGGCCGTCGCGCAGGTAGGTCAGGACCGCGTCCCGGCAGGGCTCCGAGATGGGGACGATGCGTTCCTTGCGCCCCTTGCCCCGGGCCAGGACGAAATTCTGCGTCAGGTTCACGTCCACCACGTCCAGCCCCAGGGCCTCGCTGATGCGCAGGCCGGAGCCGTACAGCAGTTCCAGGATGGCCCGGTCGCGGAGGCCCTGGGGTGACTGGGCCGACGGCTTCTGCAGGATCGAGTCGACGTCCCCTTCCGACAGGACCACCGGCAGTCGCCGCTGGAACCGGGGGATTTCGACGTCCTCCATCGGGTTTTCGCGCAGCGCGCCGGTCTCGGCGGCCCAGGCGAAGAACTGCCGCATGGCCACGACCGCGGCGGCCAGGCTGCGGGGCGCCAGGCCCTCGGCCTTCCGGCGGCCCAGGAAGGACTCGACGTCGTCGCGGGTCACGTCCGCCGGCAGGGCATCCCGTCCCCGCGTGGCCATCACGTAGCCCGAAAGGCGGGACAGGGAACGGGAGTACGCCAGCAGCGTGTTCGCCGACAGGCCCCGCTGGACCTTCAGGTGGAACAGGAAGGCGTCGACGGCCCGGTCCATGGCGTTCCCCGGGGAAGCCACGTCAGGATGACACGGGGGGGCGCCGGGCGCCAAGAGCGCGACGGGGGTGGTAACGGTTCGGGGAGTCCGGGAGTCAGAGGTCAGGGGTTCAAGGAATCACGCCCCGCCCAGCGCCAGTCGCATGCGCCGCAGCAAGGCGTCCCGGGGGTTCAGTTCCAGGGCCGCGTCCAGCAGGCGGATGGCCGCGTCGCGGTGCCCCTGCCCTGCCAGCCAGGTCCCCGCCGTCGCCAGGTGCCGCAGCAGCACGCGACGGGTCTCGATGTCGACCGTGGGCCAGTGCCAGACCGCGTCGCGCAGGTCGGCCAGGTGCGCCGCCGATTCCAGGGGCGGCACCGGGGTGCCGACACCAGGCGGGACCACGTCGAAGGTCCAGCCGTCGAACCGCACGTCGCCCAGGGGCGCCGCCAGGTCGTCGGAGGCCATCAGCCGCACCGGACGTCGAGCCGCCAGCGCCCGCAGCAGTTCCCAGTCCAGGTCCCCGGTCCACAGGAAGGACCGGGTGAAGGGCCCAAGGTCCGGATCCCGGGCACCCAGGCGGGTCGCGTAGGTTCGCCCTCCCCGGGCCTTGGCATAGAGGGTCTGCTGCACCAGCGTCACGTCGGGCCGGGCGCCTTCGATGTCCTGGCCGTACATCAGCAGGAAGTGCACGGGATAGTGGGACGACAGCAACACGGCGCGGGGAGGCACCGACTCCCAGACCGACCGGGCCAGCGCCGACGGCTCCCGCAGGTCCGCCCGCTCCTGGAACATGGTCGCGCCCGAAGCCGCCAACGGTGCCAGGGCCAGCGTTGCCAGCACCGCGACGCCCAGGCCCGAGGCCACCCGCCGCGCCGTCGCGCCCAGCGACGCCGCCAGGATCGGCAACGCCGCGCCGGCTGCCGCGGCCAGGATCGCCAGTCCGGCGACGGCAGGCAGGAAGTACCCGTGATCGTCCGGGTTCGACGGGTCCAGGATGCCCATCGCCACCTTGGACGGCAGGTTCCCCACCACCAGCAGCAGCAGGACCAGGGCCCATCGACCTGCGCCCGATCGCACCAGCAGCCAGACGCCGGCCAGCGACGCCACCAACACCAGGGGCGACAGTGCGCCGGCCAGGAGGCCCAGCCCCTTGATCGCGTTTTCGCCCATGCTGGAACCGGCCTCGGCGTGGCCGCCCAGGGAGGCCGCGAAGATCCGCGCGGATGCGTACCAGAAGGTCCCCTCGAACGAACTGGTGTCCGCCCACGTCGGTTCGGCGCCCGCGGCGCCGCGCACCGGGAGGTACAGGTAGCAGGCGACCGTCACGACGAAGCCGGTGGCCGCGACGGCGAGCACGGCGGACCACCGGACGTCGCGACGCAGCCACGCCATCGCCACCGCGGGGATCGCCAGGAGGACCAGGAGGTGGTGGTTCGCCAGTCCCAGGGCCAGGAGGATGGCGGCAAGGCACCCCGCCCGCGCGTCCGCCGGGTACCGCGTCGCGATCACCAGCGCCCCCAGGACCAGGGCGCACGAGAATGTGTAGACCTCCACCGACATCGCCTGGAGCACGACCGACCCGGAAAGCGCGAAGCCGATGCCGGCTGCCAGGCCGCCCAGCGCGGGCCAGCGCGACCGCCCGTGCGGATGATGCGCGACGACGGAAACGGCCGATGCGGCATCCGTCGCCAGCAGCGACACCAGGCCGGCCGACACGGCGGCAAACGTCGCCGAAAACAGGTTCGCGCGGAAGGCCATGTCGCCGAAGGGCAGCAGCAGGAAGGCTTTCAGCAGCAGGAGCATCGAAGGATGACCGGGGGGGTGGGGAAGGCCCAGGTTCGCGCCGGCCGCCATGAACTCCGGCGCATCCAGCCAGTACGGCACGGGCGGCAGGGCGATCAGGTAGGCCAGAAAGGCGACCGCCGACGACACGAGGGCCGCGGTCCTCCGGCCGGATTCCATCCCGTCAACCTCACGTCTGGTCGAGCCCGTCGGGCATGGCGCCGGACGGGTCGCCCACGGGGATCGGGATGGGCCGGTCGCCCCGGTGGGCGTCGGCACGGGCGTGCTTGGTCCATTCCTGCGGAACCAGCACCACGCCGGCCTGGACGGCGAAGGCGTCGATCACGCGCAGGGCCTTTTCCGGGTCCAGGTCCTCGGCCTCGATCTCGAAATCGCGGTGCCCGTCGGGGAACACGGTTTCGTCCACTTCGATCGTCACGTCCTGGGGCGTGTCGCAGATCGCCCGGCGCGTCAGGGACCAGTTCACCACGGCCAGGGGCTGCCCCACGACGCGCTCGGCAACGCCCTCGAATCCCGGCATGCGCGCAAGGTCGAAGGCCCGACCGTCGCAGATCCACGCGATCGCCGCGGCGCGGTCCACGGCGACCTCGGTTTCCTCGGTTCGGAAGGTGGCCCCCTCGCGACCACGCTTCGCCTTCAGCGTCAGGCGGGCGTGGTCCGGCGTCACGCGGACGCGCAGGCTGATGCCTTCCGCCAGCAGGTCGTGCCCGGGCGTGTCGAGGTAGCAGTTCAGTTGCATGCCCCAGCGGCGCGGCTTGGGCAGCACCGCCAGGAAGCGTCGCAGGTCGTCCTTGGACGCGACGACCAGTTTGACCTCACACTCGATGCCGATGGCGGTGTCGTTATCCATGCCGAATCCACGCCCAGGCCACCAGGGCAGCCACGGAGAATGCAGCAAGGCCCAGGAACAGCACGATCTTCCAGGTCATGCTGCGACGGATCATCGAACTGACTTCGGTCGTGAACGCGACAGGCCCGCGGGTCGGCGCCAGGGACGGCGCCCGCGTCGAGGGACCCATGCGCACCTCGGAAACGGCCGGCACCAGGTGCGTCCGGGCCTCGGACGAAACCTGGGAGCGGGATTCCGCGCTCCGGGCGTCCTCGAACCGCCGCTCGGCGACCGCACGCGCCGCAGCCTCCCAGGCGCCCACGAGGGCCTTCCGGGCATCGCCTGCGTTCGCCGGACGATCGTCGCGCTTCTTGGCCATCAGGCTGGCGATCACGGCCGCCACGCCGGGCGTGATCCCCGGCACCTTTTCGGCCAGGGGGATCGGCGGCTGCGTCAGGTGCGCCGTTGCCACCTCCAGCACCGAATCCCCCGTGAAGGGCAGTTCGCCGGAGGCCATCTGGTACATCAGCACGCCCAGGGAGTAGAGGTCCGACCGACCGTCCAGCTCCTCGCCGCGAATCTGTTCGGGCGACATGTATTCGGGGGTGCCGAACACCATGCCCGTGGCCGTCTTGAAGGACGAGTTCTCCCCGCCCGTGTAGTCGCGGATCTTGGCGATGCCGAAATCCAGCACCTTCACGAAATCGGGGTTCGAGCGCAGCGGCTCGATCATGATGTTTTCGGGCTTGAGGTCCCGGTGGATCACGCCCGCCGCGTGCGCCTCGTCCAGCGCGTCCAGGATCTGCGTGGCGATGCGGACCATCCGGTCCTCGGAAAGGCGGCCATCCTCGAACAGGACGCGGCACAGGTCCTTCCCCGGCAGGAATTCCATCGCGATGTACGACAGCCCGTCTTCGGTCTGGCCGAAGTCCAGCATCACGATCGCGTTGGGATGGTTCAGCCGCGACGCGGCCTTCGCCTCCCGGTGGAAGCGCTTGACCTGGCTTTCCTCCGTCAGGAGGTGCCGGTGCAGGATCTTCAGGGCGATCTGCTTGGACAGGGCGCGGTGCTCGGCCTTGTAGATGCTGCCCATCGCACCGGTGCCGATGCGTTCCAGGATGACGTACTTGTTGTCGACGACCTTTCCGACCAGGGGATCCACGGGCTTCTTGACCAGCGCGGCCAGTTTCCCCCCGCAGAACGGGCAGAAACGACTTCCGTCGGGTGCCGCATTCAAACACGACGGGCAGGCGGCCAAGAAGGGGCTCCGTGAAGGCTTTACGATTCTAGAGTGCGATGGTAGGATTCGCAAGGCCCGGTAGGTACAGACCCAACTGCATCACCGACTGGACCCGGAGGGGGGCAATGATCCGCTGCGTACATTGCGGGACCGACAACGAAGAGATTTTCACCTACTGCCTGAACTGCGGCAAACCCCTCGAGCAGTCGATGAAGGGCTTCAAGCCCCGACACGCATCGACGGCCCGCAAGGGCACCTGCAGCCTCGTCACGATCCGGACGGACGGCGGCACGGGTCCCGAAATCCCGCTGGTGGACGGCCTGAACCACGTGGGCCGTACCGGCCCGGAAGTGATCGTGGCCGACGATCCGCGGGTTGCCGACGAGCACGCGACGATCGACGTGGGCCGCGACGTGGTGTTCCTGGAGGACCTGGCGACGCGCCACGGCACCTTCGTGCGCGTCACGGGACAGCGGACCGTCGCCGACGGCGATCAGGTCCGCATCGGGCACGCCCTGTTCGCGATCCAGTTGGCGATTCCGCGGCCCCAGCCCTCCACGGACGGCGCTGCGTGGCTGGGATCGGCCGGCACCACGGGCGACTGGTTCGGGCGGCTGCTGCGCCTGGGACCGAACGACGCGATCCTCGAGGCGTACCTGCTGCGCTCGCCGGAAACCACCCTCGGCCGCACCAGCGGCGACATCCTGCTGCCGGACGATCCCTTCGTGTCGTCGCGCCACGCATCCTTCGCGGCCTCGGGCGCCGGGTGCGTCCTGAAGGACCTGGGCAGCACGAACGGCTGCTTCCTGCGGATCAAGGGCCGCGTGGCCCTGGAGGACGGCGATTTCGTGCTGGTCGGCCACCACCTCTTCCAGTTCAAGCGGCCTGTCGCTTCCTGATCGAACCTACCCCGAACGCCGCAGCCCTCTCGTACCCGTACCCGAGCCCGTACCCGTACCCGAGTCCTGGCCCGAATCCGTGCTTGAAGGGGGCGGAGATCGGCGAAGGGGAGGAACGGGTACGGGGACGGGTACGGGTACGGCGCTGCGGCCTTACGGCCTCGCGGCGAGGAAGCCGCGGCGGACGAGGTACTCCTCGATGCCCAGGTTGACGAGGTCGGGCTGCTCCAGGGGCGCCGAGTGCGTGGCGCCGCGGATGCCCAGCAGTTCGCTGTCGGCCAGGGCCTCGTACATTTCCTCGGACAGGAAGTACGGGGCGAAGGTGTCCCGGTAGGCGCCGACCACCAGGCTGGGAACGCGGATCTGGCCCAGGAAGGGGCGCGTGTCGTGCTCGGCCGCGTTGGCCAGCATGTTGACGCCCGCCTGCAGGTCCATGGCCGCCAGATGCGCCAGGTACGGCCGCATGTCGGGCCACCGCACCAGTCGGCCGTCGAATTCGTTGATGCTGGACACCAGGTACGCCAGGTGCGTGGGGATGACGGCGTGCCACAACCGCGCCACGGGCCCCGTGTAGCGGGTCACCGCGGCGTAGAAGAACGGCAGGAACGACCGGGCCATCGTGTTGCCGTGGAACGTGTCGGGCAGGCGCCCCGGCGAGCCGTTCATCAGGATCTGCGCGATCATGCGCTGCGGGGCCCGGTGGGCCGCATCCAGGACGATCTCGACGCCCATGCTGTAGCCCAGGAACACCGCTTTCTGGATGTCCAGGGCGTCGCACACCTCGAACAGGTCCTGGATGCTGTCTTCCACGGTCATCCGGGACGGGTCATCGGGGATTTCCGACTGCCCATGGGCGCGGTAGTTCCACCGGATGACCCGCATGAACCGGCTGAAATACGGGACGAGGTAGGCGAAAAACGAACCGTTGCAGCCCATTCCGTCGCACAGCACCAGGGGGGGCGCCGCCGGATCGCCGAAGGACTCCACGTAGATGCGGGTGCCGTCGCGGGTGGGGACGAACCAGTGCCCGTCGGGAACCGGCGGGTTGACGACCGAAAACGGCAGGCCTGTTCCGGGCCGTCCCATCGTCGCACCTTGCCGTCAAGACATCCCCGGCGAGGACCAGGGATCAATCCACCTTGGGTTCGCCGTCGTCGCCCAGATCCAGCAGGCCCGGATTCGCAGCGGCGCGCGGCGCCGGGGCTGCGGCGGCCTTGGCCCGGGTCGCGGACACGGGCTCGCGAACGGTCCGCGAGGCCGGAGCCGCGGACCGTCGCGCCGCCGTCCCGGGCTGGGACGCAACCGGACGGGCCGTCACGGTGCGCGTCGGTACGGGCGCCTGGACGGAATCGGGCCGGGACCCGTCCATCACCACGCGGCCCTTCACGGCGCCACCTTCCAGAAGGACCAGCCGCGGGGCATACACGTTGCCCAGCACGCGGCCGCTTTCCGTGATTTCGACGCGCTCGGTGCCGATCACGTCACCGGAGGCCCAGCCGGCCACGATGACCGTCGGCGCCTCGATGCGCGACCCGACCCGGCCGCCGTCTTCCACGATCACGGCCGTCGTGGACGACACCGTCCCGTCGATGCGGCCGAACACGACGATGTCCTCGTCGGCCCGAACGTCACCCGTGACCAGCGTCTCCGGGCCGATTTCCGTGCGGGATCCCTGATCGTCCGCCATGGGTCAACCCTCCCCGACGTCCATGTCCACGCGACCGCGGAACACCGCCCCGTCCGAAATCAGGATCCGGGGGGTCCGCACGTCGCCGATCATCTTGGCACCCGGCAGGATTTCGACCTTCTTGAGGCCGATCACGTGCCCCTGCACGGTTCCGCCGATGGCCACTTCCGGCCCCTGCACTTCGGCTTCCAGGCGGCCTTCCCGCTCGATCCGGATGGGTGCCTCCATGGTCACCGTGCCCCGGATCTCGCCTTCGACCACCAGGACGTCGCGACCGGTCACCGAACCCTCGATCCGCGTCCGCGGCCCGATTGTCGTTTCACCCATGACGCGCCTCGCCCGGGATCGGTTCCGATCCCACGTCCATGTCCAGCGTGCCCGTGAAGAGCGCGCCGTCCTCGACGACCACGCGGGACGAACTGATCGTCCCCGTGACGTCGCATCCGGGCATCAGGTGCGCGATTTCGTCGCAGGCGGCCGTGCCATCGAAATGGCCCTCGACCGTCAGGACGGCGACATGCACTTCGCCCTTGACCGTGCCGCCTTCGCCGACCACCAGTTCCGCTTCCAGACGGATATGGCCCTCGACCAGTCCTTCGACGCGAAGAGCCTGCCGGCCTTCGATTTCGCCGCGGACGGTGATTGCCTTGCCGATGACGGCGGTGCCGTCGTTCGCCATTGGAGCCTCCCGATCGACCGGGGGGAAACTAGCCCATCCGTGCCCCGGTGTCAAGGCGCGCCAGGGCCCGCGGGACCGCTCCGGGAGCGGGTCGGGCGGTATTCCACCGGACGTCGGAGCGGGCGGTTTTCGGCCCCGGGCGCGCCCCGGTTCAGGCCGCAGGCCGGGCCCTCTTCCACCGGGCCCGCAGGGCGATCGGCACTTCCGCGGCGAACACCACCCCGGTGATCGCCGCCGCGACGAGAGTCTGGGACGCGCCGACCGGAAGGCTCCACAGGAATGCCGCGACATAGCCGGCGAACCCCGCGAAAGCCCCGATCCCCGCCGCCAGCCAAAGGGACCACCGCACGGACGGGGCCAGGCGCGTCGCCGCCGCCGCCGGCAGGACCGACAGGGCGAACACCGGCAGCGCCCCCACGACGCGCGTGCAGACGGAAATCGCCAGCGCGACGGAGCCGAACAGCACGACGCGCAGGGCGCCCACGGGCAACCCCCGGACCCGGGCCGCGTCGGGGCTGAACGCGGCCTGGATCATCCCCCGCGAGCCCCAGGCGTGGATCGCCAGGATCACGGCGGCCACGGTCGCCAGCAGGCGGAAGTCGTCGGGCAGCACCGCGACGGCCGAGCCGAACAGCAGCGACTCGATGTCGTGGACCTCCGCCGCGATGCGGGTGCCGACCGCCAGGGTACCCGCGGCGCCGGCCAGGTACGCGAACCCCAGGATCGCCTCCCGGCGCGTCCCCGCGGGGCTTCGATCCGCCAGCAACAGCAGCGTGGCCACCACGGTCAGGACCGTGGCCCCCACCCAGGGCGAGGCCAGCGGCGAATCGGCCATTCCCCACCCGATCTGCAGCCAGAACGCCAGCGCGACGCCCAGGCCCGCGGCCTGGGACAGCGCCGCGGACAGGAAGACCATGCGGCCCAGGACCACGTATACGCCCAGCCATCCCATCAGGGCGCCCGCAATCGCCCCGGACATCGCCGGGTACTGGAACAGTTCCCAGGCGTCGAAGAACTGCGCGATCGTCGGGACCTCGTTGCCCGTCATGCCGCACCTCCCTGGGCGGCGACCGCCGGGTCCGGGTGCTCGAAGCCCCGGCCCGTGAAGTGCGCCCGGAAGCACGGGGTGGCGGCCACGTCCTCCAGGGGCCCGGCCACGGCCGCACCGCATTCCCGGTCCACGAACGCCAGGTGCGACACGTGCTCCATCAGCAGGGCCGTGTGGTGGCTGACCACCAGGACCGCCAGGCGACGGGATGTCCGCAGGGTCTCCAGCAGGTCGAACACCGCGTGCTCGCCCGCGTGGTCCATGGCACTGGTCGGCTCGTCCAGGACCAGGAGGTCCGGCCGCGACACCAGGGCGCCGGCGACCAGCACCCGCTGCTTCTGCCCCTCGCTGAGTTCCCGGAACCGCTGGTGCGCCAGGGCGGCCGCACCCACGTCCTCCAGGGCGCGATGCACCTCGTCACGCCGGCGCAGCGTCCCCAGGGGGTCCAGGAACGACCACCCACGGTCGACGCCTTCCAGCACCACGTCCAGCACGCGGCCCGGAATCGCCGCGTCCAGGTCGCCCCGCTGCGGCACGTAGGCCACCCGGACGCCCGCCCCCCGTTCCATGTCGCCGCCCAGGCGCGGGTGCAGCCCCAGCAGGGTGCGCAGCAACGTCGTCTTGCCGCTGCCGTTCGGCCCGATCAGCCCCCAGAGGTCCCCCGGGCGGATCGCGAACGTCATCGGCGGCAGCAGCGCGCGGCCCCGGTACCCGACCCTCAGGCCCTCGACCCGCAGCAGGGCGCCCTGCCCTTCCGGTCCAGTCTTCATCGCCATCTTCACTCACTCCCCAGGGCGCGGATCACGAGGTCCGCGATTTCCTTCACGTGGTCGCTCGCGGACTCGCCCTTGTCGAACTCGGCCCCTCCGGGCAGCACTACCAACCGCGCCCCGGTCAACCGCGCCAGCGTTTCGGAGGTGCTGCGCGGGTAGTAGACCTCCTGCAGGATCACGTTCGCGCCGGTCGCCTTCATCGTGGACAGGACCTTCGCCACGTGGCCCGGATCGGGCGGGATGCCCGGCCGCGGTTCGATCGTGGCCACCTCGGCCAGCCCCAGCCACCGGACCAGGTACGCCACGGACTTGTGGTACGCCACGACCTGGCGCCGCGGCGCCGGCAACGCGGCCACCCGCGCCGCCGCATCGCGCCCCACGGCGTCCAGCCGCGCAACCAGGGCCGCGCCCCGCGTCGCGTAGATCGGTGCACCCGCCGGATCCACCCGCGACAGAAGGTCCGCCACCGCCGCCGCGACCCGCGCGACCGACGTGGCCTCGTACAGGAAGTGCGGGTTCCCGCCGGGATGGATGTCGCCCTGCGCCCGATCCACGGGCCCGCCGGGCACGTCCAACCGGGAAACCACCGACGACGCATCCAGGAATCCAGGCGCCCCGGCCTGCACCTTCCCATTCCGCGCAGACTGCAGCAGCGGCGGCAGCCAACCGGCCTCCAGTTCCAGCCCGTTGACCACCAGGGCGTCGGCCCGGTTCAGGGACAGGATCAGGTTCGGCCGAGCGTCGACGAAGTGCGGGTCCTCGCCAGGGGCCGCCAGCACCTCCACGTCCACCCGCTCCCCGCCGATCTCGCGCGCCACCGAGCCCAGCGTAGGCAACGTCGCCACCACCCGCACCTTCGCGGTGGCCAGTACCGGCAGGAACAGCGTCCCTGCCATCAGCCCGCACACCAGGGCCATCGGGCCCGCCGCACTCGTCATCCGTACGATCCATCGCGTTCGCATGTCCTTCCTCCAGGTTCCTAGAACACATGGGCGCCGTGCGCCCCCACCGCCAATTCCAGGTTCAGGACGGCGCCCCAGATCGGGGCCGCCTGCCAGCGCGGCACGTCGCAGGATCCCTGCAGCCGCAGCCGCGAAAAGTGCGACGGGTAGAACGAGGCCTCCAGCGCGCCCCGGTGCCGCCCCGTCGTCCACTGCGGATCCAGCGGGTCGTCGGGCAGGCCCGACACGTACTCGTACCGCCCGCCCAGTTCCCACCGCCGGGCGAACTGCCACACCAGGCTGGCGTAGCCGCCCCAGTCCCGCAGCGAATCCTGGGGAACCTGCCGCACCCGGTACATCCCTTCGACCGTCAGCGACAGGCTGGTGCGCCCCGGCGAACCCAGCGGCTTGTACCGGAGGTAGAGGTCCGTCGCGTAGATGGACGTCAGGTTCCCGTGCCCGGTGGCGTTCGGCCCCACCTGCCCCGACAGCCCCCAGGCCAGCGACCACTCGCGCCCGAAGGGGAAGAACTGCTTCAGTCCCACGGTGTACAGGAAGTCCTGGAAACCGTGGACGTTCCACTCACCGCCGCCCAGGAAGGACCGCGCGGTCGCATCCCCGGCTGCGTCGGTCGCCGACGCCACGAACTCGACGAACCAGGGCAGCGGCGCCAGCCACGACAGTTCGAACCCCAGCCCGCGGCTGCCGTCGGCGCCCAGGAACTTCCCGATCATCAGCGACTGGTCCACGAACGACCACGCATGGGGATGCATCGTGTTCATGCGCCCCATGCGCGTCAGCATCTGTCCCGCACGGATCTGGAAACCCCACGGCAGGGACGTCGTCTGCCCGAAGGCTTCCTCGATTTCCAGCCCGTCCAGGGCCAGGGCCAGGTTCGCCACGAACCGGAAGTACGGGTCCACGTTGGACTGGACCGACATCTCCAGCGCCTGGAAATTGAAGCCCGTCTTTGCCGGATCGTGTCCGCCCACCTCCATCGGGGTGTCGGAGTACCACGCCCCGGCCACGTCCAGGATGAACGCCAGGTCCAGGCTGACGCCTACGCTGGCGCCACCGGTCGCGAGGGGCGGCGGGGCCGCCGTCATCGGCACGGTCTCCACCGGGTTTCCGGGAATCGCCTGGGCCGTCGCCGTGCCCCCCGCCGCCAGGGCGAGGGTCGCGAGGGCCAGGCCCACGAATCGTTTCATGGGTTCCTCCTGCCGGCGCCGGGTCGCGGGACCCGTCCGGCCGTCGTCTGTTTCGTCATCGATGCGCGGTGGAGCGTCAGACGAGGGGAGGAGACTGCTTCGGAGCGAGGCCGGTGACGTCGATCCCGTTGGCAGGTTCGTCAACCGGAATGCGGACACGGGCCAGTACCGGAGGCACCCGCTGCTGCGGCACGGCAGTCCGGTCCGGCAACAGGGCAGTCCCGGGACGGTGGCTCTGCAACGAACAGTGCTCGTGGCCGGAGTCCCCCGCCGGCTGGCCGCCGATGCCCGCCTCCTCAGGCGCAGTCGGAACCTGTGACGTCGCATTCCCGGCAGGATGCCCCAGGTGCACCAGTTCGCCGTGCTGGACACAGATCGCGTGGGTTCGGAGGACCAGTTCCAGCGAAGCGGACGCGGACGCGACCAGGTAGACGCCTGCCACGGCGACGATCATCACCGTACGGCCGGACCGGACCTTCGTCGGCACCAACGTCAAGAGGACGCCCCCGTTCGCGGGTTCACTGTGGATTCTACGCAGCGGTCTGTCAACCGAGGGGGAGGAACGACGTCATTCCGCCGGAATTTCCGTCGCGGGATGCTCGGCCATCACCACGTCCACTGCCGCACCGTCCAGGGTCTCGATGTCCAGCAGGGCCACGGCCAGCGCCTTCAGCGCGTCCGCCCGCTCGGTCAGGATCCGCATCGCCTTGTCCTGCGATTCCAGGATGATGCGCTTGATTTCCCGGTCCACGCGCTGCGACGTGGCCTCGCTGATCTCGTTGTGGGACGTCAGGTCCTTGCCCAGGAACACCAGTTCCGACGACTGGCTCATGTGGATCGGGCCCAGGTTCGACATGCCGAACTGCGCGACCATGCGCCGGGCCTGCTCGGTGGCCATCTTGATGTCCTGGCCCGCGCCGCTGCTGACCTCGCCGAACGCCAGCATTTCCGCCGCGCGCCCGCCCATCAGGATCGCCAACTGGTTCAGGAGGTACGTCTTGGAGGCGGTGTACCGGTCCTCGCTGGGCAGCTGCTGGGTCATGCCCAGGGACAGACCGCGCGGGATGATCGTCACCTTGTGCAACGGGTCGGCGCCCGGCACCGACCGCGCGATGATGGCGTGGCCCGCCTCGTGGTAGGCCGTCAGTTCGCGCTCGTGATCGTTCATCACGATGCTGCGCCGGGCCGTGCCCATCAGCACCTTGTCCTTGGCCTCCTCGAAGTCGGCCATGTGGACGTCGTTCTGGTCCTTCCGCGCGGCGGCCAGCGCCGCCTCGTTCACGATGTTTTCCAGGTCCGCGCCCACGAAGCCCGGCGTCCCGCGCGCCAGCAGTTCCAGCTTGACGTCTTCCGCCAGCGGCACGTTGCGGGTGTGGACCTTCAGGATTTCCTCGCGCCCCTTCACGTCGGGGCTGGGCACCACGATGCGCCGGTCGAACCGCCCCGGGCGCAGCAGCGCCGGGTCCAGCACGTCGGGCCGGTTCGTCGCAGCCACGATGATGACGCCGGTGTTGGCCTCGAAGCCGTCCATTTCCACCAGCAACTGGTTCAGCGTCTGCTCGCGCTCGTCGTGGCCGCCGCCCAGGCCCGCGCCCCGCTGACGCCCGACCGCGTCGATTTCGTCGATGAAGATGATGCACGGCGCGCGCTTCTTGCCCTGCTCGAACAGGTCGCGGACACGGGACGCGCCCACGCCGACGAACATTTCCACGAAGTCCGACCCGCTGATCGACAGGAACGGCACGCCCGCCTCGCCCGCGACACCGCGCGCCAGCAGCGTCTTGCCCGTGCCCGGCGATCCCATCAGCAGCACGCCCTTGGGGATCCGCCCGCCCAGGCGCGTGAACTTCTTGGGGTCCTTCAGGAACTCGATGATTTCGTGCAGTTCGGCCTTGGCTTCCTCGATGCCGGCGATGTCCGCGAAGGTGACCTTCCGCGAATCCTCGGTCAGCGTCCGGTGCTTGCTCTTGCCGAAGCTGAACAGCTTGCCGCCGCCCGACTGGGCCTGCCGCATGAACATCATGAACAGGAACACGAAGAACAGCATCGGCAGCCACGTCGTGAGGATCGTGACCCAGATCCCCGCGTCCTCGCTTTCGTAGCGGACGGCGATGCCGCGGGCGATCATTTCCTTCTGGAAATCCTTCAGATCGCCGACAGTCCGGTAGGCCTGCCCGTCGACGAACTCGCCTTCCAGGCGGTCGCCCTTGACGGTGACCTTCGACACCCCCGAGGGGGGCTTCGGCCCGCCCGGCTCCGTGGGTTCGGGCAGAGCCTTCAGGATGAAGGCCGAAAACTCGATGTCCGTCGGCGACGGGCGATCGAAGTGTTCCTTCATGATGATGGCGAACAACCCGATCAGCACCAACCAGACCAGGATGGTCTTGACGCTCTGCTTCACTACCCTTCCTCGTGCCCGGTTGCTGATCCCGGGGGGATTCGCGGTCGCATGATAATCATGGGATCCACGATTGGCAACGATGCGGCCGTGAGCAGCCGTGGTTCTTGACACTCTGCACCGGCATCCCCACCGTCCGAAGGTGTCCGTCTCACCGGAGGAAACCGTGCAGCATCCCGCCTATGGCCTGACCCGCGAACTACCCGGCACCGCCTGGGAGGCCGCCGTCGATCGCACGATCGCGGCGCTCCAGACCGAGGGCTTCGGCATCCTCACCCGCATCGACGTCCACAACGTCATGAAGGCGAAACTGGATGTCGACCTCAAGAAGTACGTCATCCTGGGCGCCTGCAACCCGCCGCTGGCCTACCAGGCCCTGCTGGGCGAGCCCTGGGCCGGCCTGTTGCTGCCGTGCAACGTCGTCGTGACCGAAAACGACGACGGCGCCGTGGTCAGCATCGCGAGCCCCAAGTCCATGTTCAGCATCGTGAACAACGCGGGCGTGGGGCCCCTGGCCGCCGAAGCCGAGCAGCGCCTGATCCGCGCCCTGGAACGCATCTAAGGCTCCGCCCCGCCCATGCCCTCGTGGAACACCACCTCGGACGGCGGCAGCCTGCGCCCCCGGGGCGGCACCGGAGCGTCCAGCGCCGGCAGTCCCATCGCGACCAGCATGACCGG
>CAINDP010000114.1 GCA_903847405.1 uncultured Myxococcales bacterium | reverse complement strand
GTTTCCTCGCGCTGGGGCAGGATCCTCCCGGCGCACCTCGGGAGGAAACCATGAATCACCGTTCGTTCCGGATGCTGACGACCACCGCCCTCACGCTGCTGGCGTCCAGCGCCACCGCGCATACCGTGTTGACCACTCCCGAGCCGCGGATGACCGGCATGGATGGGTCCAGCCTGAAGGCTCGCCCCTGCGGACAGGGGATCGACGAGGTCCGTTCCACCACCGTGACCACCTTCCAGGCCGGGCAGACCATCACCCTGGGATGGCAGGAAACGATCCCTCACCCCGGGTACTTCCGGATCAGTTTCGCCCCCGACGGGCAGGGCTTCGTGGACCCGCCCACCCCCCGGGCCACGGGCTACTCGGACACCGTGCTGGCCGACGTGATCTACCCGTCCACGCCCGCCGAGGCGCAACTGCGCTGGGGCACGGACAACGTCTATTCCTTCCAGATCACGCTGCCCGACACGCCCTGCGACCGATGCACCCTGCAGTTGATCCAGTTCATGGAGGACAAACTGCTGGACGGCAATCCCGACAACGACATCTATTACTCGTGCGCGGACCTGATCCTGGTGGCGGCGCCGGCCGACGAAGGCGCGGGACCAGGGGACGAGGGCACACCCGATGCCGCGCCCGATTCCGCGCCCGATTCCGCGCCCGATTCCGCACCCGATGCCGCGTCGGACCTCGGATCGGGAACGCCCGACGCCACGCCGGGCCCGGGCGGCACGTGCCAGACCCAGGGCGCCGGGACGCCGGGGTCCTTCCTGCCGATTCTGCTGGCCTTCGGGTTCCTGGCGACCTTCCGCAGGCGCAGGGTGGACGCAGTCGCCGCGCACAGCACCGCGGCCGGTCCCGGTTCGTCGGAGCCCTGAGGAGGACGCCGGACGCCTTCCCAAGGCAGCAGCGGAGGGGAGCGTCACACCGGCGGCGCCTTCGTCCGCGGCGTCTTCCGGGCGGGCGACGGGTCGGGCACGCCGGCCTGCGTCCCCAGGCAGAGGCTGCGGACGTGGGCAAGGACCGCCGTCTTCCGGGCCTCGATGCCCGCGTCCGAATAGGCCTCTGCGCCCAGGAAGCTCCCGGTCGAATCCAGGGTCGCGAAGTAGTACAGGTGCAGCCCCACGATCGTCAGGGCCAGTTGCCGCGGGTCCTGCTGCCGAAACACCCCGGCCGTCATCCCGGCCGCCAGGAACCCGGCGGTGAATTCCAGGGTTTCCTGCACCGCCCGACCGCCTGCGCCTTCGAGGTAGGGCCCCCCGTCGACCAGTTCCCGCAGCAGCAACCGGGCCACCCCCGGGCGCCGACCCAGCGTGTCGATGATCCGGGAACCCAGGGCATCCAGGGCGCCGGGGTAGTCCGCCCGGGCGCCGGACGCCTCCCGGATCAAGTCCTGGAGGCCGACGACGACCTGGTCCAGGACCTCCCGATACAGGCTGGGCTTGTCCCCGAAGTGGTGCAGCAGCGACGCGCGGCGGATCCCGGCCTGCTCGGCGATCCGATCGAGGGTGGTGCCGTGGTACCCCCTGTCGGCGAAGATCGCGCGCGCCGTTTCGACGAGATGGGCCCGGGGGACCGCGACACGGGGGCGTCCCGCCTTCCGGCTGGTGAGGGCTTCCCTGGCAGGCATCGGTCCTCCTTTCCGCGTTCCACAACGTCGCGGAGCCGCGATTGTACCCCTGCCGGAAACCGGCGGGGGAGGATCGCACAAACCGCTTGAATCGCAATCTACGCATCCGTAGAATTGGCGCCACGGTTTTCCACGGAAACACGAACCCTCAATCCCGGGAGGCTCGAATGACCACGCTTCCGTCTTCCCTCCGGCTCGCCACCACCCTGCTGGTCCTGGGAGCCTCCCTTGCGGCATGCTCCTCGGGGGCCGGTCCGGGTCTGGGGGACTCCCTCCCGGGCGTGGACGTCCCCGCCGACACGACCGGCAGTGGCGACATGGCCGAACCGCCGGACGCCGACCGGACCGACACCGCATCCTTCGCGGATGGCGGAAACGACCCCGGCACCCCGCCGGGCGCCTGCACCCGCAGCGCGGACTGCGTCGCCGGCGAGCGCTGCGCCCTGTGCGCCACGACGTCCTGCACGGGATGCCCCGGTTGCACGTCGGCCTGCGTTCCCCACCCCTGCTCCTCCGAGGACACGCTGGCGTGCGCCATGCTCCGCCCAGACTGCATCGGGGAGGCGGTATCCGTGATCCGCGACGGGTGCTGGGTCTGCGTCGACCTGGCGACCTGCACCGCTTCGGGCGACGACACGGGCGTTTCGGACGTGGCGGATCCCGGCGTGGAAACCGTTGAACCGGCCGACGTGCCCCAGGACCCCGGCGCCACGGTCGAAGGCACCTGGCTGGACCCGGCAACCGGCCTGCGGTGGCAGCAGCCCCCCACGGACGCCAAGTTCGTCCAAAGCGCCGCCAAGACCTACTGCGACGACCTCGCCCTCGGGGGAATCACCGACTGGCGCCTGCCCCGCATCGACGAACTGCGCGGGCTGATCCGCGGGTGCCCGGCGACGGAAACCGGCGGCACGTGCGGCGTGACGAACTCCTGCACGAAGGCCGGCTGCAAGAGCGCGGCCTGCGACGGCTGCACGGAAGGCCAGGGCCCGAACGGCGGCTGCTACTGGGCCCCGGAACTGACGGGCACCTGCCGCTGGTACTGGTCCGGCGACGACGTCCAGGATGCCGCGACCATGACGTGGGCCGTGGTGTACGAGGGGGCCTACATCATCCAGGCCGCCAAGATGCCGGTGATTGGCGCGAACAACGTCCGCTGCGTCCGCTGACCCGGGAACCGCCCCCGACCTACACCCCGCCCTGCAACGCCAGGGGCGCCGCAAACTGCATCGGGAAATCCACGGGACGCGGCAGGGCCGCCGGGTCGATGTTGAACAGGGGCGCCACCATTTCCCAGCCGGTCTGCTGGTCGAACATCCCCGTCGATTCCAGCGCATCCAGCAGGTCCTTGAAGTCCACGCGCGCGGACAGATCCAGCGTCTGCGGCACGCCGTCCTTCAGCGTCACCGTGGCCGTCCCCGCCCGCAGGTTCAGCGTGCCCAGGGGGTTCGCCGAATCGCCGATGGCCAGGGGGAGCACCGTGAAGGGGAACGACCAGGTGTCCCCGCCCAGGGCCGCCATGCCCGCGACCACCGTCCCCAGGTCCGGCAGGCCGTTGCCGTTCAGGTCCTCGCCCACCGCCAGCGGCTGGCCCTCCGTCACCGGCGCGCCCAGGGCCAGGACCAGCGACGGAATGTAGGCCACCAGCAGGGACTTCATCCCCGCGTCCACGTCGGGCTGGATCATTTCGGTCGCCGCCGGGTCGGTGGCGTAGACCGTGTCGAACCCGGCGTCGAATCCCTCGGGCACCTTCCCGGAGGCCACGTCCAGCAGGGACTGCAACTGGTCGTCGCGCCGGGCCCAGAAGTGCGCGGTGCGCGTTTCATACAGGTCGCCGTAGGGATAGGCGGTGGGGGATTCGGGCTTTTCCATTGCGCACAGTTCCAGCGGGTAGCGGTAGACGCGGGTTTCCATTTCGGCCACCCGCGCCCGGACCCGCAGCGTGATGTCCCGGGCCGACGCAAGTTTCGCGTAGGCGGCATCGAAGTCGTCCGCCCGGGCATCGGCCACCGCCCCGTACAGCAGGGTCGCGTGCTGGGCCCGCCAGGCCAGGGTTTCCACGGCGCTGCGCAGTTCGAAGGTGCGGTCGGCCGTTCCGGCGTCCGCGGCCGTCCCCGGGTCGGCGGCGACGAGGGGCGCGGCGATCGCGGCGTAGGCGTCCCGGATCGCGGTCAACTGGTCGAAGTCGCGGGCCTTCCATTGTGCGAAGGCGGTGTCGTCATAGTGGAACACGTCCCAGAACGGCACCTTCACCGGGCGGCCCACCAGGCCCGACGGCGCCCCCAGTTCGTCGTTCGCGGACTCGCCCGCAAGGTAGTAGAAGATCCGCGGGTTGGCCCCGAAGAAATCGGCGACCTGGCGTTCCGTGATCGCGCGGATCGCCGTCCCGGCCGCGTCGCCCGCCGCGCCGAACAGGGCGCCGACGTCCGACACGTAGCGGTCCCAGCCGTAGGCCGTGTCCCACGTCGCCCGGGCCAGGAAGTGATCGAACATCCAGTAGTCCCACTCGATGCCCGTCGTGAAGGTGACGTGGCCGTCCAGCGGCGTCCCCTGCATCAGGCCCGGCAGCACCGTGCCGAGGTCGTTGCCCCGGGCCCATCCCGTGATGGGCAGGAACAGCGGCAGGCTGTTGTCGAAGCCCAGCCACCACGCCGTTTCCGGGAAGTACACCAGGGCCCGCTGGCCGCGGGCTGCGACGAAAGGCAGTTGCGCGTGGTGGAAATCCTGGTTGCCGTAGACGGTCACGGGGTGCTCGAGGTCGTAGAACATCGTGGTGTGAACGAACAGCCCCACGCTGGGGTCCGCCCGCAGGGGCAGGTGGTAGAACAGCGTCGTCCCGTCCTCGGCCAACAGGCGCCCGGGGATGTGCAGGTGGGCGAACAGGCGCGGGGCGTCCGTGCGGGCCTTGGCCCAGTCCACCAGTTCGTCGAACCACCCGATGACCTCGGCGTCCGCGACGGTGGTCATTTCGGTGGTTGCGAAGAACATGTGCAGGTAGTCCAGGCCCAGGTCCATGGCCCACAGCGCGTCCAGGCCCTGGCGCACCTGCCGGCGCTGCGCCTCGATGCGCGCCGGGCCCTCCAGCCCCTCCCCCAGGTCCGTAATCAGGCGCAGGCCGTTCTGCTGCTTGTCCGCGAAGGCGACCGCCATGCCGACCCGGACGCCGTGCCGGTGGGCCTCGTCGGTCACCCACCGCGCGTGGTCCCGCCAGGCCGGCAGGTCCACCGTGGACAGCATCTGCCACTGGAACCCGTTCTGGCGGTTGCGCAGCAGCCAGCGGAAATACGAGGTGACGTAGGGCCGCCACTCGGCCCGGGGGCGCAGCAGGAAGTCGGAAAACGGGATCGGGTGCTGGGTGTGCTGGTGGTAGCCCCGCAGGTCCATGGCCGGAACGGAGGGCGCGGGCGTCGCCAGGTCCGCGGGCAGCGTGGCCAGGGGATCGACGGGGACGAACGATTCCTGGGGGTGATACCAGGACGCGCCCAGGCGACTTGCGATGTCGTACAGGCCGTATGCGGTCCCCAGCGCAGTGGGCGATTCGACCCGAAGGACCAGTCGCCCGCCGCGCGTTTCCTGGGCGATCACGTACCCCTGGTCCGTCCGGGAATCGGCCGTGCCCGCCGCCAGGGAAAACGGCAGCGCGTCGGCGCCCGCCGGACGCACGTTCGCCATCACGACGATCGGCGTCCCGGCCAGCGCGGGGTCGTATGTCGTGCCCGAGGCCCGCCGCACGTCGACGGCGGTCGCGGCGCCGGTGCGCTGCCGGGCCACGTCCCGGAGGTCGTCGGCCGCCAGGACCAGGGCCTCGGTCGCGTCCGCGGGCAGGACGATCGACAGGGTGCTGGCGCCGGCCGCCTGCAACGCCCGGGACGGCGCGTCCGCGGTCCCCGAGCAGGCGGACGCGACCACGGCGACCAGCACCGCCAGGGCGCCGATCCAAAGGGTTCGCCGCGACGACATCGTCGGCCCCGGCCCTCGACCCGTGCAACTGCGCTCGTTCATGAATTCCCCCGCCGGTACCCTCGGCGGAAGCATAGTCCTCACCCGCGAGCCCCCGCAAGGACAATTCGCCCTGCGAACGCGCCGTTGCGCCTTGCCCGCCGGCCCGGAATGCCCTATGCTTCGCCCCCGTCAGGAGATGTGCAAATGCCGATGGTCAATCGCTATTCCAGCCTGCTGCTCGCGGCTGCGGTCCTGGGTTCCCTCACCGCCTGCGGAAGCACCACGGGCACGGACGCCGGCCCGGACCTGGCGCCGGACGTCGGCGACACGATCACGCCGACGGATCTGCCCGGAGATACGACGCAATTCGACCTCCCGGCCGACGTCCCCGAGGAGGCCGCGGCCCCCGACGTCCCGACCGATCCCGGCCCGCCCGAGGGGCTCCCGGAATCGCTCCCCTTCGCCTTCACCCGCCCGGACGACGGCACGCCCCTGACGGGCGACGAGGTCGCGGCGTTCACCCGCAAGATGCTGGGCTTCCTGCAGCAGGTCCACTACTTCGACTACGTGCTGTACACGACCCACGGCGTCGACGCCTCGACCGGCAAGCGCGACTGGCAGTTCTGGTACAACGAGCAGCTCCGCAAGGCGGGCGATCTGGTCACCTTCTACCACCCGCCCAGACCGGACGACGGGGGGCACAACCTGCACATCCCGATGAGCCACGTCCTGGGGGACGTGGTGGCCGCCGCCCTGGTCACCGGGGATGCCTCGGCGACGCTGGCGGCGACCCAGTTGTGCAAGGGCATGACGGCCTCGATGCTGGGCATGGTCCACGACGCGAACGACCCTCTGCCCCACCTGATGTCCCGGAACGTGGTGCCCGCGTGGAACCAGGAGTTCGACACCCACGACGGCAAGCGCAAGGCCGTGGACACCAGCGGCTGGTGGTCGCCGTACACGCGCTGGAACACCGACCGGTTCCAGATCACGGACAACCCCTACTGGGGCGCCGTGTGGGTCACGAACCTCCGCTCCAAGGACGACGTGCCCCACATCTTCCAGGTGGTGCCGGTCCTGCGGTATGCCGCCGCCGGCGCCAAGGACCCCGCGATGCAGACGGCCTGCGGCGAAACCCTGTCGATGCTGACGGCCTTCGCCAAGGACATCGTGGACCAGGACTACCGCATCCGGACGAAGGACGAAAACGGGGAGGTCTACATCCCGGGGTACACCGGCGATCTGGCGGTCGACGGGAAGCAGGGCGACATCGCGTCGTTCACGTATTGGCGGGACCTCATCCCGAACGGCGAATGCAATGCCCGGCGCGGCGCTGAACTGATCGGGTACCACCACCCGATCGTCGAGGACTGCGGCCGCGGCGAGCCGAACGACTACGACGCGATCGCGTTCCAGTCGAACACCTACAACAAGAAGATCATCCGGTACTTCCACCTGGCCCACCTCGCCAACGCCCTGGTGAACCGGGACGACGCGGCCGCGGCGCTGCTGCTGGACGGCCTGGACGAACGCGTGGCGCAGGACACGGCCCTGCCCGAGGCCGACATGGGGTACACCCCGGCCGTCTACCGGCGGGAACTGGCGCTGTACCTGGCCCAACTGCACGCCTACGGCTACCCGCTGACCTCGACCCAGGCCCGGTCGGTGCAGCAGCACTATGGACGGGCGGCGGACGAACTGGCGGCGTGGCCCACCTGGGATCCGTGGGCGGCGTCGGTCCCGGACGGGGACCTCGGACCCTACCGTCCGCCGTCCTGCAAGGGGTCGGGGACCGATGAAACCTGCTGGATCGGCGTCGAGGACCTCGCCCACCTCTTCGAGGCCTGCTGGTCCCCGCTGGTCAATCCGGCCGGCGCGAAATGGGTCGACTGCGACATCGTCCGGGACCCGTCGAAGTGGGACCTGCCGACAGGGTGACGACCAAGGATCTGGCTCGGCCGACGGCGTCACCTCCATGACGGTCGATGGGGATATACTTCGGTCATCATGGCCGGCAACGCAAACAATCAGGATTCCCGGCCGGACGAAGGTTCCCGGAACGGCAGCCCGGGGATCGGGACGCGTGCGGGGAATCCGCGCGTGCTGGTCGCCGAGGACCACCCGGTCAGCATCGATCTCCTCGAACACCTGCTGCGATCGGCCGGGATCTCGCCGGTGGTGGTCGTCAACGGCCTGGACGCCGTCGCGCTGGTCGCCCGCGAATCGTGGGACCTGGTGCTGATGGACGTGCAGATGCCCGGCATGGACGGCATGGAAGCCACGCGCCGGATCCGGATCCTTCCCGGGGGCGCGCACCTCCCGATCGTCGCGCTGACCGCGGCAGGCGACGACGAGCAGCGCGCGGCCTGCCTGGACGCAGGCTTCAGCGACTTCGTGGCCAAGCCCGTCAAGCCTTCGGAACTCCTTCGCCTGCTGGCCCGTTGGCTGCCCGGCGACGCCGGCCCCGCCGCAACCGCCCGGCCCGAGGACCCTGCGCACGGGCTCCGGCGCCGACTCGCGCCGGTGGCGCACCTCGATTTCGACCTCGGATTGGCAGGGGTGGGCGGCATGCCCCTGGTCTTCCAGCGGATGCTGGAGCGCTTCGTCGAGGTCCATCAGGCCGGCGGGACGCGGTCGATGGACCTTCTGGACCGATCGGACCTCGCCGGGGTGGCGCGCTGGATGCACGCGTTCAGCGGTCCGGCAACGCTGCTCGGGATGACGGACCTCGCCGGGTTTGCCGGGAGGATCGATCGCGCGGCCCGCGAACGCGCGCCGGCACAGGCGGCCCTCGGGGAGGCACTGGCCTCGTTCCAGGCCGATCTGGACCGGATGCTCGCGGCGCTGAGGGCTGCGCTGGCGGCGTCCCCCGACACGCCCTAGTCCCTTCCCCGCAACCGACGGTCAGGGGACGCCCCCCGCGACACCATCCAGTTCCGCGCGCAGCCGATCGAGTTCGCGCCGGATTTCCGTCATCCGGACCGCCACGGCCCCAACCCCTTCCACGCCCAGCGCCCGCTCCGTTTCCTGCAACGTGACCCGCAGGGCCGCGGCCCCCAGCGTCGCGGCGGCCCCCTTCAGGGCATGGAGTTCCATGCCGACGGCCGCGGCGTCCCCGGTCTCCAGCCCCGCCTCGATGCGAGCCAACTGCGCCGGCACGTCGCC
Organism: uncultured Myxococcales bacterium; assembly: GCA_903847405.1. Lineage (GTDB taxonomy): Bacteria > Myxococcota_A > UBA9042 > DTJE01 > DTJE01 > CAIZWN01. The sequence continues at coordinate 6,208 of CAINDP010000114.1, read as the reverse complement.
CAGGAACAGCGCGATCAGGCGGGCGGCGGCAGCCCGGTCCCCCAGCACGCGTTCCAGCAGCCCGGCCCCGTCGAACACGACCGGCGGCACCGGCGTTGCCCGGGGGTCCGGCATCTGCGCGTCCGCCGATTCCCGTTCCGGGGGACTCGAATCGACGACCGGCGGCACAGGAACGCGCCGCCCCGCCAGGTAGCGCCCCAGGATCCAGATCAACGCGCCGGGCGCCAGCGGCTTTGTCAGGTAGTCGTTCATCCCTGCCTTCAGGCATCGCTCGCGGTCCTCGAGCATCGCCATCGCCGTCATGGCGACGATCGGCACCGCGGGGTCCAGCGTTCCCGTGCGCGGGTCGCGGATGCGGGCAGTGGCTTCCAGCCCGTCCATGCCCGGCAGCTGCACGTCCATCAGCACCAGGTCGTACCGGGACTTCCGCAACGCCTCCAGCGCCTGGGCGCCCCCCTCGGCCAGGGCCACGTCCACCCCGACGTGCTGCAGCAACCCGACCGCGACGTCCCGGTTGACCGGGTTGTCCTCGACAACCAGCACGCGCGTGCCCGGGAAGCGCCCCTTCCGCGACGCCGACTCGGCAGGCCGGGCCGGCAGCGGCCTATCCCCGTTCTGCACCCCGGCCTTGGGCAGGCGCACCTGGAACCAGAACTCCGACCCCTCGCCGGGACGGCTGTTGACGCCGATATCGCCCCCCATCAGCCGGACGATCTGGCGGGAAATCGCCAGCCCCAGCCCGGTGCCACCGAACTTTCGCGCCATGGACGTGTCGACCTGCGTGAAACTGCCGAACAGCAGTTCCAGCTTGTCCTCGGGAATCCCGATCCCGGTGTCGCGCACGGAAACCCGCACCCACGCCTCGCGCTCGGATTCCGGCCCCCGTTCCACCCGGACCAGGACCTCCCCGAACAGCGTGAACTTGAAGGCGTTGTCCACCAGGTTCACCAGGACCTGCCGCAGCCGGCCGGGATCGCCCCGCAGGACGCAGGGCCCCTTCGGCGCGACCTCGCACCGGAAGTCCACCCCCTTCACCTTCGCCTGCAACTCCATCGTCGGGACGAATTCGTCCAGCCACGCCTGGAGGTCGAAATCCTGCAGGTCCAGTTCCAGCTTGCCCGCCTCGATCTTCGACAGGTCCAGGATGTCGCTGATCACGGCCATCAGCGACGCACCGCTCTTCTGGGCGGAAACCGCATAGTGCGTCTGGGTTTCGTCGAGGTCGGTTTCCAGCAGAAGGTCGATCATCCCCAGGACGCCGTTCATGGGCGTCCGGATCTCGTGGCTCATGTTCGCCAGGAAGGAGGACTTGGCGACGCTGGCCGTCCGGGCCTGGACCGCCAGATCGTTCGCGCGGCGCGTTTCCTCCTTCAGCAGGGAGTTCAGGCGCTCCGCCTCCTCGAGGGCTACCTGCAGCCTCGCCACCGCCGCTGCCCGCGCCTCCTCGGCGACGTGGCGCTCGGTGATGTCGCGGCTGATCCCGAGGATTCCGGCCAGCACGGCGCCCTGGCTGTAGTACGGCGTCTTCAGCGTGTCGACCAGCAGCCGGCGCCCGTCCGGGTACGTGATCCACTCGTCGTTGTGGCGCGAGGCCAGGTGCGCCAGCATCAGCACGTCCTGCTGCCGGAACGCGTCGGCGACCTCCCGGTCGAACAGGTCGTAGTCGGTCTTGCCGACGATCTCGTTGCGAGGACGGCCCACGAACGCCGCGAACGGCGGGTTGCAGCCCAGGTACACGCCGTCGCAATCCTTGAAGAAGATGATGTCCGGAATGGAATCCAGCAGGCTTTCCACCAGCGCCTGCTGGCGGCGCAGTTCGGCCTGGGTCCGGTACCGCTCGTTGATGTCCAGGAACGTCACGACGGCACCCACGACCTGCCCGTCGCGCCGCTGCGGGTGCGACCAGTATTCGGCCTGGAACGAGGTCCCGTCGGCCCGCCACAGCGACTCGCCTTCGCTGTGCGTCCCGGTCCCGGCACGGAACGCCATGAAGATGTTGCAACTTTCCTCGGGCAGCGGGGTGCCGTCGGCACTGGAGTGGTGGATCAACTGGTGCATGTTCCGACCCAGCAACTGTTCGGGCGCCTGGTAGCCCAGCAGCCGCAGGCACGACCGGTTGCAGAACGTGCAGTTCCCCTGGGTGTCGATCCCGTAGATGGCCTCGGCGGTCGAGTCCAGCAGCAGCGCCAGCCGCTCCCGCCGCTCCTCGGCAACGGTCAATGCATGCCGTTCGGCGCGGGCCAGCGACAGGAACAACTGGAGCAGGATCAGGCTCCCCAGCAGGCCGACGCCCAGGATGACGAGGTTCCCGCTGCCCCCATGCGCGCTCTGGAAGCCCGCCCGGGGCGCGGCCCTCAAGGTCCACATCCGCCCGGCCGACTCGAAGTTCCGCCGGCTCCAGGCCGCATCCTCCCCGGACTCGGGGCGACCGGACTCGAACAGGAGGTCCGGCTCGGCCTCCGAGGCTCCGTCGAACACCTGGAGGTACATCAGGCTGTCGGCGTCCCCGACGACCTCGCTGATCAGTTTCTGCATCCGGAAGGCCATGTAGGGCCATCCCAGGAAGGCCTCGCGCCGCTGTGCGACCGTGGCGACGGGCATCCCCTGCCGGTAGGCGGGAGCGTACAACAGCGTGCCGGCCTGGACCCCGGTCGCGGTCTCCTGGTACAGCGTCACCCGGGCGCTCAGCGTGACCAGGCCGTTGTCCCGGGCGCGGGCCATGGCTGCCCTGCGGGTCGCGTCGCCGTACATGTCGCGCGAAAAGGCACGCTGGTTCCGCTCGTCGAACGGCTCGATGAACACGATCGACGACAGGCCTTCCTCGCCGGGAGGCAGGCTTCCGCCCGCGCGGACGCTGTAGTCCGGGAAGCCTTCCGCCCGGACCGCCCGGACGTGCGCGTCGATCTGGTCGCGGGCGATCCAGGCCGCGAAGCCCATGCCCTGCACGCCGGGGTTCAGGAGGTCCAGTTCCAGGGCCGCGACGTACTCCCGCCACTCCTGCCGGTTGATCGGCTCCCGCCGGAGCGACACGAACTCGGCGGCGCCGCGGAGGATCTGAACATGGGAGGTCATGCGGCGGCTGATGCGTTCCACGACGAGGTCGACGTCGGCGTTGAAGCGGCGATCCAGGCTGCGCTGCTCTGCGTCCCGGACGAGGAACCAGACGGAAAGGACCAGGCCGACCGACAGAGCCGCACCAACCCACGGCCGCCACGAGCGCCCCTGCAGACGCGTTGCGCGGGGTCCCGCGCGGCCGGGAATCCGGGTCGTCATCGATTTGTCCCCGGTAGATCTTGAATGCGGCCACGCCGCGGGTCAACAAGGAAATTCCTGCCACGCCGGCGCGGGCCTACCCCGCCGGCAGCGCCACGCCGGAACGCATCGGAACGGGCCGCTCGGCGAAGGCCATCCAGATGGCCTCGAACTCGCCTTCCTGCTCCACGAACGCGTCGACCAGCGCCGGATCGAAGTGCCGTCCCCGGCCCTCGCGGATGATCCGGGCAGCATCCTCATGGGAGAACGGCTCCTTGTAGGGCCGCCGCGATCGCAGGGCGTCATAGACGTCGGCCACCGCCACCAGGCGGGCCGCCAGCGGGATGGCCGTACCCGCCAGCCGGTCGGGATAGCCCGAGCCGTCCCACTTCTCGTGGTGCCACCGGGCCACCTGGGCGCCGATCCGGAGCATCTCGTTGCCGGGGTATCCATCCAGGACCTGCTGCAGCGTTTCGTGCCCGATCGTCGTGTGGGTCTTGATCGTGTCGAACTCCTCCGGCGTCAACTTGCCGGGCTTCAACAGGATCGCGTCCGGCACCCCGACCTTGCCGATGTCGTGCAGGGCCGCGGCCCGGGCCAGCATGCCGACGAAGTCCCGGTGCAGGCGCGGGTCCTCGGTGGCGCATTCGGGGGCGACCATGGCCAGGGTACTGACGAACGCCCCGATCCGGTCGATGTGCGCGCCGGTGTCGTCGTCCCGCCGTTCGGCCAGTTTGGCCAGCGCCACGATCGTCGCAACCTGCGAGTCCGAGATTTCGCGCACCTGGTCGGCCACGATGTGCGAAAGGCGGGAGTTGTGGTCCTGCAGCCGCTTCCGCAGCATGCGCAGTTCCATGTGGGTCGCCACGCGCGCAAAGACCTCCTCCAGGTGGAAGGGCTTCGTGATGTAGTCCAGCCCTCCCCGGTAGAAGGCGCGCAGTTTGGACTGCGTGTCGTTCGTCGCGCTGATGAACAGTACCGGCACGTCCCGGAGCCGGGCGGTGGCCTTGAACCGGTCGCAGACCGCGTAGCCGTCCATGTCGGGCATGTTGACGTCCAGCAGCACCATGTCCGGCGTCTCGGCGGCCGCCATGCGGAGGGCCGCTTCGCCGCTGGGGGCGGCCCGGACCTGGTAGCCTCGCCCCGTCAGGGCCACCGCCAGCAGGCGCAGGTTCGCCGGCGTGTCGTCCACGACCAGGATGGTTCCCATCTTGACGTCCATCGTCAGGCCTCCGGTGAGGGACCCAGCAGGCCCAGCAGGGCCGCGTAGTCGAAACTCCGGGCCAGGGCGCGCAGTCCCCGCCCCACCTTGGGATCCAGATGCTCCGCCCGCTCGACGGCCTCGTCGATGTCGCCCGGATACCCCCGTTCGATGGCCTGTCGCAGCCTTTGCAGCACCTCGTCGGGCATCCCCCGGACCGCGAGCCCGTCCAGGACCGGCTCCGGCCCGAACAAGCCAGGGCCCTCGTGCTCCCCGGACCAGAGGTACTCGACGTTCGCGACCCGTCCGATCTCGCGGAACAGTTCGTCCTCGCAGACGGGCATCCGCAGGAACCCGTCGGCGCCGGCGGCCATCGCCCGGGCCCGTTCCTCGTCCATCGACGTGGCCCCGACGATCACCACGGGGACGCCGCTCCCGCCGGGAAGCTGCCGGATTCGGCGGAGCAGTTCCAGTCCATCCATGTCGGGCATCTGGATCCGGGGCAGCACGACGTCGGGCCGCTCCGCGACGAAGGCGGCCAGCGCCTCCGGGCCGTTGGCGGCATCCCGGACCTCGAACCCCACGGCCCCCAGCATGCGCACCAGCATCGTCCGGTTGTCGGCCCGGCCGTCGACGACCAGCACGCGACATTTCGCGATCCGGGACGCCAGGCCCACCACCCGCGCAACGAAGGGACGCGCATCCGCGACCTCGGAGGCGCGTGCCGCGAACTCGAACCGGAACTGGCTCTTTCTGCCGGGCAGGCTGCTGACCGTGATGTCCCCGCCCAACCGGCGGGCGAAATCCCGGCTGACGGCCAGGCCCAGGCCCGCCCCGGATTTCCGGCTTCCCGCTTCGGTCTGGCCGAAGGCCTCGAAGATGGTCTCCAGGTGCTCCGCGTCGATCCCGCACCCCGTATCCTCGACCTCCAGGACGATCCGTACGTCGCCTTCCCCGCCCTGCCCGGCCGAAGCCCGAACCGTGATGCCTCCCCGGCCGGTGAACTTCAGGGCGTTGGACACGAGGTTGATGATCACCTGCCGGACCTTGCCGGCATCCGTCCGGATCCATCGCGGCAGGCCCGGCGCAGCCTCGAAGGTCAGCCACAGGCCCAGGTCCGCCGCGGTCATCCGGAACATCCGCTCGACGTCCAGCAGCAGTTCGTGGAGGTCCACCTCGGACTCGACCATCGGCAGTTGCCCGGCCTCGATCCGCGCCATGTCCAGCACCTGGTTGATCAGGTCCAGCAGGTGATCGCCGCTGCGGTTGATGGTGTCCAGGTATTCGCGCTGGCGGGTGGACAGGCCCGATTCCCGCCGGAGCAGTTGGGCATATCCCAGGATCGCGTTCATCGGCGTGCGGATCTCGTGGCTCATCGAGGCCAGGAAATCGCTCTTGGCGCGGCTTTCGGCCTCTGCGCGCTGCAGCCGGAACCGCTCCTCCTCTGCCTGCTTCCGACTGGTGATGTCCAGGCAGGTGCCCGACAGCCGCACGGGTTGCCCCCGGTCGTCCCGTTCCAGGGCCCTGCCCCGGTCCAGGAGCCAGGCCCAGGACCCGTCGCGCAGGCGGATCCGGAACTCGATTTCGTAGTGGTCGGTCAGTCCGTCGAAATGCCGCCGGTACTCCGACATCATCCCGGGCAGATCGTCCGGATGCACCAGCCTGAACCAGGTGTCCTGGTGGATTGCCGTCGGGCCCGTGGACGAAAATCCTTCGACATCGGGCCAGACGCCCGTCAGGACCCCCATCCCCGTC
>CAINDP010000113.1 GCA_903847405.1 uncultured Myxococcales bacterium | reverse complement strand
CAGACACCGATTTCCGAGGAAATCGGTGTCTGTCCCCATTTTCTGGCCCCTGTCCCCATTTTCCTCGTCCTGTCCCCATTTTCCGCCCCATTTCCCGCTGTGCTAGGATCCTGGCGTCCCGGGCCGTCTGCCCGGGCGAAGGGAGGCATCGTGACCCTGCGTGGACGAATCCTGCTGCTGTCGTTCTTCGCGGCCTGCGCTCTGGCGGCATACGGCGTGTACTGGTGGCACGAAACCGTCCTCGACGACCTGGTACTGGAAGAATCGCCTTACGCCGGTGCCCTGCTGGACGAAGTCGTTGCCTACCTGAAGCCCGATGCCCCCGACCGCGCCGGCGCCGAAAAGCGGCTGCTGGAGATGCCCGAGTGGGATCGGGACAGGATCATCGCCGCTCTGGCCGCCTACCCCGACAAGGAGCGCCACCTGGTGGCCATCGGGGCCGCGCGCAAGGTGCGGGACCGTCCCATCCCCCGGGCGGTCCTGGCCCGGCTGGCCGTCGAGGATCCGGACCCCAAGATCAAGGAAGCCGCGAAAAAGGCCCTGAACGGCGACCCGCCCTGACCCGAAAAGCGTGGCGTGGAAAATGGGGGGAAAATGGGGACAGACACCGATTTCCTCGGAAATCGGTGTCTGTCCCCATTTTCCTGTCCCCATTTTCCCGCCGCCCACCCCCCCTGGGACGAACCGCGACCGGACCCCGGATTCCTGATGTACTGGCTTCGCGCGCGGGGTCACGATTGATCCCGGAGGGTTCCTCTGCTATTTTCCTGCAGCGTCGGACACCCGGACGTCGTGACTCCGCGACGGCGGCCCCTGGGCCGCAGCGGAACGTCCGGCGCGCCGGCACCATCGGAGGTCCCCGTGGAGTCGCAGACCCTGCCGTACGTCGCCCTGGCCATGACGATCGCCTTCGCGGTGTTCATTGCCATGGCGATCCTGGTCCTGAACCGCCTGCTGGGCCCCAGGCGCACGAACGCCGTGAAGGGCGGGCCCTTCGAGTGCGGCTCGGACCCGATCGACTCGCCGCGCAAGCGCCTGAACGTGCGGTTCTACGCCGTGGCGATCTTCTTCGTCGTGTTCGACATCGAGGCGGTGTTCCTGTTCCCGTGGGCCGTCAACTACCGGGAACTCCTGGCGTCGCCAGTCTTCGGGGCCATCGCCCTGGTCGAGATCGTGGTGTTCCTGGGAGTCCTGGCGATCGGCCTGTGGTACGTCTGGGGCAAGGGCGCCCTGGACTGGGCCTTCGACGGCCCCGCCCCCCGGAGGGACCATGGGTGACACGCTCGTCCGCGTCCAGGATCGCTTCCCCGAGCACGTCATCGAGGCCGCGACCTCCCACGGCGACGACACCGTGGTCCTGCACCGCGCGGGCCTCGTCCCGGTCCTGACGTTCCTGCGGGACGACCTGGGTTTCACGCTGCCCCTGGACGTGACCGCCGTGGACCTGATCGGCATGGCGCCCGGCAAGCCCGAATCCCGCACCGCGCCGCTGCACCCGATGTTCCACACGCAGTCGCTGCCGCTGCTGGGCGTGGTGGAAGGCCACCGGTTCGAGGTCGTGTACCACCTGCGCCGCATGGCCGACGGCGCCCTGGTCCGCCTGAAGGTGCTGGTCCCCGCGGACGACTGCGTGGTGCCCACGTCCACGGGCGTCTTCAAGGGGCTCGCGTGGTTCGAGCGCGAGGTCTTCGACATGTTCGGCGTCCGCTTCCAGGGCCACCCGGACCTGCGCCGGATCCTGAACTACCCCGAGTTCGTCGGGCACCCCCTGCGCAAGGACTACCCGCGCCGCGGCCACCAGCCGCTGCTGGACATGCCCGGCATCCAGGGCGATCCGATCCCCGCAGCCCCGGCGCCCGTCGTCGAAACGGCTCCGGTCGCCGTCCTGCCGAAGGACGACGCCCATCCCGAGTACTCGACGATCAACATGGGCCCGTCGCACCCGGCCATGCACGGCACGGTGCGCATCAAGCTGAAACTGGACGGCGAGGTCGTCAAGGACGCCGACATCGAGATCGGCTTCCTGCACCGCGGCTTTGAAAAGATGTGCGAGGCCGGCACGTGGAACCAGGTGGTGCCCTACACGGACCGCCTGAACTACGTGTCGCCGCTGATCAACAACGTCGGGTACGTCGGTACGGTGGAAAAGCTGCTGGGCATCGAAGTCCCGATTCGCTGCCAGTACATCCGCGTCTTCTGCAGCGAGATCGCCCGCGTCGCGGACCACCTGACCGCCGTCGGCGCCCAGGCGCTGGAAATCGGCGCCTACACGCCGTTCCTGTGGGCCATGCAGGCACGCGAAGAACTCTACTTCCTGATGGAGTTCATCACCGGCGCCCGGGTCACGACCTGCTACACGCGGGTGGGCGGCCTCCGGTATGACCTCCCCGAAGGCTGGCAGGACCGCTACGTCGCCGCCGAAAAGGTCGTCGAGGCCCGCATGGTCGACATGGAGGCCCTGCTGACCCGGAACCGCATCTTCATCGACCGCATGGCGGACGTGGGGGTGATGGGGCCGATCGACGCGGTCGCCTACGGCTTCACCGGCCCCTGCCTGCGGGCCTCGGGCGTGGACTACGACGTCCGCAAGAACCTGCCGTACCTCGTGTACGACCGCCTGGACTTCGACGTCCCCATCGGGACGAAGGGCGACAACCTGGACCGGTACCTCGTCCGCATGGAGGAAATCCGCCAGAGCCTCCGGATGTGCCGGCAGATCCTGACCGACATCCCGGACGGCCCGGTGAACGTGGACGACTGGCGCGTGGTCCTGCCGCCGAAGGACGCGGTCTACAACACGATCGAAGGGATGATCGCCCACTTCGAACTGATCATGAAGGGCACCCCCGTGCCGAAGGGCGATGCGTATTTCGCGGTGGAAGGCGGCAACGGCGAGGTCGGCTTCTACGTCGTCAGCGACGGGTCGGGCTTCCCGTACCGCGTCCACTGCCGGCCGCCCTGCTTCGCCATCATGCAGGGCCTCAAGGACATGATCGTCGGCGGCATGCTCGCGGACGTCATCCCGACCTTCGACGGGATCAACATGATCGGCGGGGAAATCGACCGCTGAACGAGGTTCGAATGCCGACGCTGACGATCGACGGACGGGAAATCACGGTCGAGCCGGGGACGCGGATCATCGAGGCCGCGGACCGCCTGGGCATCGACATCCCGCGCTTCTGCTACCACCCCGGGCTGCCGGTGGCGGGCAACTGCCGCATGTGCCTGGTGGACACGAACCGCAGTCCCAAGCCGGTGGCGTCCTGCTGGGATCCGTGCCAGGAAGGGCACGTGGTGACGACGAATTCGCCGCGCATCCTGGAAGCGCGCCGGTCCGTGCTGGAATACATCCTGCTGAACCACCCGGTCGACTGCCCGATCTGCGATCAGGCCGGCGAGTGCGAACTGCAGGACCTGTACTTCGCCCATGACCACCAGGCGTCGCGCCATCCCTTCCACAAGCACCACAAGGACAAGGCCCGCGTGCTGGGCCCGCAGATCGTCTACGACGCCGAACGCTGCATCAACTGCACCCGCTGCATCCGCGTGTGCGAGGAAGTCGCCAAGGCGCCGCAGTTGGTCCAGGTCCAGCGCGGCGAACGGGCGTACATCGACGTGTTCCCCGGGACGCAGTTGGACCACCCGTACTCGATGTGCACGGCCGACGTGTGCCCCGTGGGCGCCCTGACCACGCGGGACTTCCGCTTCAAGTGCCGCGCCTGGCTGACCCACGGCATCCAGACGGTGTGCGGCGAGTGCAGCCGCGGGTGCGGGATCCGCGCGGACGTGTACCGGAACGAGGTGCAGCGCCTGGTCCCGCGCCACAACCCGGACGTGAACCAGTACTGGGCCTGCGACCACGGCCGCCTGGCCTACCATCGCTTCGAAACCGGGCGCGTCGCCGCCGTGCGCATCGGGGGTGCGACGACGGACTATGCCAAGGGCGTCCGGGAGGTGGCCGAGGCCCTGCCCGGCGCGGCCCTGCGTGGCGTCGCGGTGGTGCTGACGCCCTGGATGACCGACGAGGACGCCTGGGCGGTCGTGACCGCGATCCGGTCGGTGGCCCCGGGGGCGACGTTTGCCGTGGGCGGCGCGGCGCCGGGCGCGGCGGACGAGGTCCTGGTCCTGGCCGACAAGAACCCGAACCGCAACGGCCTGGCGCGGGTGCTGGCGGATCTGGCCGTCACCCCGGTCGCGCTGGACGAAATCGTCGCGCAGGCGCCGGCCCTGGGTGCGCTGATCGTGTTCGGCGCCGAGCACGCGAAGGCCGAGGCCCTTGCCGGCGCGCTGGCCCGGGTCCCGCTGTCGATCGTGCTGGCCGCGCTGGAGGGCCCGCTGACGGCCGCCGCGCGGTTCGTCTTCCCCTCGACCTCGCCCTACGAGACCGACGGGACGTGGGTCAACGAACAGGGTGTCGTGCAGCGTGTCCGGCGGGCCGTTCAGCCGGCCGGCGACGTCCGGGACTTCGCGGTGTGGGCGTCCGACCTGGCCGACCGGCTGGGGCAGCCCCTGCCGGCCCCGGCGCGCGCAAGTGGGGGGAATCCATGACCCTGACATTCGTCCTGCTGACCCTCGCGAAGATCGTGGGGTTCATCCTGGTCTTCTGCGTCATCCTGGCCGCGATCCTGACCTGGGTCGAGCGCAAGATGTCGTCGATCATCCAGGACCGCATCGGCCCCAACCGCGCGGAAATCCTGGGCATCCGCGCCTTCGGCCTGTTCCATCCCATCGCCGACATGATCAAGTCGTTCACCAAGGAAGACTTCGTCCCGGCGGGCGCGAACCGGATCATGTTCTTCCTGGCCCCGGCCTTCGCCCTCATCCCGACGCTGGTCGTGTTCGCGGTCGTTCCCTTCGGTCCGGGGGACCTGGTCATCGCGAACCTCGACTCGGGCATGCTGTTCGTGTTCGCGATCATGGGCTTCGGCATCTACGGCGTGACCCTGGGCGGGTGGGCGTCCGCCAGCAATTTCGCCATGCTGGGCGCCCTGCGCGGCGCGGCCCAGATGGTGTCCTACGAGGTCTCGATGGGCCTCAACGTGGTCGGCATCTTCGCGGTGTTCGGCACGGTCAGCCTGACGCAAATCGTCGGGGCCCAGGGCCACCTGCTGTGGGGCTGGCTGCCCATGTGGGGCATCGTCGTGCAGCCCCTGGGCTTCGTGCTGTTCCTGGTGGCGGCCATGGCGGAAAACAAGCGGGCGCCGTTCGACCTCCCCGAGGGCGAGTCGGAAATCATCGGGTACTTCGTCGAGTACTCGGCGATGGGCTTCGCGACCTTCATGCTGTCCGAGTTCATCGAGATCGTCGTGATCGCCTGCATCGCCGCGACGCTGTTCTTCGGCGGCTGGCAGATCCCGTGGCTGGATCCGACCGGGACCGCCGGCGGGTGGATCACGGTGGCCCAGGTGGCCTTCTTCGCGTTCAAGGTGCTGTTCCTGTGCTGGTTCCAGATGCTGATCCGGTGGACCGTGCCGCGCTTCCGGTACGACCAGGTGATGTCGCTGGGGTGGAAGGTGCTGCTGCCCCTCAGCCTGGCGAACATCCTGGTGACCGCAGTGGTGCTGGCCCTGGTGGCGTGACGGGTCGACCCCTCGTGCTCGGGCGGGTACTCGGAGGGATCCAATGGTCAAGGTCAAGGTGGTGGAACGGCCCCCGGCGGACCTGGTGGTCCAGTCCTGGCTGCCCGAACTGTGGAAGGGCATGAAGGTCACGGGGCGTCATTTCTTCGTGAACCTGCTGACCCAGAAGGGGATCGTCACGTCGCAGTACCCGGAAGTGAAGCGGGTCTACCCGCCGCGCACCCGGGGCAAGCACCGGTTGATGCGCCGCGAGGACGGGTCGGTGCGCTGCGTCGCCTGCTTCATGTGCTCGACGGCCTGCCCGGCGGACTGCATCCGCATCGTGGCCGGTCAACGGGACGACGAAAACGAAAAGTTCCCCGTGGTCTTCGAGGTGGACTTCATCAAGTGCGTGTTCTGCGGCATGTGCGAGGAGGCGTGCCCCTGCGACGCGATCCGCCTGGACTCGGGCGTGCACCGGGCCCCTGCCTACACCCGCAAGGACGAACTGAACGGCAAGGAAGACCTGCTGTCGCTGGGCAGCCTGTCGGTCGCCCGGCAGGGTGGCGACCTCAAGTAGCGCCCCGCCTCACGTCACGTCCCCTGCATACGGCGCCGTTCCTTCCGCATCCCCGGGTCCGGCACCACCTTCCGATGGCTGAACCGCAAGGCCCCCTCCTCGCGCGCGATCGTGTCGGAGTAGGTTCCCGTGGCCAGGACCCGGGGGGCGTCGTCCACCTCCAGAATGACGAAGTCCGCCAGCGCACGCGCCCCGTCGCCCTCCACCGTGACGACGTGGTTCGCGGTCAGGTGACGGCGGCCCTTCCGGACGGACGCGGACTCGACCAGGTAGCGTCGCAGTTCGTCCGGACCCCGGAAGATGCCGTGGGGGGCCTCCAGGACGCCCTCCTCGGTGAACGCCGCGACGAATTCCTCGGCGTCGCCGGCATCCTCGGCGCGGGCGGCCCGGGCATACAGGTCCAGGATGTCCAGGCGATCGTAGGCCGTCAGGGGCGTCGAAAGGCTGCGATCGTCCCGGGATGTCATGGTTCGCACCCCCTTTCGCGATCGGGCGTCCGCGGCCGCGGGAATCCCCGTCAGAACATCGTGTTCTCGTTGGCGGCGGCGGGCGGAACCTCCTGGATCGCATCCCAGTGCTCGACGATCCGTCCCTCGGACACGCGGAAGATGTGCACCGTCGCCAGGCCCCGATCGCTGGGTTTCCGCAGGAGGTGGCCGTGTACGACGACCAGGTTTCCCTCGGCGACAACGTGCCGGACGGTCATCTTCAGCGCAGGGTAGGCCCGTGCGTACTCCGTCAGGAACGCGACGAACGGCGCCGGCCCGTCGCCCAGGTTCGGATCGTGCTGGCGGAAGGTCTGCCCCAGGTACCGCGTCGCGGCCTCGGCGGGCCGGTGCTGGTTGAATGCCAGGTCCAGGAAGTCGGCCACGAGCGCCTTGTTGGACTCCACCGCGCCGGCCATGGGCATGCCTCCTCGAACGCAAAACGCCCGTGTTTCCCCCTCCATCCCAGTGTACCAGCCGTGCCCGCGGGAGGTGCCTTCGGGAGGCGTCGGCCGGCTTCGGGGAAGGGGGTGAGGCTGCGGAGGCGGCGTCCGCTTCGGGGCCCCGGGCGCCGGGTGCTAGAATCCCGGAATGGCGCGTCCCGCAACACCACTTGCTGCGACCCTGGTCCTCGCGATCCTCGCCACGACGATCCCGGCCCGCGCCGGGACGCCCTGGGCGGTCGAACTGTTCGCCTCGGGCCTGGGCGGCCTGATCCACCGGGACCCGGCCTGGGGATTCGACGCCGGGGTCCTGGTGCAGGCGTCCGCGTTCCGTGCCGGCCTCCTGGCGCCGATGCGCTTTGATCGCAACGGGTTGCGCCACCGCGACTGGGACGAGCGGACCGACTACGGGCGCATCCTGGGCGAACTGGCCTGGGGCGAGCGGACGGACCCCCTCCACGTCCGCCTGGCGTCCATCACGTCCCTGTCCCTGGGCGTGGGCAACCTGGTCAGCCGATACGCCTCGACGATCGACCCGGACCACTGGCGCACGGGCCTGGTCCTGGCCCTGGACTTCAAGCCGGCCGGGGGCGTCCTGTTCCTGGATTCGATCCTGGACCCCCAGGTCGCGGGCGGGCGCATCCACGTCCGGCCCTTCTTCTGGGCCGGCGCCCCTTCCGTCACCCGCATGGAAATCGGCCTGTCGCTGGTCGCGGATGCCGCCGCCCCCTCCGATCCGACGCCGGGCGCGATGAACGGCCGGGGCCTGCCGACGTCGAAGACGGCCGGCCTGATGGCGGGCGGCGTGGACCTGCGGTGGCCGGTGTACCGCAGCCGCGTGGTCGAGGTGACCCCCTACGGCGCCTGGTCGCGGCTGGCGTCGTCGGACGGCGCCCACGCCGGGCTGGCCCTGGACTTCGCGCCCCACAAGGATGTCCGCATCGGCCTGCAGGGCGAGTGGCGGTGGCTGGGGCGCGGGTACGTCGCGTCCTGGTTCGACGGCCTGTACATGGCCGATCGGCACGATTTCAACGGCGTCCCCAAGCTGCGCACCCGGGACGGCATCACCACCTCCCGGATGGGCGGCATGGCCGGCGTGGTCCTGGAGTTCCGGCCCTACGCCACGCTGGGTGCGTCGATCGACTGGGATCGGCGGTCGGAGTTCCGGGCGATCCGTTCCGACCTGACGGTGGTCGTCCCGGACTGGATGCGGCTGACCGGATCCGTCACGGCCCGCGGCTTTTCCACCGCGTCCGACCTGGCCCACCCGGCGCGCCGGATCGGTGCGGTGTCGGTGGACGTCAAGCTGTGGCGCACGATCGCGGTGTTCGGGGCCTACGCCCGGGACCTGGAGGTCGTGGCGACGGGCGGCGCGTCGTCCGGCTACCGGGCGTCCGACACGGTCCTCGCGGGGCTGCGCCTGGGCCTGGTCTTTTCCGGCGGACAGGGCGGGAAGGCGGGGCGCGACACGTCGGAACGGTGACCTCGTCCCGGTGACCTCGTCCCGGGATGCCCCCTGACACCGGGATCACATCAACGCGACCTTGTCAGGGGGGTCGGATCCTGCAACTGCTGGAAACCACGGCAGGGGATCCGTGGCACGGTCCCTGCATTCTTCCTTCTTTGAACGACGCCGGACGCGTTGCAGGGAGCCGCGCCGGAGGGTACACTTTGGCTTGATCAGGGAGGACGGAAAAATGACGAACGCCATGAGATGGTCGCGAATTCCTGCGGGTGCCAGCGTCGTGCTGCTGTCCCTGGTGCTGATGGGCGCCGAAAAGGGCGGCTGCGGCCCGATCGACCCGCCCGTGACGACCGGGGACCAGTGTGCCGCCGCGGCGGATTGCGTCGGCCTGCCGCACGTGATGTGCCTGGGCGACTGGGCCTGCGACACCGGCGCCTGCAAGTGGCAGTGCGACCTCCCGGACGTCGCATGTACCCAGGACAGCCAGTGCGCGAAGGGCGAGGTCTGCACGTTCGTGACCGAGTGTCCGGCGTGCACGACGGCCGTTCCGCCCTGCATGGCGCCCTGCACGTCGGTCGGCCATTGCGCGACCGCGACGACCACCGAGTGCGTGGTCGGCGGCTGCTCGGGCCAACTGTGCGGCGCCAAGGGCGATGACCTGGTGTCGGACTGCATGTACGCGGAATGGTACGGCTGCCTGCAGTTCAGCACCTGCGGCAACTTCGGCACGAACGGCGCCTGCGGCTGGGAGGTGACCCCCGCCTTCACGTCGTGCATGGCCGGCCTGTCCTGCGGCGCCGACTCGGCCTGCGCACCCGGCTACGTCTGCCAGAACGGCACCTGCGTCCTGCCGGAACAGCCGGTCGGTTGCTTCTCGGATTCGGACTGCGGCGAAGGCACGCACTGCTCCATTTCGGACGGCGTCTGCGCCAGCGATCCGACGTGCCCGATGTGCGACGTGTGCTACGGGCAGTGCGTCCCGGACGTGACGCCGGTGGCCTGCACCGCGGACATCGACTGCAAGGAAGGGTACATCTGCCAGCAGACCGCGGTCTGCCCGCCGTGCGTGTACGAGAGCGGGTGCAAGGTGGCCTGCCAGATGGTGGGACAGTGCGTGCCGAAGCCCGTCGAGTTCTGCACCTCCGACGCCGAGTGCCTGACGGGCCAGTACTGCCGGATCGACGCGTGCCCGGCCGACGCCAACTGCGGTCCGGATGCGTCCGGTGCGATGAACTGCGTGTGTACCGGGTCCTGCCAGCCCGTGGTCACGCCCGGCACCTGCCAGACCGACGCGGACTGCCAGGCGGGCGAGCGGTGCTACTGGACCGGCGGCTGCCCGCCCTGCGACTGCGCGTCCGGCACCCCGGACTGCGCGTGCCCGATGTGCATGCCCCCGCTGAACGGCCAGTGCGGTCCCTACTGTGACCCGGCCCAGGCGGAAACCTGCTGGAACGGGATCGACGACAACTGCGACGGTCAGGTGGACGAGGGCTGCACCCCGGCGACCCCCTGCACCAGCGACGCCGACTGCGCGCAGTACGAGTACTGCAGCCTGGAAGTCCCCGTGTACGACGCGGCGGGCAACCTGTCCTGCTGCCCGGCCAATGCCCGCTGCACTCCCGACATCCCGTCCTGCGTCGCGGGCCAGTGCCGGCTGCAGGCCGGCTACTGCTGGACCGACGGCGACTGCGGGTACGGCGAGCAGTGCCTGGGCGCCAGCCGCTGCCCGCCCGGCGCCATGTGCTTCGTGGCGGACTACCCCGGCAAGTGCTCCCCGGCCGAACAGCTTCCGTGCCAGAGCAGCGCGGACTGCCCGGCCGACCAGGTCTGCCAGTGGATCAACGGATGCCCGATCTGCGAGTGCGCTTCCGAGGATCCGACCTGCACCTGCCCGATGTGCGCCCCCGCTGCAAACGGCTGGTGCGTTCCGGCCGGCTGTGTCGACCGGGACGGCGACGGGTTCTGCGGGACCCAGGACTGCGACGACGCCAATTCGGCGGTGTTCCCCGGTGCAGCGGAGCCCTGCGACGGGATCGACAACGACTGCGACGGCCAGGTCGACGAGGCCTGCCAGGCCCAGTGCTTCAGCGACGCGGACTGCGGGGCGTACGAAACCTGCCAGTTGCTGTACGCGGCCGGCGGGGCCAGCCCCGTGGCCTGCTGCCCGCCCAATGCCTTCTGCGATTCCACGATGCCCCCCTGCGGCGGCGGCACCTGCGTCCTGCAGTCCGGCCTGTGCTGGAGCGACACGGACTGCGGCTACGGCCAGAAGTGCGAAGGCGCGATCGTCTGCCCGCCGGGCGCCATGTGCTTCGTGGCGGACCAGCCCGGCAAGTGCGTGGACGCCGGCCTGAAGTGCATCGCCGACACGGACTGCACCGCGGGCGAGTTCTGCGACATGACCCGGAACCCCATTTCCGCGTGCTGCCTGCCCGATCAGGTCTGCCTGATGTACCTGCCCGTGTGCCAGGGCCTGTGCAGCCTGCAGGACGGGCGCTGCTGGACGGACGCCGACTGCGTGAACGGCGGAGCCTGCGAAGGCGCCCGCAAGTGCCCCCCCGGCGCCCTGTGCATCCTGCCGGACGCGGCGGGCACCTGTTCGACGCCGACCACGCCCGCGAAGTGCTCGATGGACAGCGACTGCGCGACGGGGCAGGCGTGCCGTCTGATTACCGTGTGCCCGCCCTGCGCGGGGAACATCCCGCCGTGCGCGATGCCGTGCTCGGTGGAAGGCCAGTGCATGAACGAATGCGTGTCGAACGCCGACTGCGGGGTCAGCCAGTACTGCGAAATCACCAAGTGCGACCCGGCGACCGGCACCAAGTGCCTGGGGCCCTACTACTGCCGCCCGTACGGCCTCGACTAGTCTCCTCCCTCCCTTCCGGCCGCCTCCCTGCATGACTATTTTCGTGACGATCGACGACGGCGCGAATACCCGGCGGGGACCGTCGTCGAAGGACCCGTGAGCATCGAGGAGGATCCGATGGACACCACCCTGCGGAACCGGTTCCTGGCGAACGTGCTGGTCGGGCTGCCCCTGATGCTGGGCGGCTGCATCCTGGTGGACAACGGGCCCTACGATCCGGGTCCCGGGTCGCAATACGTCGATTGCAGCAGCGACTGGGACTGCCCGAACGCGATGTACTGCGACGGCGTGGACTGGGTCTGTCGGTACGTGAACGGGTGTACCTACGATTCGGATTGCGTGGCCGGCTACGCCTGCGGGCTGGACGGGGCGTGCTACGCGGTGGCCGTTTCGCGGGAATGCTACCGGGACCAGGACTGCGGCGTGGATTCGGTCTGCACCGCGGCCGGGGACTGCGTGTACAGCCCGCCCGCCGGATGCCGGTACGACGTGGACTGCCCCCTGGGCACCTACTGCGGGACCGACGGACAGTGCTGGGCGCCCACCGAGTGCCTGAGCGGGCATGACTGCGCCGCCGGCGACTTCTGCGCGTCGGACCGTCGGTGCTTCTACTCGGCGGGCTGCGTCGTGTCGGCGGACTGCCCGTTCGGCGACTACTGCGCGGCGGGACAGTGCGTGGCGTACAACTTCTGCATGTCCGACGCGGAGTGCCCGGCGAACGAATACTGCGGCGCGGACGGCGCGTGCTGGTCGTTGCAGCGGTGCGCGTACTCCAGCGACTGCCTGTACGGCCAGCACTGCGCGGGGGACGGCCAGTGCCGCGAGGGGTGCCTGTACGATTCCGACTGTGCCTCCGGAACTTACTGCGCCGTCGACGCCACCTGCCGCTGAATCCTGGATCGTCCCCGGTCGGCTTCGGCTGCGGCTTGCGCTTCCTGCCCAACCCCATCCCCTCGACCCGCCTGCACTCCCGCCGCACCGGGCCTTGCGATGCGCCGTGCGACCCGGTACGCTGCCCGGGTCCTGGATGCGGAGCCCTCGAATGCGTTCAATCCCCACGCGTGGAACCTGGATCGCGGTGCTGCCGTTCGTCCTGGTGCTGGCCGGTCCGGCCTGCGGCGGGGACGGGACCGCCGCGGTGGACCCGGGGCCGTCGGACGTCCCTGCCGACGTGCCCGCGGTCGATGCCGTCGACGACGCGCTGCCGGCCGACGTCCCGGGCGACCTGCCGGCCGACGTTCCCGCCGATGTGCCGGCCGACGTCCCGGCCGACGTGCCCCCCCCGGCGCGCGTTTCACCCGTCACCTGCCTGCCCGACCCGGACTGCCGGCACATCCTGGTGTCGTGCCATCGCGGGTATCACCAGATGCATCCCGAAAACTCGATCGCGGGCATCCGGGGCGTGGCCGAGGTCGGCGCCGACGTG
>CAINDP010000112.1 GCA_903847405.1 uncultured Myxococcales bacterium | reverse complement strand
GTGTCCCTGTGGTCGTTCTGGGGACCGGCGATGGCCCTGACGGCGGCGGGCCTGTTCGTGTTCTTCCGGCGCCGCAAGCTGTTCACGAATCGCCCCAGCCCCCTCTTCGGCGCGGCGCTGCCTCCGGACAGCACCCTGCGGTGGTGGAAGACCCTGGGCCTGGGCCTGTTCCTGTTCGTGCTGGACGGATTGTTCATCGGAAGCCCGCTGGTCGGGATGCTGCTGTGCCTGACCCTGGCGGTTTCCTGCTTCGTGTCGGTGGCGCGGGCGGACGTCCGGGAAGTGGCCCCGTACCTGCGGCGCGGCGTGTTCTACCTGGCCCTGGCGATCTACATCCCGGTGTTCGTGCTGAAGGTCGACGTCGATGTCGCGGAAGAACGGGCGCAGACCATCATCGAGGCGGCCGGGAAGTTCAAGGCGCAGACCGGCGCCTGGCCCGAGGCCCTCGAGGACCTGGTGCCCACCTATCTGTCCAGGATCCCCTCGTGCTGCAGTCGGTTGAGCCAGTCGGACTTCAATTACGCGCGGTTCCCGGATTCCAGGCACCGGCTGTGGTGGTCCCGGAATCCGCCGTTCATCCGGTCCTTCTACACGTTCGAAACCGGCCAGTGGGGATACCCATAGAGGGGGGAACGGTGGCCACCGGCAGCGCGGGGAAGCGCCCTGGAGTCCTGGGGGTGTGCCTGTACTACGGCGTCTGGCTGGCCTACTTCCTGTTCGAAACCGTGACCGGCCGCCCGGGGGACATCTGGTTCGTCCTCCCCCTGGCCGTCCTGATCGGGGCTACCGCCGCGCGCCTGCCCGCGGCGCGCTGGGTCGGGCTGGCCTTCACGTCCCTGATCGTCGTCGGCCTGCTGGCGATCCTGGTGATCGCGGTACCCAGCCTGGAAGGGGACCCCTGGCAGGGCACGCTGTTCCTGTTCCTGGTCACCACGCCCCCCTCCGTCGGGGCCTTCGTGTTCCTGTTGCGGCGGAAGTCCGCGTTCGGCAGACTGCCGGACTAGAACCGCGTTGCGGGGGAGTCGCCGGTGAGGGAAGGGGTTCGAATCGTCGTCGCCTCGACGATGCTGGCCATCCTGGCGTGGCTGACGATCAATCCCATCGTCACGTCCCTGTCGCCCACGATGTCGCCCCCCGTCCAGTCGCTGATGATCGGCCACGGGCAACTGGGCATCGCGTTCTTCATCCTGCTGGGCCTGTACTACCCGCTCCACATCTTCCTGGAAAGCGGCTTCAATCGCGTGGCCCTGGGGAAGGTGGGGCGCCCGTTCAAGGGGCTGGCGTTCCTGATCGCCACGTTTTCCATGCTGGACGTCGCCTTTCCCATTTCACCCTACGCCGTCATCCCGGTGATCGCCGTGGCGTTCCTGGCGTACGAACTGACGCGGCGACGCGCGCGGTGGCTGCGCCTGCTGGACCTGGCCCTGATCGGGATCCTGACGTCCATGACCGTGACGGGGACGGAAGACCAGTTGATCCGGTTCTTCGCGTTTTCCATCGTGTTCCTGGGCCTGTTCGGGGTGCTGAAGGTCGTGTACCTGTTCCTGGCCCGGCGTCCCATCGGCTCGCAGCAGATGGCGAACCTCCGGATCTGGACCGCGCTGGCCATGGCCCCGCTGGCGGCGATGATGGCGTTCGGCACCAACGACGGGAAGTACTCGATCTTCCCGCGGAACGACGTGTTCCACTGGTTCACCGCATTCGCCTTCGTCGCCGTGATCGCCGGGCACGTCATCGCCATGGCACGGCGGTTCCGGTCCGGCGGGCGGTCCCTGGTCAGCCTGCCGATCGTCCTGGTCGTGCTGGCCCTGTGCGGCGCCCTGGAGGCCAGGAACTACTATCACTACCGGCAGTTCGCCCCGGAGCCCGTCGACACCGAGACCCTGGTGCCGACCCGGGCCTCCCCGTTCACCAACGTCATGGGATACCCGATGGCGGGGCGGGACGACTGGTTCGCCGCCCGTTCGGAAACCTGCGCCAACCCGCGGTGCCACCAGGAACTGAGCCCCCAGCACAACCTGTCCGCCCACGGCAGGGCGTTCACGAACGACGTGTTCCAGTGGCAGTTGGAGGACTTCATCGCCCAGATGGGGCGGGATTCCGCCGACTACTGCATCGCGTGCCACGCCCCCCTGGGGGTCATCCAGTACCCGGGGGACGGTTCCCGCGGAAAGATCGTGGACCCGGCCACGGCGACCGACCCGTCGTTCACCATCGGGGTGGGCTGCGTCGTGTGCCACCGCGCCGTTGCGGAACGCGACCCCGCGAAGATCGGCGACGCATCCCTGACGATCCGGCCCCTGTGGCTGGAAAAGGAGCGCTACCTGGGCGAGGAGGACTCGCCGCGGCCCCCGCCGCCCGATCGCGGGACCACCCTGGGCTTCCTGGAGGGGCTGGCCGACGATTTCCTGTCGATCGAGTACCTGATGGCGGACGGCTCCCAGGGGGACTCGGCCCTGCACAAGTTCCTGATCCGGGCGGCCATCCCCCTGCACAAGAAGACCTACCACATCGACCGGGCGGACTGGGACGACATCTGCGGCGCGTGCCACGTGGTGCGCCTGCCGGCCAACCTGTCGGTGGACGGGAAGGAGCGGATCGTCGCCGACCACTACTTCTCGTTCATGGACTCGCCCTACAAGAAGGCGGGCATCGGATGCTCCCGCTGCCACCAGCAGCGGATGGAAACCTTCGAAGCCGGCTACAACTCGGTCAGCCACTCCTACCTGGGCTCGGGCGCGTCGCTGCCGTACGACAACGCGGCGGACGACGAAAAGTTCCGGGCGCTGTCGGCCGCGTACCTGGACGGGATCGGGGACATCGGCCTGGAGGCGATCTTCCCGGCCGACCTGCCGCCCTGCATCGACGACATTCCCGGGGCCCTCAAGAGCAGCATGCTGCTGCGCGAGCGGGGCGATACGAACGCCTTCGTCACGACGAACGGCGGCCTGTCCCAGCGCGACCTGCTGTCCGTGGCGCTGGAGGTCCAGGACCGGGGCCCCGGCGGGATCACCCTGGCGGTGACGACCAGCAACGCCTGCGTGGGCCACACCTTCCCGGCGGGCGGCGGCATCAAGGGGTACCTGGAAGTCCTGGCCTACGACGGGCCCGAGCGGGTCGTCGGGCGCTACGGCGGGCTGGACGATCGCGGGTTGCCGATCATGCTGCCGACGGTCCTGGGGACCCAGGCCGCCGACCAGATGGGCAACGTCATCGCCGATCGCCGGTTCTGGGAGGCCAGCAAACTGGTGTACAGCCGCACCCTGCTGCCGGGCATTCCCCAGACGGACGTCGTCAAGGTGTCGTTCCCGGAGGGGACCACCCCCAACCGCGTCGTGGCCCGCTGGTACTTCCTGCGTCCCGAGTACTACCGCAACCGGGAGCGCGGGCTGTCCACCCCGGTTCCCCCGGTGATGGCCGGCCAGGCGGACCTGCTGCTGGGACCGCAGCCATGACCGCGAGGGAAACGGCCCGGCGCGTCGTCGTGTCGACGATGCTCGCCGTCCTGGCGTGGCTGACGGTCAATCCCCTGATCACGGCCCTGGTTCCCGGCATGTCGCCGGCCATCCAGTCCCTGATGATGGGGCACGAGCAGTTGGGCGTCGTGTTCCTGCTGTCCGTGGTGTTCTACTATCCGCTCCACATCCTGCTGGCCCGGGGGTTCAACCGCGCCGCGCTGGTGTCCGTGCTGCAGCCCTTCAAGGCGATGGCGTTCCTGGTGATCACGTACCAGGTGCTGGACCTGGTCCTGCCCCTGTCGCGGTGGGCGGTCATTCCCGTCTACGCGGCCGCCTTCCTGGCCTACGAATGGCGCCGGCCGCGCCGGATGCTGCTGCGCGGGTTCGACCTGGCGCTGACGGTGTTCCTGGCGTCCGCCTCCGTGACCGGGACGGCGGACCAGTTGATCCGCTTTCTGGCCTTCGCCATCGTCCTGCTGGGCGTCTACGGGGTCCTCAAGATCGGGGTCGGGGCCGTGGTCCGGCGCAGCATCGACGCGGCCGCCCTGGGGTCCCTGGGCATCTGGACCGGCCTGGCCATGCTGCCGTTCGCGGCCATGATGGCCGACGGCACCAACGACGGGCGGTACGGGAACTTCCCGGAAATGGACGTGTTCCATTACGGGACCGCGTTCGCGTTCGTGTTCGCAGTCGGCGGCCACGCGTTCCTGATGGGCCGGCGCTATGCGTCGAACGGTCGTTCCCTGGTCAGCCTGCCCGTCGTCGTCGTGGTCCTGGCCCTGTGCGGCGCCCTGGAGGCAAGGAACCTGCTGCACTACCCCGCCTTCGCGCCCGAGGTCGTGGACACCGCCGGGATGCTGCCGACGACCGTGTCCCCGTACACCAACGTCCAGGGGTACCCCCTGAAGGGCAAGGATGCGTGGTTCGCCGACCGGGCCGACACC
>CAINDP010000111.1 GCA_903847405.1 uncultured Myxococcales bacterium | reverse complement strand
GGTGTCGGCCCGGTCGGCGAACCACGCATCCTTGCCCTTCAGGGGGTACCCCTGGACGTTGGTGTACGGGGACACGGTCGTCGGCAGCATCCCGGCGGTGTCCACGACCTCGGGCGCGAAGGCGGGGTAGTGCAGCAGGTTTCTTGCCTCCAGGGCGCCGCACAGGGCCAGGACCACCACCACGACCGGCACGCTGACCAGGCTGCGACCGCTGGCCGCGTAGCGCCGGCCCATCAGGAACGCGTGGCCGCCGACTGCGAAAACGAACGCGAACGCCGTCCCGTAGTGGAAGAGGTCCACCTCCGGGAAGTTCCCATAGCGCCCGGCGTTCGTGCCGTCCGCCATCATCGCCGCGAACGGCAGCATGGCCAGGCCGGTCCAGAGGCCCAGGGACCCCAGGGCGGCCGCGTCGATGCTGCGCCGGACCGCGGCCCCGACCCCGATCTTGAGGCCCTCGTACACGACCAGTACCCCGATGGCGGGAACCAGGAAGCGGATCAACTGGTCGTCCGGCCCCGTCACGGATGCCGACGCCAGGAACACCGTCAGCGCCAGATCGAACCCGCGCAACAGCATCCGGCGCGGCCGCCGCCATTCGTAGGCCGCGAGGGCCGCCGCGTAGACGGGGATGACCGCCCACCGCGACAGGGGCATGACGAGGTCCGCCACCTGGTACGTGACGACCAGGAACGCCATCGCCTTGAAGGGCTGCAACACGGACACCAGCGCCGCGCGATTGAACCCCCGGGCCAGCAGGATGTGGAGGGGGAAGTAGAAGACCACGGACAGCAGGAACACGATGCCCAATTGCTGGTGCCCGATCATCAGCGACTGCAGGGCCGGCGACATGCCGGGGACCAGGGCCGTGACCAGGGGATTGAGCGTCAGCCAGGCCAGGACGGCGAGCATCGTCGACACGACGACGCGTCGGGCCATCTCTCTCGCGGTCATGGCTGGGATCCCAGCAGCAGGTCCGCCTCGCCGACCGTCACCGCGGGCACCGGCGTCGCGATGCCCCGCTCGCGGTTGCGGTAGAACTCGGGTCGCAGGAAGTACCAGCGGGCCACCACCCGGATCGGGGCGGACCCCTCCGGGAACGACACGTCGACGATGTCGGTCTGGGGCACGCCCGGGGCCAGGGACCGGCTGTACACGACCCGGGTCGCATCCCAGAACCGCCGGTCGGCGATGACGTTCCCTTCCGCGTCGGCCGCCCGGGACCCCAGCACGGTCGGCAGCAGGATGGGCAGGCCGTCGTCGTCCACCCCGCCGTATCGCCCCACGACCTCCCGGTTGCGATTGACGGCGGTCACCTCCAGGTAGCCCTTGATGCCGCCCCCCGAGGGGAAGGCATGGCCGACGCAGACGTTCGTGGTCGTCACCGCCAGACGGACGAACCCGGGCCCCTGCTGCCGGACGTCCAGGTCCACCGACAGCAGGTTGCGCCGCTTCAGGCCGCCGTTCGTCCCGTCGAAGGGGTTCGTTTCCCCGCGTTCGCGCAGCAGCATCGAGCCGGTGGCGGGGTCCGACAGGTCGTCGATGCAGGGCGGCAGGTCGGCCCGGGTGATCGCCTCCAGGCGCGCGTCGCCGATGCCCGCCAGGGTGGCGTCGGACAACGTCCGGAACGCGCGGTCGTCCGCCGGGTCCCCGTAGGGCAGGGAACTGCCCGATCCCAGGGTCGAGTGGCTGACCGTGTTGAAGCCGATCTCGTAGGTTTCCATCCGCTGCTGGTGGCAGCCCGAGCAGCCCACCCCCGCCTTGTGGAACGGCGAGTCCAGCGACGACAGGTAGTGGTCGGCGACCATCCGTTCCTGCCCGTCCGGCGACAGGATCGGCGGCAACCGGACGACGTGGCATCCGCCGCAGATGGCGTCCCAGTCCGCCCGGTCCACGTGGTACGTCCGTCGATGCAGCGGGGTGGCGGCCCGGATGAAGAAGTTGTGCAGCACCTGGTTCGGAGGCGTACCGGGCGCGTCGGGGTCGATGCGAAGGACGTCCTTCAGCAACTCCCCGAAGGCGCTGAAGACGGTGGCCGTGTCCGTCACCGGCGGCATGTCCTCCTCGCCCAGGTACCGCTGAGGTTCCAGCCACGTGGGGCGGATCGTCAGGGAGGCGCCGCCGATCCTGGCGGGATCGCGTTCGGCCACCGCCCGATGGCAGACGACGCAGTCCACCCCCAGGGTGAAGGCGCGCTCGGTCGTCGTGGCCGGATCGACGACCAGCCCCCGGGAACCGTCCCCGGGGTACTGGATGACGCCCAGCGGCGCGTGGCACGCGATGCAGTAGTCGGCGGCCTCGCGCCCCATCCGGGACGTGAAGTCGGCCAACTGCCTCTGGAACACGTCGTTCGTGAACGCCCGGCCGTGGGCGGACAGGCGATGCTGGGCGCTCAGTTCCGGATGGCACCGCGGGGTCGCGCAGGTGTCGGCCCGGTCGGCGAACCACGCATCCTTGCCCTTCAGGGGGTACCCCTG
>CAINDP010000110.1 GCA_903847405.1 uncultured Myxococcales bacterium | reverse complement strand
ACCCGTTCCGGGGTCAGGGAAAGGAACAGGTCCGTGATTCGGCTTTCCATGGCTGCACCATAGTCCGATGCGCGCCCGGGCGCAACGAGGGGGACCGCCAGGACGCCTTGCACCCCGCGCCGAACGCGACAACAATTCCCCCAGCGGGAGGTGCCATGGACGATCTGACCACGATCACGACCCCGGTGGCGGTGAGTGAGGGACGGTACCGCTGGGACGTCCCCGAAGGCTGGGAGCAGGGCCGCGGCGCATACGGCGGCCTGGTGCTGGCGTGCATGGTCCGGGCGATCGAACACGCCGCCGGAACGCCGGATCGAACCCTTCGCTCCCTGACGTCCATCCTGGGCGGGGTCGTGCCGGCCGGCCAGGCGACCATCCTGGTGGAGCCGCTGCGGATCGGCAACGGGATGTCCACGCTGGCGGCGCGCCTGGTCCAGGACGGCGAGGTGAAGACCCACGCCGTGGCGATCCTGGGGCGGCCGCGGATCGGCGAGGACCTGGGGATCGGGGCGCAGCGGCAGGTGGCGGCGCCCTGGCGGGACGTTCCGACGTACGAACTGCAGCCCCCCATGGCGCCGATCTTCACACGGAACATGGAGTACCGACCGACGGGACCCCTGCCGTTTTCGGGGCACGACCAGCCGATGACCCACGGCTGGGTGCGGCCGAAGACGCCCGGTCCGGCGCGCGACGGGGCCTTCCTGGTGGCGATGGCCGACACGTGGTGGCCGGCCATCTTCAGCACCCTGCCGACCCCCCGCCCCACGGCCACGGTGGCGTTCAGCATCGACGTGGTGGGACCGTGGGAGGGCCTGGACCCGTCGTCGCCGCTGTTCATCAGCGAGCGGGTGGTCGCGGGCCGGGACGGCTACCTGGTGGAGTTCCGCGAACTGGTGGGCGAGGACGGCCGCCTGCTGGCGCTGAACCAGCAGACCGTCGCGGTGATCAAGTGACCTTCCCGACTGGGGACGATCAAACAGTGCGCGGGCGCCGGGCGGCCGCAAAGGCCAGCACCATCAGCGACAGCAGGATCCAGGCGGACGGGGCGCTGGTCGTCGATGCGGCGCACCCGCTGGAGGACTTTCCCGCGGTGTCGGGCTGCGTGTCCACGGCGTCCAGCGGCAGGTCGGCCGCGACCTCGGCGGGTACGTCGCCGACGGCCGGCACGTCCGCCGGTTCCACCACGTCGCCCGGCCCGTCGTCCGAGGTTTCCACCACGTCGGGCTGCGGCGGCGTTTCGGGGTCCGTGTAGAGGTCCGGGTGCTGCAGGTACTGGATCTTCAGGGCGATCTGCTGCCGGGCGTCGATGAGGATCGTGTCGTCCAGTTCCCAGGGCCGGTTCGCCGGGTCGAACCCGTCGTCCAGCGGGTCCCCGAACGTGCGGTAGGCCCGCTCCACCTGCCGGCGGACGAAGGCCTCCCCGCCCAGGTCCGTCGCCATCCGGAACAGTTCCCAGTCCTCCAGCCCGTCGCGGATCTGCTTCAGCCGCAGCGAGGGCAGGGGGCCGTCCATCGGCGCCCACGGCGGCGGCGGTTCCACGCCCAGCGTTCCGTTGTGGTCGCCCGGGTACACGAGGATCCCGTCCCCGTTGCGGGCCAGGATCGCGCCGAACTCGGGAACGTCGGCCAGCACGTTCCACGGATCCGGCTGCATCCAGTAGGTCATGCGCCAGTACAGGAAGCCCGTAGCACCCTCGTACCAGGCGCCCCACTTCAGCAGGCGCGGTTCGTGGCCGTAGGGGGTGTCCACGTCGTAGCCCAGCAGCGGCGGGTAGTTCGCGTTGCACACGTAGAACCACAGTTCGCGTCCGGCCGCCCGCAGCTCGCGGTACTTGTCCGGCTCGGGCCACATGCCCTCGGGCCAGAAGTTGTGGCCGTACATGGCCGTGACCGGGCTCCAGATGTCGATGGACGTGTCCAGTTCCGGCACCCAGGGGCCGGTGGTCATCACCTTGCCGTTGAACAGGTCCGTCGCCGCATGCAGGCGCGCGACGTCCGCGGCGATCTCGGCGTAGGCGCCCGCCTTGTTGGGCAGCCAGGGCTCGTCGGTGCCGTACATGTACACGTGTTCCAGGAACCCCTTGTCCCGCAGGTGGCCCCCCAGGTTCTGCGCGACCTCGGCCAGTTGCGCGTCGGTCCAGCCGCTGAGCCCGCTGCCGGGCTTCAGCATGCCCAGGTCCCATCGCCGCACGCCGGCCCCGTCGGGATACCAGGTGCCGTCCACGCGGGGCGTCCAGTAGGCGTCGTAGGCGGTGTAGTCCGGCGGGACCAGGTGGCCGTCCGCGTCGAACTGGAAGCTGATCCGGGGGCCGGTCCGCGAAAAGTCGACGCGGTGCTTGTGCACTTCGACGTCGTAGTTCCGGAAGATGCGGTCGCGGGTGGCCTGGTCGCCGCCGTCGGCGCCCCCGTGGAAGTTCGTCAGTTCCGAAACGCTGAAGTTGAAGGCGGTGCTGATCGAACGCGTCGCCGGCAGGTCCACGTCGTAGACCACCAGCGATACCGGGAGTGCCGCGAGGGAGCCGCCCGCGTGGGTGATGGTGAACGTCCCGGAGTACGTGCCCGCGGGGATTCCGGCCGGGACCTGCACGTCCGCGAAGACCACCTGCAACGAGCCCGGGGTGACGTCGAACGGCGCGCCCACGGCACCGTGGACATCGTCGTAGGGGTTCCGGAAGGGGATCAGCGGATCCGGGTAGAAGCCCGGCGCGCGGATGTACTCGGGATGGTCGGCGCAGTTGGGGTTGAAGACCACGTCGCAGTAGGACTGGTGCGACGTCAGGTCCACGAAGTACTCCCGGAACAACTCGAACGAGGCGCCGGGGATCGTGGCCTGCTGGGGCCCGGTCAGGTCCGACATCGCCGCGTCGACGCCGGCAATCACGGCGCCGTCCGCGGACACAACGACCTGGAACGCCGCCCACTCGCCGCGCACGGCAGTGAGGTCCACCCGGGACGCGCCGGAGGGCGCCGGGCCCTGCAGGACCTTGGTGGTGGACGGGAGGACGACGACGCCCGCGTGGGCCGGTCCGACGTACCCGGCAAGGCCGACGAGGCAGGCGAGGAAGGAAGACGCTGTGAAGCGGTGCATGGTGGTCTCCAGTTCGATCGCGGCGAGAGTCCTTCGGGAGCATACGGAATGTCAATCGACAATCCGCATTCCGGGGTCGATCTGGCATTGCGCGGTGGCACGACCTCACGCATGATCGTGCGCGCTGGAGGAGGGCAGAATGGCGGATACCCCGGTGCGGAAGGTTGCGAAGGCGAAAGCACCATCGAAGACGGTTGCTGCGGCGCCTGTGAAGGCCCCGGTGAAGGCCGCGGTGAAAGCCCCCCGGAAGGCTGCAGCACCCGTGGTGACGGCCCCGATCGTGGCCGCTGCGGCGCCTGCCCCCCGGGCTCGACGCACCCCGAAGCCCGTCGCCGTTCATGCGCCTGCCCCGGTCCCCGTGTCCGCCCCGACCCCAGCGCCCGCGCCGGCGCCGGAAGCCCCGACGGGGCCGGCCCGCCTGTCCCACGGGGACGAATACGCCTACGTCCGCGACCTGGTCACCCGCATCGTGGCCGAGTGTCCGCGCCGCCAGCCGTGCAGCGACGACGAGCGCCGCGCGTCGGAAATGATGCGCATCGAGTTCGAAAAGCTGGGCCTGGCGACCCGCGAGCATCCGTTCGAGTTCAGCGACAACCTGTACGCGAACGCGCTGATGCACTCGCTCCCGGCGGTCCTGGGCACGGCGATTTCGGGCATCGCGCCCGCGCTGGCCCTGCCGTTGCACCTGTTGCCGGCGATTTCGTACTGTCTGGAGTCCACGCGGAAGGCGTACCTGGGGCGCCGCCTGCTGGGCTTCAAGCCCTCGCGGAACATCCTGGGGATCGTGCCCGCCGAAACGGCCACGCCGGCCCTGCGCATCGTGATCTGCGCCCACGTGGACGCCGCCTTCACGGGCCTGTTCTTCCAGCCCGCGATCGTCAAGGCCCTGGGGCGGGAGGCGCCGTTCGGCCTGAGGTTCATCCACCGGGCCATCGAACTGACGGTCCGGACCCAGTTGGCCCTGGCCGCAATCGACGTCGTCCGCATGTTCACCGGGCCCCTGTCGTGGCCCCTGCGTCCCCTGGAGTGGCTGCTGACCGTGCCGTCCCTGAGTTCCGTCGCCATCAACCTGGACATCGTCCTGCGGGACCAGATCGTCCCCGGCGCCAACGATGACCTGTCTGGTGTGGCCGCCCTGCCGCTGCTGGTGCGCCGCCTGGCCGCCCGCAAGCGGCCGGACGTCGAACTGGTGTTCGTGGCGACGGGCTGCGAGGAAGCCAGTCTGGGGGGCGGGGACGCGCTGGCCCGGGACTTCGACGGCGAGTGGGACAAGACCCGGACGGTGGTCCTGGGCCTGGACGGCCTGGCCAACGGCGACCTGCGCTACGCGGTCGAGGAAGGCGAGGTGGTGGCCCAGCGGATCCCCGACTGGCTGGACCGGGTGTGCAAGGAGGTCACGGCCTCCGAGCCGCGCTTTGCGGAAGTCACGCCCTTCGAGATCCCGGTGGGTGGTTCGGACATCGCGGCGTTCCTGGCTCGCGGCTGGGAAGGCGTCTGCCTGATCTGTGTCGATCCCGAGATCGGCGCGCCGCGGCACTACCACCTGCCGTCCGACACCCCCGAGAACCTCGAAGTGGACAAGGTCCTGTACTCCATCGACTACGCCGAGAAACTGGTCGACGCAATCATTCGGCACCGCCTGGGCTGATCCCACCGCTTCGACGGAACGGATGATGATGGCTCTGCTGCTTGCCCTGGCGATCGTGCTGCTGGTCGTTCCGCCCCTGTATTGCGTCGTGACCCTGTCCGTCACCCACTGCCTCAGCCCGCGGCCCTACCGGTCGGGGCGGGTCCGTGGGCTCCTGGGACTGCTGCGCGAGTCCCTGCTGCAGTACGCCGTCTTCCTTCGCATGCCGGTGGACCTGGCGCGGTCGCGCTGGTCGGCCCACCAGGGGACGTCGGGGTACCACTTCGTGCTGCTGCCGGGCTACCTGGAAACGGACTTCATCGGTGCAGGGGCGCGTCGGGCGCTGCGCGACGACGGCCATTCGTTTTCGACGTACCGGAACACGCCGCTGGTCGGGGACCTGCGGGACCAGGCGCGCCGGCTGACCCGGTGCGTCGCGGACCTGCGGCGGCGGCATCCCGGGGAACGGTTCATCCTGTTCGGCCACAGCATGGGCGGGCTGGTCGCGCGATACGCGGTGAACGTGCTGGGGTGCCCGGCGGACGCCGTGGTCGCCATCGCGACGCCCCACGCGGGCTCGCACTTCGCCCGGATCGGCCCGGGTGCGTGCGCCCGCCAGATGGAACCGGGCAGCGACTTCCTGGTCGAACTGCAGCGGGCCCCCGCGGCGCGTCCCCTGTTCAACGTGGCCACGATCCACGACAGCCTGGTGCTCCCCCGGGATTCGGCCGCGATGCCCGCGGACAGCGTGCTGGTCACGTCCGGCTGGTGCCACGACGCGGTGTTCTTTTCCCGGGACGTGCTGAATCGGGCCATCGAGGGCGGCATCCGGCTGGCGGACGGCCCGGATCAGCCGTTGATGCAGGCGGACTGGCAGGAAGCGACGTCCTTGAAGAACGCGTTGCAGTCGGGCTGACACGAACAGCCGCTCTCATAGGTGCACTGCGCGCCGTCGAAGATGACGCCGATGATCATCTCGCACATGCCGTGGCTGTAGGGCTTGACGGGGGTGCAGGCCGTCTGGCCCTGGCAGGTGCCGGCGACGCAGGCCTCGCCGACCGGGCAGTCCGAATCGGCCGCGCAGGCCGTGACGACGCCGCAGGCCGCCGCGCAGGCCTCCATCGACGGGAAGACCGCGTCGCAGTCCGGCTCGCACTGGCATCCGCCCTCGGACACGCACTGCCGGCCGTCGAAGATGATGCCGATCATCATCTTGCAGTCGCCGTGGGTGCCCGGCTGGACCGCGCGGCAGGCCGGGCTCGCGACGCAGGCGCCGTTCATGCAGACGCTGCCGGGGCCGCATTCGACATCCGAGGTGCAGGGCAGGGGGACGCCGCAGGCCGCCGCGCAGGCCTCCTGCGTCTGGAAGAACGCCGCGCAGTCCGGGGCGCAGCCGCAGCCGCTTTCCATCCGGCAGGCCGTCCCGTCGAAGGCCCAGCCGATCACCATTTCGCAACTGCCGTGGGACCCGGGCTGGATCACGGTGCACGTCGTGGCCGTCAGGCAGACGCCGTTGATGCAGGCCTTCCCGGGGGCGCACTGGCTGTCGGTCGAGCAGGGTGGGGGCTTGATCGGCAGGCACGTTCCGTCCACACAGGCCTGGTTCGACCCGCAGTCGCTGTCCTGGACGCAGGCGTCCGTGCGGGGACGGCACGTGCCGACGCATTCCGGGTAGTCGGGCGGGCAGCCCGTGCCGTCGTCCAGCCGGACGCAGCAGCCGGGGGCTTCCGCGGACCCGCCCAGGTCGCAGTACTCCTGGGACGCGCAGTCCGCATCGACGGTGCACGTCGCGGTGCCGCATCCGTCGTCGATCACGCCGTTGCAGTCGTTGTCGATCCCGTCGCAGACCTCCTCGGAGGGGATGCACGACGCCGGGGTGCAGACGCCGTCCAGGCACGCGTAGCCGGCCGGGCAGGCGCTGTCCGCCCCGCAGGCCGTCGCGCCCGCCAGGCACGCCTGGAACGCTTCGCTGTCGGCGAATCCGCAGGTGCCGTCGGTCCGCAGGCCGCAGGTCGTGTACTTCAGGCAGGCGAACCAGTCCTTCCAGACGCAGTCGCTGTCCTGGGCTGCTGTGGCGCAGAGTTCGCCCGAGCACCCGGAGGCCACGCAGACCGGCGGAGTGGAGTCGCAGGTCCAGGCACACTTCTGGCTGGCGCAGGACCACGCCCCCGTACAGTCGTCATGGGCCTTGCCCGAGCAGTCGGCCGCCGTCGCGCATTCGGGCGTACTGCCGGGCTGCCACTGGCATCCGCCGTCGATGCACGCCCACTGGCCCAGGCCGTCCACCGAAACCCGGGGGCAGTCGGACACCGTGGTGCAGACCTGCAACTGCGGGGTGAGGCCGCCGCCGTCGCAGGTTCCGCCCGTGCCGCCCGTGGCCGCCAGGGCCAGGAGCGTGGTGGCCGCCGGCATCAGGAAGCGCATCGCACGTCGAAGACCGGTCATGGGAACCTCCACCGCATGGACGGAAGAATTGTACGGGAACCGGGGGTTGGAAGCCAGAGGGGCCGGCGGGAGCCTACCGGTACTTTTCCTGGATGAAGATGTCCACGCCTTCGCGCGGAGCGTTCTTTTCCTGGTCCCAGTAAGGCGAGATGCGCCGCAGGCTGTCGATGACGACGGGGAGGACCTCGATCAGGCGATCGACTTCGGCGCCGGTGGTGTAGCGGCTGAAACTGATGCGCAGGCTGCCGTGGGCCGCGGTGAACGGCACGTTCATGGCCTTCAGCACGTGGGACGGGTCCAGGGAGCCCGACGTGCACGCCGATCCCGAGGAGGCCAGGATTCCCGCGTCCACCAGCGCCATCAGGATGCCTTCCCCCTCGACGTACTCGAAGGCGAAGTTGCTGGTGTTGGGCAGGCGTTCGGCGCCTTCGCCGTTGACGAAGACGTTCGGGATCTTCGCCTTGATCGACCGTTCCAGCCACTGCTGCAACTGGCGCAGGCGCTCCTCTTCCCGGTAGGACTCCAGCGCCAGCGTGCAGGCGCGTCCCAGGCCCACGATGCCCGCCACGTTTTCGGTGCCCGCCCGACGGCCGCGCTCCTGGTGGCCGCCGATCAGGAACGGACGCCAGCGCGCGCCGCGCCGCACGAACATGGCGCCGACGCCCTTCGCGGCGTGCACCTTGTGGCCGGACATCGTCAGGATGTCCACGGCGGCCAGGTCGCTGGACAGGGACAGCGGAATCTTGCCGACGGTCTGCGTGGCGTCGGTGTGGAACACGATCTTCGGGTCCACCCGCTTGACCAGCCGCGCCAGTTCGCCCACCGGGAACAGCACGCCCGTTTCGTTGTTGGCGTGCATGATGGACACGACGGCCGTGTCCGGGGCCAGGGCCTTCAGCAGGTCCGCCGCGTTCAGGCGCCCGGCCGCGTCCACCGGCAGGATGGTCGTGCGGTACCCGAACCGCTGCATGTCCCGGGCCACTTCCAGGACCGCCGGGTGCTCGACCGAGGTGGTCACGATGTGCTTGCGCTCGGGGTTCGCCCGCAGCGCGCCCCACAGGGCCGCGTTGTTGCCTTCCGTCGCGCCCGACGTGAACAGGATTTCGGACCGCGTGCCGGCCCCGACGATCCGCGCCACCTGCTCGCGGGCCCGCTCGATGGCGTCCCGGGCGGCGGAGGCTTCCGGGTAGGTCGAGGACGGGTTGTAGTACTGGTCCTTCAGGAAGGGCAGCATCACGTCCAGCACTTCGGGCGCCACGCAGGTGGTGGCGTTGTTGTCCAGGTAGATGGGGCGCTCGCTCATTCTCACACCGTCACGGGGATCACTTCGATCTCCGGGTCCACGTTCTGCCGCAGGGAGTCCTCGACCACGAAATTCAAGGTCTGCTGGGCGCCGACGCACGCGGCGCACACGCCCAGCAGGCGGCAGAACACCTTCTTGTCCCGGATCTCGACGATCTCGATGTCGCCGCCCTCCAGGGCCAGGCGCGGCCGGATGACCTTTTCGACCACCCGCTCGATTTCCTTCGTCAACTGGTAGGGCGTCCGGGCGTTCCGGCCCCCCGCCGTCTGCGGCGTGGGCTCGGGCAGCGGGACCATGGGCGAAACCACCGGCGCCGGCGCCACGCCCCAGACGTCGTTCAGGATGTCCTGCAGGCCGCCCGGCTCGTGGTGGCACGAGGTGCAGGCGCCTCCGGCCTTGATGGCCGCGCTGATGTCCTCGATGGATTTCAGGTTCAGTTCCTTGACCTTGCGCCGGATGTAGGGCTCGGTCAGGGTGAAGCAGTGGCACACGACGCGACCCTCGTCCTCAACCAATTGGGAGGGGTCGATGCCCAGGTCCGCCAGCGGCACGTTGCGCTTGCGGGCCCAGTCCACGACGGCCGCCTGCAGGGCCTCGGCGCCCATGACGCTGCAGTGCAGCTTCTGGGGCGGCAGGCCGTCCAGATAGTCCACGATGTCCGCGTTCTTGATGCTGATGGCCTCGATGGGCGTGACCTTCCGCTCTTCCAGCATGCGGCAGAGGGCCTCGGACGAGGCGATGGCCGAGGTGCAGCCGAAGGTCTGGTAGCGCGCCTCGACGATCCGGTCGGCCTTCGGGTCGTCGCCCGTCCGCTCGACGCGGAAGGTGAACTCCATCGCGTCGCCGCACTGCATCGAGCCGTGATGGCCCAGGCCGTCGGGGGTTTCGACGCGGCCGAAATGCGTGCCGGACTTGCCGGCGATCGCGTCCCGGAACAGTTGCATGACCTTGTTGGAATAGTCCCAGGGCATGGGTCCGTCCTCGCTTCCGCGCGTCGGCGGGTGTTTCATCCACTTCCTGGAGCGTCCACCGTCCACCAGCAAGGTGGCCGGATCCCCCCGGAAAGTGCGGAAGGTGGCTTGATGCGGCCTTCCGAAACCTGCATCATCATCGACAGGACCACGGCACGCCTGTTGCACTGTGTCTTTCATTGAGGCCGAAGAGGACTCACTGAAAGGCTGCCACGGCGGTGCCGTACCGGCCGTTTCCAGAGGTGACATATGACGACTAGGCCCAGCGTTGTCAAGGCCCGCTGCACCGCGGTCGCGCTGATCCTCGCGGTCTGCGCGATCCCGGCGATCGGTCGCGGCGAGGAGGCCCCCCCCGGCCCCGCCCACGGGGCTGCCCTCGAGGGGACGGTGGATCGCATCGAGGGGGATCTGGCGGTCGTGGACCTCGGCGCCCTGGACGGCATCGAGCGGGGCGACCGCGTCACCCTGTACCAGGTGGTGAAGGGCAAGCGGGTGGCCATCGGCGAGGCGCGGGTCGTCCGCGTGGCCGACGAGGAATGCCGGGTAGGCTTGCGCCGCCTTGCCAAGGGTGCGGTCCGCCCCGGCGACCTCGTGGTGGCCGTGCCCACGGGCTGGGCGGAAACCGGCGACGCCGATGCGGCGAAATCGCCTGCCGCCTTGCCGCCGTCCTCCCCCCCGCCTCCACCGCCGGCCGCGAGGGCTCCCGAGGTCCCGGCACCTCCGCCCGCCCGCCCGGCGCAGGCCCTGCCCCGCGTCGCCCACGACCCGCTGTCGCGGACCGTCGAAGGGACGCCGCTGCAGGTCAGCCTGGTGGTGATTGCCGATCCGCCGCTGGCCGGCGCGACGCTGTTCTACCGGGCCGGCCGTACGCGGGATTTCGCCGAAATCGCCATGGAGCATACGGGGGACGCGGGCTGGACGGCCACGGTCCCAGGTCGTGAGGTCCGGGACGGGACGGTGTCCTACTATGTGCGGGGCACGGATCCCGACGGGCGGAACGTGGTCGTGTTCGCGGGTCCCCGCCAGCCGTGGAAGGTCGCCGTGGATTCCCGGGGCGCCACGACCGGGGGGCCCAGGGCCGGGATCATCGGCACGTTCGAGTGGCAGGAAATGTACCTCCAGCACCCGAACACCGACACCTTCTGGCGGGCGGAACTGGGGTTCGAGTACAAGGTGCGGCGCGGCGCCTTCCACGCGATCCGCGCGGGCTTCGGCGCCGTGGAGGGCGTGGGCGGCGAAAGCGACCTGGTCGAGGCCGACGCCTACTTCCAGCGCCCCCACCGGG
Source organism: uncultured Myxococcales bacterium (assembly GCA_903847405.1). GTDB lineage: Bacteria > Myxococcota_A > UBA9042 > DTJE01 > DTJE01 > CAIZWN01. Next base: position 17,602 of record CAINDP010000110.1, on the reverse strand, counting down.
CGGTCAGCTACGCCTGGGTCGAGCCGGTGTTCCACTTCGGGCGCTACGTCCGCTGGACCCCGCGCGTGATGCTGGGCGGGGTCGCGACCTACTCGGGCGACCCGATCGGCGACCAGCCGCTGTACGAGCGGGGCGAAATCATCGGCGGCGCCTCCAGCCTGCTGGAGTTCGGGCCCGAGGACACGTTCAGCATCGGCCTGAAGGGCAGTTTCCTGGTGCCGATCGGCACGGAACTGGCGATCATCACGACCATCCAGACGGGCCATGGGTTCCAGATGGGCCTGTCGGTCGGAACCAGTTCCTACCCGATGCACGCGGACTGGGCGGGCCAGGTGATGCTGATGGGCGGGTGGCACGGCCTGGAGTGGCTGTCCCTGGACGTGAAGGTGGGCGTCAACGTTCGTTCGACCCGGCACGCGGGCCTGGGCGGGGGCCTCGGGCTCTCGTTCTGGTGGTAGGAGGATGGCCATGCGCATCGTGACGATCGGGATGGCGATGGCGTTGACGGTCGGGCTGGCGGCGATGCCGGCCGGGGCCCGGGCCCGGTCCCAGGCGGCCGCGAAGCCCCCGGCCGCGGCGCCGGCCGCGGTGGACGACGACCCATCGGCAGAAGAACTGGACATCGAGGACGAGGACGCGGCGCCGGTGCCCGAAAAGGCCGTCGTCGCAACGGCGGTGGCGCCGGCCGGGGCCCTCCTGTTCCACTGGCCCGTGTCGGAGGCCCGGCCGGATCGGCGCGGCCTGACGATGTCGGCCCGGTGGCAGGGCGAGTGGCATGGGCGGGAGCTGCGCCTGCACTGGCGGGTCGGCGAGGCGGGTCCCTGGAAGGTCGCGGTCTTCGTCCCCCGGCGCGACATGCTGGACGCGAAGATCCCGGCGGGCGACGTGACGCCCCCCAGCGTGGCCTACTGGATCGAATCCGTCGAGGCGGACGGTGGGCTTCGGGCGCGCTTCGGGTCGGCGGAACTGCCCCAGGTGATCCGCGTGGCGGAGGATGCCCGGGCACAGCGCCTGCGGGACCGGCTGGCGGACCACGGCGGCCATCGCCATCGCTTCGAGGCGTCCTTCCGGCACGTGGACTTCGGTCGGCGGGTGCCCGGGGACGCCCGTTCCGTGGACAACTACAACCAGTTGGAAATCGCGTACACCTTCCGGGCCCTGCTGGCCGGGCTGTACCAGGCGCAGATCGGCTTCCTGGCGGTGGGCGACCGCCTGGGCGTCCAGACCCTGGACCCGCCGCCCGAGGGCCGCCCCGGGGCCTACCTGGCGTTCATGAAACTGTACTGGGAGTTCGGCGACGTGTTCGGCCTGGAGCCGATGCTGATGCTGGGTGCCAGCCGCCTGGGCCTGGCGCCCGGTGGCGGCATGACGTTCCGGTTCGGTTCGATCCGTTCCACGCACTTCGACATCGGGATCAAGGGCGCCAAGTCCCTGGGCTGGTCCTTCGTCACCGAACTGGACGTCAAGGCGGCCAGTTTCGTGAAGATCCGGGTGCGCAACGAACTGACCAACTGGCCCACGGACCCCGAGGTGGACAGCGATGACCTGCGCGGCGTCGCGCCGTATGGCATCCTTCCGTCCCTGGGGCTGGCGTTCACGATTCCCGGCGGCGTCGAGATCAGCGGCTCGATGGGCTACGGCATCCGCAAAGGCTATGATCGGGGCTGGATCAACTGGTCGGTGGGTGCGGCGGTGGAGTTCTAGGGACCCATCGAACACCCGTCGGACGTCGCGCCCCGGGGGGGCCGGGGACTGCCTGAATGTGCGGGATTGCAGCCATCTTCGGGGTCGATGCCGGACCCTGCGACGGGGATCGAGCGGTCGTCGCCGCGATGACCGCAATCCTCCGGCATCGCGGTCCGGATCGCGCCGGCTTCGCCTTCGGCCCCGGCTTCGCCCTCGGGAACAGCCGCCTGCGCATCGTGGACTGCTCCGAGGGCGCCGATCTCCCGCTGTCCAGCGACGACGGCCGGGTCTGGCTGGCCTACAACGGCGAAGTCACGAACTTCCGGGAACTGACCGCCCGGTTCCACCTGAACGATCGCTTCACGTTCCGCACCCGGTCCGACTCCGAGGTCGTGCTGCGCCTGTACGAACTGCTGGGCATCGACTTCGTGAACCACCTCACGGGGCAGTTCGCCTTCGTCATCGTCGACACGCGGATCGGCCACGCCTTCGTGGTCCGGGACTTCTTCGGCATCCGTCCGATGTTCTGGACGCGGGCGAACGATCGGCTGTACGTCGCGTCGGAAATCAAGGCGCTGCTGGAGGTGCCGAACGTCCGGCGCACCATCGCCGTCGAGGCGCTGTACCACTTCTTTTCGCTGGGCTACATCCCGGAGGACCAGACGCCGTTCCAGGACATCCGGGAACTGCAGGGCTCGAACCTGCTGGACGTCGATCTGCGGAGCGGGCGGTGCGAGCAGCGCGCCTACTACGAGATCCGCTACGACCCGGATCCGACGCTGCGCGAGGAGGACGTCGTCGGGCCCCTGCAGGACGCGATCCGCGACAGCGTGCACCGGAACCTCGTCGCCGATGCCCCGGTGGGCCTGACCTTTTCGGGCGGTTTCGACACCAGTTGCATCCTGGCGCTGGCGCGCGAGGTGCGGCCGGCCGAGGACATCCACACCTACTCCATCGTGATGGAGTCCAGCACGTTCGACGAGTCGCGCTACCAGCGCATGATGGTCGATCCCGCCCGCCATCCCCACCACGAGGTCCGCGTCGGGCCGGCCCAGGTCGAAGCCGCCCTTTACGAACACATGGCGTACATGGACGAACCGACGGCGGACGGGGCGGCGATTCCCTTCTACCTCCTGGCCCGGGAGGCGAAACGCGACGTCCGGGTCCTGCTGTCGGGCGAGGGCGGCGACGAAACGTTCAACGCCTACGAAACGCACCTGGCCAACAAGGTCCGGCGGCAGTATCGGCGCTTCGTTCCGCCGGCAGCCCGGGACGCCCTTCGGTGGGCGGCCCACGCGCTGCCCTGCAACTACGGGAAGCTCAGTTTCGACTTCCTGTCGAAGCGGTTCACCGAGGGCGCCGAAATGGGCGTGCCGGAATCGCACCTGCACTGGCGGCACGTTCTTTCCGAAGCGGAGAAGCGCGCGCTGATGCCCGCCTGCCGCGACACCCCGCCGACGGATCGGCTGTTCCGGCGCCTGTACGACCGCCAACCCTTCGCCGACGAACTGAACCGGCTGTCCGTCATGGACATCCGGCACTACTTCGAAGCCGACCTGATGGTGAAGAACGACCGCATGCTGATGGCCCATTCCATCGAGCCTCGCCTTCCGTTCATGGACCGGTTGCTGCTGGAATTCATGAGCCGCATCCCGGTGGACATGCGGATCAAGGGCTTGCGGCGGCGCTACCTGCAGAAGCAGGCCATGAAGGACCTGGTGCCCCGGCCGATCTTCCGGCGCTCCAACATGGGGTTGGAAATGCCCCATTCGCTGTGGTTCCTGGGGCCGATGCGCCCCCTGGCGACGCGCCTGCTGAGCCGCGAAAACGTCGAGCGGACGGGATTCCTGAATCCCGACGAAGTCGCACGCCTGTGGAACGAGCACGTGGAGCGTCGGCGCGACAACGGACGCGTGCTGTGGGCCATCATTGAACTGCTGGTGTGGTTCGAGCTGTTCGTCGAGTCCAGTCGCTACAAGGATTACCTTGCCTCCGGTCAGGGCCCCGCGTAGGATGGCTGCACCGAAATCCGAATGGCCTCATGCCAGGCTCCCCAGGGATGTTCCGCCGCATCCGTAAGAATTTCGGCCGCTTCACGCCCTTTCTGGTCAGCGTGGTGCTGCTGACCGCCCTCGCCACCCAGACGAACGGCTTCCGGGACCTCCTGAACGTCCGATGGGAACTGGTCCTGGCCGCGGTCGCCCAGTCGCTGGTCCTGAACATCTTCCTGGCCGCCTTCAAACTGTGGTTGCTGATGCGATACCTGGACATCGACGTCCCGTACCTCCGGATCCTGCGCCTGATCCTGGGCCTCCTGGCGACGACCTTCTTCACGCCCTTCCAGACCGGTCACGTGCTGTACGGGCTGGCCCTGAAGCGACTGGAAGACGTCAAGACCTTCGAGGCGTTCGAGTGCGTCGCCTACGACAAGTTCCTGACGCTGCTGGGGTCGATGGTCCTGATCGCGGTGGGCTGGCTGTTCGTTCCTGCCGACCACATCCTGGCGCCGTGGTGGATCCCCGCCCTGGCCGTGGCCGCGATCGCATCGCTGTTCCTGATTCGCTGCATCAAGCCCCTGCTGCTGCGCGTCCGGAGCCTGCGCCAGCACTCGAAACTGCTGGCGCGGCCCCTGAGCATCCGGCGGAAGGTGGTGCTGCTGGGGCTGGCGACGGCCTACCAGGCCACGGACTCGATCAGCATGCTGTTCGCCTGCTGGGCGCTGGGCGTCGACGTCAACCTGGGAGTCCTGCTGGCGGTGTCACAGGTGGTGCTGCTGTTGTCCCTGGCGCCCTTCGGCGTGTCGGGATTGGGCATCCGCGAAAGCCTCATGGCGTTCTTCTTCCTGGGCACCCTGTCCTTGGACCAGGGCATCGCGGCAGGTCTGGTCGTGGACTTCACCGAGTATGTCGTGCCGGCCATCGTCGGTTCGATCGTCCTGCCCTCGATCCTGAAGGAACTTCGCCGGCGGCGCGGATCGGGCGGCCTTCGGGCGGACGGGGGCGGGCCGTGAGGGGGCAGAGTGAACCCGTGGTTCCAGGTCGTCGAAGCCGGTGGCCTGTCGACTTTGCGCGCAAGGCCGCGGGCCCGTTCCTGCGGGATCCCGGCTCCCTCCTGGCGGCCGTGGCGCTGTACGCGGTGTTCGACTGGGTCGACACCTTCGATTCCCGGAACATCGCCGGTGTCCGGCTGCTGATCCTGCCGTGCCTCCTGCTGATCCTCCTGCCGGTGCGGGCGATGCTGCGGCGCGGAGGGGCCATCGCCCGGCTGCTGACCGCCGTCGGCAACACCGCGGTCGGCGCCCTGGCGATCCTGGGTTGCATGGCAATCCAGTTCATCCTCTGGCTGGGCGATGCCGGCTTGTTTTACTGGCACACCGCTTTCGTTTGCCTGTGGCTGCTGACCGTATTTGCGCTGCGTCCCGGGCGGGTGTCCGTGCTGGCCACCCTGGCAATCGCGGTTTCGGTGGTGCTGCTGCAGTGCAACCGGCCCGAGTTCGAAGCGTGGCGCGCTGCGGGCCCCTGGGCCTTCGTGGTCCTGTGGTCGATGGCCCGGTCCGGCGAACCCGTGCGCCTGCGCAACGGCCTTCTCCTGGTGGTGTTTCTTTCCATCTGGCTGGGCCGGTTCCAGTTGACGAACAACCGGTACGTGGCACCCACCCGGGACCGGCTGGCTGCGATGTGGTCCCAGCCCGGGGTCGAGGTTGTGTTCCAGAACGACACCAGCGACCTGCTTCCGGTGTTTCGCATGGAACTGCTGTGCGCCCCCGAAACCGGCTCCCTGTATGTCACGCCCCACGATCACAGCCGGCTGCTTGCGGAAATCACGACCGCCGGCGAGATCCTGGCAACCGCACTGCCCAGGGAACTGGCCGACCAGGGCGCCATCGACGGCCGCTTCCTGTACACCAGCCAGGAAGGTGAACTGGCGATCCTGGACCTGGTGACGCACAGGTTCGTGTTCAAACTGCCGGTTTGCGAAGGCGAGATGTACTACGTCCACAGGAGCCCGGACGGGAAGCGGCTGGCGGTGTCGTGCCAGGAACCCCTGGAGTGCTTCGTGCTGAACCTGAGGGACGGCCGGTGGTTCCCCGAGCCGGAGCCGTTCGTCACCGAGGAATGCCAGTTTGCCGGAGGGGACCGGCTGGTCGTCGGGCCCGTGCATCGACAGGGTTTCCTGGGCTTCGGGGTCCGCCTCGTGGACCTGCCGTCCCGGGAGGTGCTGAAGGAAATCTCCCTGGGGACGTTCTGGCTTCCCGTTCCGTTCAACCAGGTGTTCGCCGACCTTGCGAACCGCCGGCTGTATTTCCCCAGGCTGCCGACGGGCGTGGTCCAGGTCCTCGATCTCGACAGCCTCGAGCCCCTGGGGCGATTCGTCGCGGAACCCGGGTTGCGAGGCGTCCTGGTGGACGAATCGGACGAACAGCGGGTCTTCACGTGGAACTACTCGACGGGCAGGATTCACGAGCACCGGATGCCCGGTGGCGACATCACGCGCTCGTGGGACGCCGGGCCCCTGGTCCGGAAGGTCAACTGGGACTGTGACCGGCGATCCCTGCTGGTCGTTTCCAGCCAGGGCGGGTTTCGGATCCGGTTGTAGCGGGCGCTCTGGCGGGCGAGGCGACGATGGATAGAATACTTCTGCTCGCGGGGTGGACCGATGACTGACAAGGCTCCCTGGATCCTGGGCATGCTGGTGGTCGCGCTGATCCTCGGCCTCGCCGCGGCAGGCTACCAGCGCTATGGCGACGAACGCCAGGTGATCCGGGACCTCCGGCGAAACGAGTTGAAGACCATCGCCGCGTTGAAGGCCGAGGAAATCACCCGCTGGAGGATGGAGCGGTTGCGACGGGCCCAGTTGGACTCCTCGGGCATGTTCCGCACCCTGACCCTTTCGTGGATGGGGCGCCCCGACGACGTCGGTGTCAGGGCGGCGCTGCTGGCCCGGCTGAGCCTGGTCCGCGAGACCTACGGCTACCGGAACGTGATCATCGCGCGGCCCGACGGTACCCTGATGCTTTCGGCGGATCCAGGAATCACCACCGTCCACCCCAGGGCCCTGTGGTTGGTGGAACGGGCGGCCGCCCAGCGCGAGGCCGTGCTGGGCGAGTTGTTCCGGCGCACGACCAGCAACGAGTTGTCCTTGAACGTGGCGGCTCCGATCCTGGACGAGCAGAACAGACCGGTCGCCGTGGTGCTCATTCGCATGGACCCCGAGGCGCTGCTGTTTCCGCTGATCCGATCCTGGCCCAACGCCAGCCCCAGTGCCGAAACGATGATGGTCCTGAGGGACGGAGCGGAGGCGCTGGTGCTGAGCCCGGTGCGGCATCGAGACGACCCCCCGATGACCATCCGGTTCCCGTTGACCGACACGAACGTCGTCGCGGTCCAGGCGGCCCTGGGTCGCTTCGGCGGGTTCGAGGGGATCGACTACCGGGGGGTGGAGGTTCTGGCGGAAATCCGGCCGGTGGCCGACTCGAACTGGGTCCTGGTGGCCAAGCTGGATCGGGACGAAATCTGCGTCGAACTGCGGGATCGGGGCTGGATGACCCTGGTCGTCGTCGTGCTGGTCCTGCAGTTGCTGGCGGCGGTCGGCCAGATGGTGAACGGCGCCCGGAAACTGGCGCGGAAGCTGCCGCCTCCCGCCCCGTGACCGCGTCAGGCCTTGCGCAGGACGAACTGGATTTCCTCGAATCCGCCGACCCAATAGCACCAGATTCGCGAGCACGCGAGGGGCGACAGGTTCGCCAGGGCGTCGATCGCGGCACCGGCCCCCCGGCCGATGACGTTGACCGGCCGCGGAAGCACCGCCCGCTTCAGATGGGGCTCCGCGAACCAGCGCAGCCGCATGCGCAGGCAGGTGAACGCCACGCCGCAGTATCCCCCGGGGAAGGCCGGATCGAAGTAGCACGGGAACGTGACGTTGAAGCCGCGCCGGTGCTCGGGGTGGGTGAACCCTCGGGAGAAGTGCGGGACGCGGATCACCACCACGCCGCCGGGAGCCAGGATGCGGTGGATTTCCCGCATGACGTCGAATACCTGGCCCAGGTGTTCCAGCACGTGGTCCGCCTCGATCCGGTCGAACTGACCGTCGGCGAACGGGTACGGGAACACGTCGAGGTCGTGGACGACGTCGACACCCTGCAGGGCATCGCGATCCAGGTTCACGAAACCGGGCTTGGGGAACTCGCCGCTGCCGAGGTTCAACTTCATCGCGTCTGGAATCTCCGGGTTTCGGGGGCGCGGCCGGCCTACTGCAACTCGCAGACGAAATGCCGCTGGTTCGAGCACTCGCCGTCGTTCCAGCCGTATCCCGAGAACAGGGTGCTCATCATTTCCACGCAGTCCTGTTCCTTCCCCCCGAACCCGCCGTTGTTGGGCGCGCCGGTCACCCAGACCGTGTACCCGGCTGCGGTGCCGTCCGCCCAGACGTACGTGCCTTCCTTCGCCTGGTCGTTCAGGCCGATCCACCAGGAGTCGCGGGCCAGCGTGTTCGCCTTGTCGATCACGAACTTGTTTTCGGCGGCGTCGGTGATCGTCACCAGGTGGTAGCCCCAGCCGGCGCAGGTGTCCCGCGCCACGGTCCAGTTCGCCGTGGGATCGCAGAACAGGTACAGGTGGCCGCCGAACGCGGCGATCGGGCAGGCGCAGCCCGTTTCGTCGGTCTGGCCGTCGCAGTCGTCGTCACGACCATTGCACGTTTCGACCAGGCCGGTGCCCGGCTCGATGCAGCCCGCCGTGCCGTTGGGCAGGCACCCCACCGTGCCCGTCGCGCAACCGTCGGCGTCGGCCCCGTCGCAGGGCCCGCCCAGCACGAAGCCCTCGTCGGTCTGGCCGTCGCAATTGTCGTCCTGGCCGTTGCAGGTTTCGGCCGAGGGACTGCCGGGGACGCAGGCGGCTTCCACGCCGTCCGCGCACGCCGCGACGGTGCGTTGGCAGGCGCCGGTGCCGCACGTGATGGTGGCGTCGTCCGTGCGGCCGTTGCAGTCGTCGTCGAGGCGGTTGCACACTTCCGCCGTCGGTTCGCCGGGGACGCACGTCGTCAGGTGGCCGCCCTGGCAGTTCTGGACGGTGCGCGCGCATTCGCCGGTTCCGCAGGCCGTGTTGCCGAAGCCCTCGTCGGTCTGGCCGTCGCAGTTGTCGTCCAGGCCGTTGCAGGCTTCGGCGCCCGCCGGGCCGGGCCAGCAGGGTTGGGGCCGGCCGCCGATGCAGGCGTCCACGGTCACGGCGCAGATGCCCAGGCCGCAGGACAGGGTGCCGAGGCCCTCGTCGGTGGTCCCGTCGCAGTTGTTGTCGATTCCGTCGCAGGCTTCCGGTTTCGACGCACGCGGCACGCACTCCACGGGCCGGCCGTCCACGCAGGACTGGACGGTGTTCAGGCAGGCTCCCAGGCCGCAGGTGATCGTGCCCAGGCCCTCGTCGATGGACCCTTCGCAGTTGTTGTCGATGCCGTCGCAGACCTCGGTCGAGGGGGCCGACACCGGGCATTCCTGGTCGCAGCGGCGTTCGCCCGTGCAGCGGCCCAGGTCGTTTTCCCGCCAGCAGGTGGTCACGAAGCCCGCCGTCACGAAGCCGGGCCGGCAGGGGCAGGCAGCCCCGCCCAGGGGACGGCACTGGCGCCCGTGGACGTCGTCCCGCACGCACTGGAAGCCGTCCGGGCATTCGGAGTCCGTCGCGCAGGGGAAGCCGCAGGTGCTGCCGTCCGGGCCCTCCTCCAGGCACGGCGCCTTCACGTCGGCCGTTTCGCATTCCAGGTCGGTGCGGCACGGCTGGCAGAGGGGGTAGGGCAGGGGCACGACCGGCACGTCCGGGAGCAGCTCGCCGGGCACGTCCCCCGGGACCAGGTCCGTCGCGGGCGCGTCGGGCAGCCACACGTCGACGGTCGTGACGTCGGCCGGGGAGTCGTCCGCGACGTTGTCCCGAAGGGGGACGTCATCGGCCGTGGAATCGTCGGTCCCCTGCGTCGAATCCGGCGGGGGGGGCGTGTCCGTGCCGTTCAGGGACGGCGAGGAGGAACCCCCGCAGCCGAAGGCGACCAGCACGGCGAACGGCAGCACCGGGACGAATCGACGCATGGGAATCTCCCGCAGCACGGACGGGGCTGATTCTATCGGGTTTCAATCGTGCACGCGTGGGTATAATGGTCGTCCATCGCGTCCTGCGGCAGGGGGAACCCGTGGCGGATCCGGGACAGGGAGGCGTCAGGCACAGTGCCAGCGGGGCACGTCCCGCCGCCATCGTCCAGGCCCTTCTGGAAGGCAGCGAAATCCAGCACCGCCGGGCCCTGGAGGTCCTGGTGGCGTCGATCGGGTCGGTGGACGCCGCCGGTTCGCCGGCCGCCGCCCAGGACCCGTTGCTGGCCCTGCTGCACGCCCAGCGCAACCTGCTGTCCTCGGGACGCGAGCGCCTGCACCGCGCCCTGGGTGAAGTCGGGGAACGCCTTGCCCCGGCCATCGAGCGCCGCCTGGAACGGCTGTCCGGCGGGGACCTGCGGATGGTCATCGAACTGGCACGGGGGCTGGCGCTGCCCTCCCTGGTGCCGGCCCTGCTGCCGCTGCTGGGGGACGGGGACCGGTGGACCGCGATGATGGCGCTGCAGGCCATCGGCGAGGTTGAAGGCCCCGAGGCGACCGCCGTGCTGATCGACGCCCTGGGCCGCGACGACCTGCGCTGGACCGCGGTGGCGCTGCTGGCGGATCGGGGCGCCCAGGAATCGATGCCCCACGTGGCGCGGCTGCTGTCGGACCCGAACGTCGAGGTGCGCCTGGAGGTCATCCGGGCCCTGCTGACCTTCGCGGACCGGCGCCTGGTCCCGTACCTGGCCCGATCCGCCGCCACGGACCCGGACGTCCGCGTGCGCGATCAGGCCGCCGGCGCCGCCCGCCACCTGGCCGCGCGCCACGGCGTTCCGCTGGACGATGCCGAATTGCGCCCCGTCGTTCGACTGCACGTGCCCGACCTCCCCTTCGACCGGATCCTGGCCGACGCGCGGCAGCAGGGGGCGTCGGACGTGCACATCGTGCCCGGATCGCCCCCGGCGTTCCGGATCCACGGGGACCTGGTGGACATCGCCGGGGAGCCCCTGACGCGGGAAAGCGCCGAGGCCCTCATCCTGCCCATCGTGCCGGAGCGCCTGCGCGAGGACATGGCCCGGGACCTGGGCGCCGACTTTTCCTACGTGGTGTCCGGCGTGGGACGCCACCGCGTGAACGTGTTCCTGGAGCGGCGCGGCTGGTCGGCCGTGGTGCGCCTGATCCCCGGCGAGCCGCCGCGCCTGCGCGACCTGGGCCTGCCGACCATCGTCCGCGAAATCGTGTCCCTGAACCAGGGATTCGTCCTGGTGACCGGCCGGTCGGGCAGCGGCAAGAGCACGACCATGGCGGCCCTGGTGGATCTGCTGAACGAGATGCGCCCCGTGCACATCATCACGCTGGAGGACCCGATCGAGTACCTCCACGAGCGCAAGCAGGCCCTGGTCAACCAGCGCGAGATCGGGCGCCATTCCGAATCCTTCCCCCACGCCCTGCGGGCCGCCCTGCGCGAGGATCCCGACGTGATGATCGTCGGCGAGATGCGGGACCTGGTGACGATGCGGATGGCGGTCGAGGCCGCGGAAACGGGCCACCTGGTCATCGCCACGCTGCACACGCCGACGGCGGTGGGCGCGATCCAGCGCATGATCGAGGCGTTCCCGGCGTCCGAGCAGCAGCAGGTGCGCCTGATGCTGGCCGACGCCCTGCGGATGGTCATCGCCCAGACGCTGGTGCGCCGGAAGAAGGGGAACGGGCGCGTCGGGGCCTTCGAACTGCTGGTGTGCAACCAGGCGGTGTCGGCGCTGGTCCGGGAAAACAAGCTGGCCCAGGTGGCGGCGCAGATGCAGATCGGCCGGGCCGAGGGCATGAAGACCCTGGACAACGCGCTGCTGGAACTGGTGCAGTCGGGCGAAATCGCGGTCGAGGACGCCTATGCGAAGGCGACGAACAAGGAACCGTTCCGGGCGCTGATGCCGGTGACGTGACGGGCATTTGTGCCCCCCGATCACGACCAAGGAGAACCGTCGTGCCGACGCGGCCGCGCATCGATGACCTGCTGGAAATCATGGTGGAAATGGGGGCGTCGGACCTCCACCTGGCCACCGGGCATCCCCCCATCCTGCGCGTCGTGGGCCAGATGGCGCCCCTGCGCATGGAATCCGTGACGGCCGAGGACTTCGTGCAACTGTTGTCCGAAATCGTGCCCGAGGCCTCCTGGGCGGAATTCCAGGCCGCCGGGGACCTGGACTGGGCCTACGACGCGGCGACCATCGGCCGGTTCCGGGTGAACCTGTTCAAGCAGGAGCGCGGCCCGGCGGCGGTGTTCCGCCACGTGCCCGACACGACGCTGGCCTTCGAGGACCTGGGCCTGCCGATGCAGGTGTCCCGCCTGGTCGAGTACCCGAACGGGCTGGTGCTGATCACCGGGCCGACGGGGTCCGGCAAGAGCACCACGCTGGCCTCGCTGATCGACCACCTGAACCGCACGCGGCGCCTGCACATCCTGACCATCGAGGACCCCATCGAGCACGTCCACACGAACATCGGCAGCCGCATCACCCAGCGCGAAATCGGCTCGTCGGCGCGGACCTTCGCCGACGCCCTGCGGCTGGCCATGCGCGAGGATCCGGACGTCATCCTGGTGGGCGAGCTGCGGGACCTGGAAACGATCACGATGGCGCTGCAGGCGGCGGAAACGGGAATCCTGGTCCTGGCGACCATGCACACGAACAGCGCGTCGCGGACCGTGGACCGCATGGTGAACGTGTTCCCCAGCGTCGAGCAGGACGCCGTGCGCGGGATGTTCGCGGGCGTTCTGAAGGGCATCCTGGCCCAGCAACTGCTGCCCCGGCGGACCGGCGGTCGCGTGCCGGCGGTCGAACTGCTGTTCTGGACCATGGGCCTGCCGAACATGATCCGCGAGGGCAAGCCGCACCTGGTGGACGGGGCCATCAAGACGGGGAAGCGCCTGGGCATGATCTCGATGGACGACTCGATCCTGGACCTGGTGCGGCGCCGCGAGGTGGACCCGCGGGAGGCCTTCGATCGGGCCATCGACAAGCTGGCGTTCCGCAAGGCCCTGGCGGTGGACGGAGTGACGGTGTGACGCGGACGTCCGGCTTGGCGGCCCGGGTCGGGACCTTGCTGGCGGCGGCCACCCTGGTGCTGGCCGGGTGCGATTCGGGCCCCGGCGCCCCCGGGCCGGTGTCGGTGGCGCCCGCCGCCCTGGCGTGGGACGAGGTGGTCCCGGACGCGCCCGGCGGCAGCCTGGAACTGGTGGTTTCGAATGTCGGCGGCGGCGTCGCGAACCTGGTGGACGTCGAGGTCGATGCCCGGGAATCTGCCTGCGGGACCTTCGAGGTCGTGGGGGACCCGGCCCGCGCCCTTGGGGCCGGACAGTCCGCGACGGTGTGGGTCGCCTTCGTGCCGAGGACCGGCGCGGCCGGCGGTTGCGGTTGCGTGGCCATCGCCTCGCTGTGGCTGACGTTCGACGCGGAACCCTTCAGCGTCGAGGTGCCCCTGGTTGCCGGCGGCGCGTGCAAGTCGCCGGTGCGATGCCTGCCGTCCCCCCTGGCGTTCGCGACGACCCTGGAAGGCGAAACGCGGGACCGGAAGGTGACCTGCTGGAACGTCCGGACGACGGACATCCCGATCGATTCCGCGGGCCTGGCGGTGGGCGGCGACGGCGAGTTCAAGGCGGGCACCCCGACGCTGGACCTGCCGGGACCCCTGGCCGGGCTGGCCTCCTTCGAAATCCCGGTGGCGTTCCGGCCCAGGGGCGGAGGGACGTTCGCGGCGACGCTGGAGGTCCGGGCCGAAAGCCGCACGACCTCGATCCCGTTGACCGGCGGGGGCGAGCCCCGCTTCCCGAAGTGCGCCGACGGCATCCCGGTCGATCCGGACCCTGTCCTGGAAACCGCGGACTACACCGTGACTCTGGACTCGACGATCGTGTCTGCCTACGACGGCACGATCCGGTCCCGCTGGTACTACGACAACCAGTCGCCGCTGATCGCCGATGTGCTGACCACCACGGGGGCGCTGGCGGACCCGGCGTGCGAATGCGGCCAGAGCGGCCACCAGGCCTGGTGGCGGAACTGCGACCCGGCCCCGGAGGACCTGTTCATCAACGTCCACGCCTTCCCCATGAACGGGGCGGTCGACACGTGGGTCCGCCGGATTCGCGACTTCGATCGTCTGCAGATCCGGGGATGGGAAGTGGACCGGATCACCTACCCCAACGGCAGTTGGTGGACCGATGCCGGCTGCCACACGCTGATCATCACGTGGATCTGCCAGGACTGACCCGGGGGCGCCGCCCGGGTCCCGCGTCCCGTCAGCGGAAGGGGCTCCAGTCGTAGCAGGCCTTCGGGAACGTCGCGTCCGGGAACACGCCGCAGGTCAAGGGGTAGGCGCAGTCCCGGTCCCCGCCGCATTCGGCCAGGCAGAACCCGGGGGCCTGGGACTCGGGCACGATCACGCAGGCGAAGCCGGGATCGCACGGGGCCCCGGGTCCCATGGACATCGGGTTGCACATCGACGAACAGACGCCCAGCCGGGTCGAGGCCCACGCCCCGATGCACGACAGGCCCTGCAGGCAGTCGGCGTCGGCCTGGCACAGCCCGCCCCGGGGCAACGCCGGCGTCCCGGGCAGGCAGTCCGTCGCGCAGTTGCAGCGGTTTTCCGGGGGCACGCACCGGCCGTCCCCGCAGTAGGTGCACAGCCCGCACAGGCAGTCGGGGAACAGGCACTGGGCGCCGTCCCAGGCGGCCACCTCGATCGTCGCCAGCCCCGGGCAGCAGGCGGACGCGGTGGACAGGATCGTGCCGCCGCCCTCGCCGACGCACGCGGCCGCGTGGTTCGTGCAGCCGTCCCAGGGGGTCGCCGAACAGGCCCAGGTGCCCGTGCCGCACTGGGCCCACCCGATGAGGCCGTCGCAGGACGAGTACCAGCCCTCGGACTTGTTGCCGATGTTGTCGCAGGTCATCGAACAGTCCCGGCAGGTGGCGTACCGCACCAGCGCTCCCGAGCACCCGTCGTACCAGCCCTCGGACTTCGTGCCGGCGTAGAGGCATTCGGGGGGGCAGGGGCCGTCCGGGACCTCGCATGCGCACTGGGGGACCGCGGTGCCGTCGGGGCATGCGAACGTGACCGATGCATCGGACACCGTGCACTTCGCCGTCGTGCAGGCAGCGGGCGCCTTGTCGTCGCAAGTCCGCCGGGGGCCGCACTGGCCCCAGGCAATCAGGCCGTCGCCGCAGTCGTCGGACCAGCCCTCGGAACGCGTGCCGATGGCCTGGCAGAAGGGGTGGCAGGACTGGCAGGCGCGCTGGACGACCAGCGCCCCGGTGCAGGTGTCATACCAGCCTTCGGTGTCGGTGCCGACGTTGCGGCACTCGGGGACGCAGTCGTTCCGGGTGCATTCGCACCACGGGACGTTCGAGCCGTCGGGGCAGGGGTACGCGTCGGCGCGGCCGGGCACGCACAGGGTGGGGCACCGCTCCTCGGGGCGGGCCACGCAGTCCCATCCCAGAGGTCCGCAGGCGCACCAGGGCACCAGGGTCCCGTCGGGGCACCCGTAGTCCTGCGGCGCCTTGCCGGCGCAGTCGCACAGGCACATGCCGGCTTCGCCGCAGACGGGCTTGTCGCAGGGCAGGGCCATGGGGGCGCAGTCCTTGGCGGTTTCGCACTGGCGGCAGGAACAGGCTTCGCAACCGGCGGCGTCCACGCGGTAGCCGTGGGGGCAGTAGAGGTCGCACAGGACGGGCGTGCAGGCGTCGGTGGGCGTGTCGGTCGGCGTGTCGGTCGGCAGATCGGCCGGGGTGTCGGTCGGCGTGTCGGTGGACTCGTCCGGCGCGGTGTCCTTCTGCGTGTCCGTCCCGAAGTCCAGGAGGACGTCCGCCGGCGTGTCCGTCGTCCCGTCGTCAGCCACGTCGCCCGGAACGTCCGCCGCAGGCACGTCCAACGAGCCCGGGTCCGTGAACACTTCGCCCAGGGACGGCGGCGAGGCGGGGTCACAGGCCGTGAGCAGGGACGTTGCGAGGATCGCTGCCAGCAGGGCGCGACGCATGGATGCCTCCGAATCGTGATTCCCTGCGGGATCCTACGGGTCGGGGGCCGCGGATACAAGGTGCGGCAGGCCGGCCAGGGGGCGCAGGGTTCACCGGTGTCACGACCCCGAGCAGCAGGAGTCCGGCCGCAGGGGGTGGATCGTCACGTAGAGGATGAAGCCTCCCGCCCCGTAGGAACTGTAGAACCCGTCCACGATCAGCGGATACCAGCCCGCGGCCTGGGCCGTGTGGGACAGGGTCTCGGTGGTGCCCGAGCTCCACTGGTCGACGCAGACCAGGGGCACCGCGCCTCCCGCCGCGCAATCGGTCCCCAGATACAGTTTCAACAGGAGGTCCGGGGTGTTGCCGGACCCGCTCAGATCGTAGGGCATCACCGAGATTTCGATGGATTCACCCTTGGCCAGCCAGACCTTGTAGGTCAGGTCGGACGAACTGTCGCCCTCGACGCAGCCCGACGCGGCGTCGTCGGCATTCCCCAGGTACGAGGTGTCGCCGAAAACCGAGAACGTTGTGGCGGCCGCGGTCCGGTTGATCACGATCGCCGCCCCGCATCCCGTGCCGGTCGAGCCGGGATCGGCAGTGCACCCCTCGACCGGCGGCCGGCATTCCGTCACGCAGACGTCGCCACGGCACTGCATGCCCGGGCCGCAGTCGTTGTCGTCCCGGCAGGCGGCGCACCGGTCCCCGGCCACGCAGAACGGGCGATCGACGCCGCAGGCGCCGCAGGCCAGGCCGCAGGCCTCGGGCACGTTGCAGGGCAGGCATGCCGTGCCCACGCAACGGCGCCCCGCCCTGCAGGACCCGGCGGAACACACGCAACCGCCGCCCTGGCAGGCCGGCGCCTCCCCGCTGCAGACCTCGCACAGCCGCCCGCAGTGCTCCGGGTCGTCCACGTCCGCGCACTTCCGGCACGTGTTCGCGGCGCAGGTCGAGTCCAGCGGGCACTCGACGTCGTCCAGGCACTGGACGCAGTGGTCGCCCAGGCAGTGGATCGTCTTCCCCGAGCACGAACGGCAGGTCGGGCCGCACCGCAGGTCGTTGTCGCAGGGGAGGCAGGCGCCCTGGACGCAGGTGCTGCCTTCGCTGCAGGGGGTGGGGCAGGGGACGTCCGGTGCGCCGGGGTCGAACGTGCCCGGGTCCTGGGGGCCGGGGTCCCGGGGGCCGGGATCGGGGTCGCCCGCCATGCCGTCATCCGAGGGGCCCGGGTCGTCACCTGCGCCGTCACCCGTCGGGTCTTCGCCCGGGTCCGCCGCGGCCTCGCTTCCGGGGTCCCGGGGGGTGTCGCCTCCCGGGTCGGTCGCTTCCGGACGCGCGTCCCCGGCTTCCGCGGCGACGTCGTTCGCCCCCGAGCCGACGTCCGGGACATCGGGCAGGGACACCGGCGGGAGTTCCGGGCCCAGGTCCGGACCGGTCCCACCAGCCCCCCCGCAGGCGGCGAGCAGGCTGACCAGCAGGGACGCGGCGAACAGGTTCCTCGGCATGGGGTGCCCTCGGGAGGTTTCGGCGGATTCTACCGCGGGCCCGATTCCAGGGCGAGGTCCGGCACCACCTGCCGGGGCGCCCGTGCTTGCCGCCCCGACGGCGCTCCGCTACGCTTCGGCCCGTTCGCGGAGGGATCCATGGACAACCCCGTTACCGCAGCCCGCCCCCGCCTGACCGTTGTCGGCCCCATCTTCTTCGAGGTCTTCCTGCCGGTCCTGGACCCCCTGCCGGCCCCGGGCGAGGAACGCTACGTCGATTCCATCCCCACCGGCTTCGGCGGCGAAATGAACGCCGCGTCGGTGGCGGCGGCCCTGGGCGTGGACGTGACGCTGGT
>CAINDP010000109.1 GCA_903847405.1 uncultured Myxococcales bacterium | reverse complement strand
GTCCACCGAGGAGGCGCGCGAAACCGTCGCGCCGGCCCTGCGTGCGGTCGCCGCATCGGCGCAGCCGGGTGCGGTCGAGGCGCTGCTGGACGCCGTGCTTGCAGACCGCTCGTCGGATTCGTTCGTGCGGGGCCGTGCGGCCGACGCGTTCCGCCACCTGCCGGCCGACGCCGCCGTGCGCGTCCTGCCGCCGTTCCTGGCCGACGTCGACGAGCCCGTCCGCTTCTTTGCGGCCCGGGCGCTTGCCGCCGCGGGGGATCCCCGGGGGCGCGAGGCGCTGGCGGCCTGGCGCGACCACCCGGCCGAGGCCGTGCGCATCCTGGCCGCGCGGGCCTTGGGCGATGCGGCTTCCGGCGATCAGGGCGTGAACAGGAAATAGACGACATCCCCGCCCAGGGGCCCGAATCCGTGGGCGTACCCCAGGCGGAAGGTCGCGTCGGTCAGCAGGAACAGGTTTGTCGACAGGGCCAGTTCGGCCCCGGCGTCCCACCCGGGAACGGGGGTTTCGCCGCGCCACCACGCGCTGCCGGCATCCACGAACGCCGTCGCCCACAGGCGCCGTGCGGCCAGCGGGAACGTGCCGAGCCCCCGGTGGATGGCCCACAGCGGCGCCCGGTATTCCGCGTTCACCAGCACGTAGGCGTCGCCCACGAAGGACCCCGACCGGAAGCCCCGCAGGTACCGCCCCTGCAGCGGTTGCCGGTTGACCAGGGCCGACAGCAGGTCCTGCGACGGAAACCCGCCGACCGAAAACGCGTCCCGCCAGCCGCGGCCGCCGAAGGCCGTCGCCCCCGAGCCGAGGATGGCCAGGACCTGTCCGCCCGGCCAGGGCATCGGGAGGTAGCCGTGCGCGTGACCGGCCAGCGTCAGGCCCCAGTCGGCGGCGGCGGGAATGGGGTGGCGGAGGCCCAGCGCGATCCCCGCATGCACCCCCTGGGACGGTCCGACGCCATGCACGAAGGCCCGGGTCGAGTCGTGGTCGGCGGTGAGGGTCAGGGTCCCGATGATCGTTTCGGACGGCAGGATCGGGGGCGAGGAGGCCGGATCGGTGGCGCGCGGATGTTCGGCGTCCGACGTCCATTGCAGCGAGTACCCGAGGCCCATGGAGAATTGTCGCGTGCGGCACGGGATCGGAAGCGATGCCGCCACGTTCAACAGCCAGGTTCGCCGGCCCGCCTCGAACCAGCGATCGTCCACCCGCGCCCAGGCGACGGAACGCCAGGTGGCGAGGTCCAGGCCCAGGGAGGGCCACCAGCCGTGGAACGCATACGAGCCCCACGCCGTCGGCGCGCCCTGCCGGGGATCCAGTTCGAAGCCCAGGGTGAACGCGTGGTGGCCGATCGCGTCGGATCCGCCGGCGTCGGCGCCGATCAGGACGTCGCCCGTCGACGCGGCGGAAAAGCGGAGGTGGAGCGCCCGGGCGCGGATGGACGGCCAGGGGGAGTAGGGATGCGAAGCCGTCTCGATGGGATCGGGCTCGACCGCTGCCAGGGTCGCCCGGCACGCATCCTCGGGTCCCAGCGCGACCCACGCGCCGGGGTCCAGGGACAGGGTCGCCAGGTCCTCGCCGCGGGCGGAGTACATCGTGAAGGCCAGCGTCGCGCCGTCGGGGCTGATCGCGGGCTCGGCCGCGCCCCCCAGGACGCGCGTGACCCGCCGGCGCTCGCCGGTCCGCAGGTCCAGCGCCAGGATGTCGTCGATGCCGCCGGGGTCCGACGTGAACAGCAGCCAGCGCCCGTCGGGCGTCGGCACGGGATCCCGGTCCAGGCACCCGTCGTCGGTCAGGCGGTCCAGCGTGCCGTCCGGCCGCACCGCCCAGAGGTCCCATCGGCCGTCCGCCATCCCGGTGAACGCCACGCGGCCGTCCGGCAGGGCGCGCGGATCGCCGATCGAGGCGAACCGGCCCGCGGGGACCAGGGTCCGGAGGTCCTCTTCAGGATCGCGCGAAACCAGCGACACCCGGTCGTATTCGGCGGTCACCCAGGCCAGCGTTCCGCCGGGGATCGCCGTGACGTCCCGGGCCCGCGCCCGGCGCGTCAACCGCTGGGCGCGCATCGTCCCCGGACCCAGCCGGTACACCTCCCCGAAGGCACCGTAGATCCGCCAGGGGCTTGCGTGCGTCGTGTAGACCGCGTCCCCCTCGACCGCCAGTCGCCCGCATCCGCCGCGGCAGTCCCACCGCCTCCGCTCGCGGCCGGTCCGGAGGTCCAGTTCGAAGACGCCCGCTTCGGAATTCCCGTCGGAGCGCACGTAGAACAGCGCCTCGCCGTCCTTGCGGAAGACCGGGGACCCGCGGGATTCGCCGCCCCGGGTCAACGGCGTTCCGGCGATTTCGCCTGCGGCTTGCACCCGGGCTGCGGTCGCGCGGGCCCGGGCCTCCTCGGCCGACCGGAACTCGGCGTACAGGTCCAGGAAGTCCTTTCCCCACGCCCGGCGCGCCAGCGTGTTCATGGCGAAGGGGACGATCCGGGCGCCGTAGTCCCGGACGAACCGGCGCAGTCCTTCGACGCCGCCCCGGGCGTACAGGAACTCCAGGAACGCGCCTCCGTAGACGTAGGCGGCGCCGCCGCGCGGCAGCTTGAAGGGCGGGATGGTCATCTCCGACAGGTCCAGGAACGTGCCCCCCAGGACCGCCGACCGCAGGATCCGTTCGAAGGCCGTCGACCGGTTGCGGCCGCCGCCGGTGAGGCGGGTCTCCAGGAACGTCGCCAGGCCCTCGATGAACCAGGAATCGATGGCGCCGTTGGGGGTGGCGGTCTTTCCCAGCAGCCGGTTCAGCCAGGCGGGCAGCCCCGAGGCCTGGTCCATGTGGGCCACGTGGACGTACTCGTGAAGGACCAGCGAACGCAGGAAGTCGTCGAAGACCGCCAGTTCCGACCCCGGGTCCGGGGGCGCCGCCAGCAGCACGATCCGGTCGTACGGCCAGACGGTGGCCGATCCGTTGGAGTCGTCGCCATCGTCGGTCAGCACCATCTCGACGGGTTCGGCCGGGACCAGCCCCAGGAGGTCCTTCACGCGCCGGTAGGCCGCCTCGGCATGGGCGGCAGCCCGTCCGGCCATCGCCTCGCCGGGCGCGTCGAAATGGATCCGGACATGGTCGGTGCGGATCGTCCGCCAGCGCTTCGCGGGATCCGTCCCCCCCCGGGCAAGGTTCGGGGAGGCGAGGACCGTCGCCAGGGCGAGAACGGCGATGAGGCAGGGCCGGAGGGACCACATGACGCAACCTTACCATGGCCGAAAATGGGGACAGACACCGATTTCGTGGGCGCCGTCCTCCCCGCCGAACCACCCTCGAATCCCGCGCTTCCCCTCCCGGGTTCGTGTGCTACACTCTGCCGTCCATTTCCGGAGGAGTCCTGTGAGGACGTTGTTCGTGACGATGGCGGTGGCGGTGGCGATGACGGCCCTGACGGCCTGTGGCGCCAAGCCCTGCAAGGACCTGACGACGAAGGCGTGCGAGACGGCGGCCGGTTCCCCGGCGTGCGAGGCGGCCGGCCGCATGACCAACACCGACGAGTGTGCGGGGTACCTGAAGGACGTCGCCCGCTTCGTCGAGTTGAAGAACCTGAAGATCACCGAGGCCGGCGTGAAGCCGCCTGCGCCTCCGCCCCCCCCGGCTCCGCCTGCACCCGAGGCGGCTCCAGGCGAGGCTCCGGCGCCCGCACCCGTCGCCCCGTAGGGGAGGGTGCCCGCGTCCGTCGGTCCGTCGATTCCGCGCGGAGGTGTCCGTGACCTCGCGCACCCCTTGCCTCGACATCCTTGCGGCCCTGGCCGTCCTGGCGATTTTCGCATCCTGCAAGCCGGGGGATGCGGGACGTGACGCCGCGGTCCGGGCGCCGAAGGTCCTGTCGGTCGCCATCTGGGAACCCGAAACGATCGATCCGGGCCTCGCCGGCGAGGAAAGCGGCATCACCATCGCGGCGGCGCTGTTCGAAGGCCTGGTCCGGCGCCCCGCCGGCGAGGGCCCCGCGCGGCCCGGCGTCGCGTCGTCGTGGGAGTCCTCGGCGGACCGCTTGACCTGGACCTTCCACCTCCGGCCCGATGCCCGGTGGTCCGACGGCCGACCGGTGACGGCCGGCGATTTCGACTACGCCTGGCGACGGGTGCTGGACCCGGCATCCGGAGCCCGCCTGGTCGCCCAGTTGTACGTCATCGACGGCGCCGAGGAGGTCCACGCCGGCCGGGCCCCCGCCCTTCGCCTGGGCGTGCGCGCCCTGGACGCGACGACCCTGGAGGTCCGTCTGCGGGTGCCGACCGTCGACTTTCCCGGCCGGCTGGCGCACCCGGTGTTTGCCCCGGTCCGCGCCGACGTGATCGCCCGGGAGGGTGCCCGATGGACGCGCCCGGGCTCCCTGATCGGCAACGGCGCCTTCCGCCTGGATGCGTTCCAACCGGGGGACCGGGCGGTCCTGACCCGGAACCCCTCGGGCCGATCGACCGCACTGGACGGCGTCACGTTCCACTTCCTGTCCGGGGAGCGGCTGGCCTACGAGTGGTTCGCCGCGGGCAAGGTCCACTGGCTGAAGGGCACGCTCAGCCGCGACCGGATCCCGGAAATGCGCAAGACGCGCCCGGCGGAGTTCCACAGCGACCCGGTCCTGTGCACGGGCTACGTGGCGCTCCGCGTCGACCGGCCACCCCTGGACGACCCGCGGGTGCGCCGGGCCCTGGACATGTCCGTGGACAAGGAGCGGCTGGTCCGGGAAGTCCTGATGGGCGGGCAGCCCCCGGCGCGGTCGTTCGTTCCCCCCGAAATCGCGACGCCCACCGGGTATGTTCCGCCCGCGGGATCCGGGTTCGACCCGGTGCATGCCCGAACGCTGCTGGACGAGGCGCGCCGCGCACACGGGGCCCTCGCGCCGCTTTCCTACGTGTACAACAGTGGCGAGGCCAACAAGGTGATCGCCGAGTTCCTCCAGGCCCAGTGGAAGGAGAACCTGGGGCTCGACGTGTCCCTGGAGGCCACCGAGTGGAAGTCCCTCCTGGCCCGCGTCCGGAAGGGCGACTACGGGATGGCCCGCGCCTCCTGGTGTGCCGACGTCGTGGATCCCCTGAATTTCCTGGAGATCCTGCGGACCGGCGCCCCGTCGAACTACCCCGGATTTTCCGATCCGGAGGTCGATCGGCGCCTGGAGGCTGCGCGCGTCGAAGGCGGCCCCGAGGCCCGGAACGCCCTGCTGCAGTTGGCGGAAACACGGATGCTGGACGCCGCACCGATGATCCCTCTGTACCACTTCACGCGGATCTACCTGCTGAGCCCCCGTGTCCGGGGCTTCCAGAAAAACCTGCTGGACGTGCACCCGCTGGAGGATCTGGATTTGGCGGATGCACCCGCGGCGGACTGACAACCTCCTTGGCCCCCGCACGCTTCCGTCCCCCCGCTGGAACCCGGCCGCGCCTCGTGGGAAGATGATCGCGATTCCATCGGAGCAAGGCCATGTCCTTCCAAACGACGGACCTCAGTGACCGGCTTGGCGACACGGTTCGCGTGGCGGATCCGATCTTCCGCGACTTCGGGGGGGCCCGCGCCTTCGCCGGCACGATTGCCACCGTGAAGGTCTTCGAGGACAACGTGCTGGTACGACAGGCCCTGTCCGAGCCGGGCGAAGGACGCGTCCTGGTCGTGGACGGGGGGGGCTCGTTGCGGTGCGCGCTGCTGGGCGATCTGGTCGCGGGTCTGGCCGTGGACAACGGCTGGTCGGGCGTCCTGGTCTACGGTTGCGTCCGCGATACCGAGGCGCTCGGCCTGCTTCCGCTGGGGGTCAAGGCGCTGGCGCCCCACCCGGCCAAGAGCGTCAAGCGGGGCGAGGGGCAGCGCGATGTGGACGTCCGTTTCGCCGGAATCGTTTTTCGTTCCGGCGAATTCCTGGTCGCCGACGCGGACGGAGTCATCGTCCTGTCCGGTGCGCCTCGTGCCGCGTGAGGCCGACCTTGCGCCTGCCGAAAACCGCCCGCGCGCCTTGACACACGGGTCCTTCCGGTTTACAAATCGCCTGCTTTTGGCCATCTGGGCCGCGCGAGAGTGGTGGAATGGCAGACACGCTAGCTTGAGGTGCTAGTGGGAAATTTTCTCGTGGGGGTTCAAGTCCCCCCTCTCGCACCCCGCACCATTGTTTCTGACCTCCGGTTCTTGATGATCGTCGTACTTTTCGTCAACGCCGCAGCGATGCTTTCCTGCACCCCGGCCCCCGGCGACGTGGCCGGCGGTATCGAAGCCGCCTTGCGGGCCTCCGAAGCCGCGCCTACCCCCGAATTCCTGGACGCCCTGGCGCCGGCCTCCCGCTCCCTCGTGGAGGGGTTCGTGCGTGCCGACGGGTGGAAGGACCTGCGGCGGCGCCTGCTGGCCGACCTGAAGGGCGCCGTTCCCGACCCGTCCGAGGACGCCGGTCCGAACGTGATCCTGCGGAGGCCGGGAGGCCCCGGGATCGTCCTGGTGCGGGACGGCCACGGCTGGCGCCTGGACCTGCCCCTTTCCCAGGCCACCCTCGCGAACCTGAGGGGAACCGTCTATCCCGCGCCCTGGTGAACCCGACGGGAGGCCCGATGCGTCGTCCAGCCATTGGATCAAGCAGGACCCGAGTTGCCCTTCGCGTCGCGACAATCCTGGTGTTCGCGGCCTCGCTCTCCGCCTGCGGCAAGTCGCCCACGAAGGTGTTCGATGCGCTCCAGGAGGCGGCCCGGAAGGGGGACGCCGAGGCCTTCGCAACGGGGTTTTCCGCCGAGTCCCAGCCCTTTGCCCGGGCGCTGCTGGCGCTCTATGCGTCCCAGTACCCCGCGGGCAGCCCGTCCCCGCGCCCCCTGGAGCAGTTGACCCTGTCCGAGGCGCAGTCCGAAACCATCGAGGGCGACAAGGCGAAGGTCGTCGTCGCGGCGAAGGGCGGAACGCCCGTGACCCTGATCTTCGTGCGGGAGGGCGGCGCCTGGAAACTGGACGTACGCCTGACCGACAAGAACGCCCGGGACCTCTCCCCCGACGACGAGTGACGCCGTGGCCGACACCCCGCCCCGCATCGACGAATCGGTCGCCCGCGAGCAGGTGGTCGAGGTCTGCCGGCGGATGCACGAAGCAGGCCTGATCGCGGGCGGCGAAGGCAACGTCAGCGTGCGCCTGTCGGCCGTCCGCCTGCTGGTCACCCCCTCCGGCGTCAACAAGGGCTTTCTGAAGGCGTCGGACCTGGTTGCGACCGACCTCCAGGGGCACCCCGAGGGCCGCGGATGCAAGGTCAGCACCGAGGTCAAGCTGCACCTCGCCGCCTACCGCGCACGGCCCGACATCGGCGCGGTGGTCCACGGGCACCCTCCGACCGCGATCGCCTTCACGCTGGCCGGCCTGTCCCTGGATCAGCGTCTGGTGCCGGAATCGGTGGTGGCGCTGGGCGAGGTTCCGACGGCCGCCTATGCGACGCCCGCCAGCGAGGATGTGGCTGCGGGTGTCGAACGGCTGCTGCACGAGCATGACGTCGTGATGATGGAGCGCCACGGATCGGTCTGCGTCGGTCCGAACGTATATGCGGCCTACGATCGCCTCGAGTCGCTGGAGCACACGGCGAAGATCTCGTTCCTGGCCCGTTCCCTGGGCCCCCCCCGGCCCCTGTCGGACGGCGAGGTCGCCCGCCTGCACCGTCTGGCCGAAGTCCAGGGCGGTGCCCGCCGGCCGCGCGCACCGACCCCCGCACCTTCGCCGCCCGGCCCGGACGTCGACGCGATGGCGGACGAGGTGTTGTCGCGGGTGTTGAAGGCGTTGTCGCAGCGCGGCTGAGCGGCCTCGTGGACCTCGACGTGGACGGATCCCCTAGCCCCCGTGCCCGAAGTGTCCCAGCGTGATCGTCAGCACGCCGATCCCCAGCAGCATCAGCCCGACCACCAGGCGCTCGTGGTGCGCGGCCCAGCCGAACTGGAGACGCCGGGCGCCGCTCCAGGCCAGCGCCGCCAGCAGCCACATCACGGCCACGGACGCGACGCCCGACAGGACCGCCAGGGTCAGCAGGAAGACGGCGTCGCCCATCGGGGCCGCGCCCACGAACACCGGCACCATGGCCTCGCAAGGCGCCAGGGCCAGCGTCAGGATGAGGGTCGTGGTCGCCGTCCGGTCCGACATGCCGCTGCTGGCGGCCTTGTGCACGTTCGCGTGGTGGTGGTGGTGCTCGCCCTTCCGCAGGTCCAGCGCCACGTAGACGGTGCCGGTCGCCAGCAGGATTACGCCGGGCAGCAGGTGCGCCACGGGCTCGATGACCTCGGCCAGGGCGACCCCCAGCAGCAGCGTCACCATCGACAGCCCCGCCGCCACCGAGGTGTGGGCGATCCCGGCCATCAGCAGGACCCACAGCATCCGCCGGCGCCGCCAGCCCTGGGCGCGCCCGATCAGCACGAAGGGCGCCCAGTGGTTCGGCATCAGGCCGTGGACGGCGGCCAGGACCAGGGCTCCTGCCAGCAGTCCTGAACCGGCCGGGCTCATCGCAGTCTCGAACATCGTTCCTCCCGGATCAGTGCGGGTCGTTTCGTGTCGATGCGGCCCGGCCCAGTTCCCGGGCCCGGTCCCGCGCCTTCAGGACCGCGCCCTGCAGGCGCTCCAGGAACTGCTCGTGGTCCAGGTGTTCCATCGCAGCGTGCGTGGTGCCTTGGGGCGACGTGACCTGCGCCCGCAACTGCCGGGGCGTCCGCGGCGTTTCCACCACCAGCTTCGCGGCCCCGTAGGCGGTCTGCCGCACCAGCGCCCGGCACAGGTGATCCGGCAGCCCCATGGCCTTCCCGGCCTCGATCAAGCCTTCCAGCAGGTAGAACAGGTAGGCCGGCCCGGTTCCCGAGAGGGCCGTGATGGCATCCATCATGTCCTCTTCCACCTGGACCGTGACGCCCACCGCCGAAAAGATCTGCGACGCGACCAGCGCCTGCGCCGCCGACCCGTGCGTCCCCAGGCAGTAGGGCGACACGGCCTGGCCCACCAGCGCCGGCATGTTCGGCATCACCCGGATGACCGGAATTTCGTTGCCGGTGAAGGATTCGATGAAGGCGGTCGTGATGCCGGCCGCGATGCTGATCACCACCTGGCCAGGCCGGAAGCACGGCGCCACGCACGCCAGCACGTCGCCCATCACCTGGGGCTTCACGGCCAGCAGGATGATGTCGTTCGCCTTGACCAGTTCGCAGTTGTCGGTGGTCGTGTGGATGCCCCAGGTGTCCCGCAGGTACGCCAGCGCCACCTCGGAACGGCGGCTGGCGGTGATCTGGTGCGCCTCGACGATGCAGGCCTTGATGATGCCGCCCAGCAGCGCCTCGCCCATGTTGCCGGCGCCCAGGACGCCGATCCGCGCCTTGTCCAGCATCCAGCACCTCCGTTCATCCGGTCCGGCACCCCGGCCTTCTAGTCCGGCAGCCCGATCTTCAGCAATGCCAGGGCCAGCGCCACCAGCATCAGCAGCCCGGCCCCGATCAGGACGTTGCGGATTCCCGCCGCGGAATCGGCGGTTTCCGACGATCGCGTGGACGGGCGCTTCCTGGACGGCTTCGCAACCGCCGCCTTCGCAGTGCCGCTCCGGGTGCTCGGGGGCTTTTCCAGGGCGGTTTCCAGGGCCGCAGCCAGCGCCACGCGCCCGGTCTCGGTCGGGTCGGGGGCCGCGGTCGTCAGGGCCTTCAGGAACTCGTCCGCCGACGCGAACCGATCCGCCGGACGCATGGCCAGGGCGCGCAGCAGCACGTCCTTCAGCCCGTCATCGCAGGAAAGGGCGTCCACCCGGTCCTTCGGCAGGCCCTTCGCCGCCTTCGCCCGGATCTCCCCCGTGTCCTTCCCGTCGAACGGCGCGCTGCCGGTCAGCATGGCCACCAGGGTCAGGCCCACGGCGTACAGGTCCGTCCGGGTGTCGACCTTCCCGCCCGCCGACTGCTCGGGCGCCATGTACCCGACCTTGCCCTTCACCAGGCCGAACCGCGTCTTTTCGGCCCGCCAGGTCCCGGTCGCGATGCCGAAGTCGCACAGTTTCGCGGCGCCGGACCGATCCAGCAGGACGTTCTGCGGGCTGACGTCGCGGTGGACGACCGCCAGCGGCTTCCCGTCGGGACCGGGCAGCGCCTGGGCATAGGCCAGGGCCTTCAGGATGCAGGACGTCACGTGCACGGCCGCCGCCGGGTCCAGGCCCTTCGCCTTCTTCCCCTTCGGCCGCCGCTTCAGCAGCATCGACAGGCTCATCCCGTCCACGTATTCCATGGCCAGGAAGTACCGCCCGTCCGCCTCGCCGAACTCCATCACCCCGGCGATGTTCGGGTGGGTCAGGCGCGCCCCCAGGCGGGCCTCGTCCACGAACATCCGGACGATCTCCTCGTCGGCTGCGGCGTCGTCCTGCAGCACCTTCACGGCGACGGGCTTTTCGAACCCCATCGGTCCCGACAGCCGGGCGTGGTACACCGTCGCCATGCCGC
Organism: uncultured Myxococcales bacterium; assembly: GCA_903847405.1. Classification (GTDB taxonomy): domain Bacteria; phylum Myxococcota_A; class UBA9042; order DTJE01; family DTJE01; genus CAIZWN01. The sequence goes on along the minus strand of CAINDP010000109.1, from coordinate 1,616 downwards.
CGCTGCCGATGGCCTGGATGATCTCGTACTTTCCGAGGGCCAGGATGGGTTCGCGCACGATTGCTCCCGAAGGCTCTACGGGGTGATCTTCTCGAGCATCCGGGGGAACGGGATCGTTTCGCGGATGTGCGGCAGGCCGCAGATCCACGCGACGGTGCGCTCGACGCCCAGGCCGAAGCCCGCATGCGGCACGCTGCCGTAGCGCCGCAGGTCGAGGTACCAGCCGAAGGCCTCCATGGGGAGCCCCTGGGCCTGGATCGCCGCCTGCAGGACCGCCAGGTCCTCCTCGCGCTGCCCGCCGCCGATGACCTCGCCGTAGCCTTCCGGCGCCAGCACGTCCATGCTCATGCAGTAGGTCGGGTCGTCGGCGTCCTTCTTCATGTAGAAGGCCTTCACCGCCGACGGGTAGTGGTGGACGATGATCGGCCGGTCGAACTTCTTCGTCAGGATCGTTTCGTCGTCGCCGCCGAAGTCGTCGCCGTCGGGGATGTCGCTGCCGCTGGCCCGGAGGATCTTCACGGCCTCTTCATAATGGATCCGGGGGAACGGCTTCTGGACCGTTTCCAGCGGCTTGACGTCCCGCTCCAGCGTTTCCAGTTCGAACCGCCGCTCCTCCAGCACCCGCCCGACCACGTAGGCCAGGAAGTCCTCGGCGACGTTCATGTTTTCCTGCAGGTCGCAGAAAGCCATCTCGGGTTCCACCATCCAGAATTCCATCAGGTGGCGACGCGTCTTGCTCTTTTCCGCCCGGAACGTCGGCCCGAAGGCGTACACCTTCCCGAACGCCGCGACCGTGGCCTCGTTGTACAACTGCCCGCTCTGGGTCAGGTAGGCCTTCTCGCCGAAGTAGTCCAGTTCGAACAGGGTGGTCGTGCCCTCGCAGGCCGCCGGCGTCAGGATGGGCGTGTCCACCAGCAGGAACCCGCGATCGTCGAAGTAGTCCCGGATGGCCCGGACGATGGAGGCCCGCACGCGCAGGATGGCGTGCTGCCGCCGCGACCGCAGCCACAGGTGGCGGTTTTCCATCAGGAACGCGGTCCCGTGGTCCTTGGGCGAAATCGGGTAGGGCTCCGACGCCGACACGACGTCGAAGGACTTCACGTCGATCTCGAACCCGATGGGCGAGCGGGCGTCCTGGCGCACGGTGCCGGTGATCGCCACCGACGACTCCTGGGTGCACCGGTCGGCCGCCTCGAACTGCTCCGGGGTGACCTGGCTCTTGACCATGATGCACTGGATCGTGCCGGTCCCGTCCCGCACCTGCAGGAAGTGGATCTTCCCGCTGGACCGCTTGGCCGCCATCCAGCCCAGCAGCGTCACCTCGGTGCCGGTGTGTTCCGCGATCCGCTCGACCGTCGCCCGCGCCATGGTTCGGTTCTCCGCGTCAAAACGCGGTCCAACCTAGCAGAATGGCCCCGTCCTGTCCACGGCTGCACCCCGGCGGCCTCGTCGACGTCGACGTGGACGTGCTCGTGGACGTCTCACGATTGATCACTTCTCGAAGCAGTCGCCGCGAGCCAGCCTTCTTCGATGAGAAGCAGCCGTTCGAGGCCGTTCTCAATGACTTCCCAGCCTGGGTCGCCATTGTGTTTCAGGTGGCCGCCGAGTGCTGCAAT
>CAINDP010000108.1 GCA_903847405.1 uncultured Myxococcales bacterium | reverse complement strand
GCCTGCTGCTGAATCGCGGCGCCGGGCTGCTGTGGGCCATGCGGGTCGTACGGAACGCCGAACCGCCCCCGGACCCCCAGTTCGTCCGGCGAAACGCCTACAAGGCGGCCCTGGCCCTGGGCGACGCGCTGCTGATCCTCCACGGGGGCTACCGATCGGTGTGCACGGGCCGCGACGCGCTGTTCCAGGCGCTGGCCGACACGAACCCGGAGGTCCGCGCGCTGGACGTCGCCGACTTCCATCGCGAAGGCCTGGCGTTCAAGTTCCACCCGGACCAGGCCCCGCGCGACGCCTGGACCACCCCCGATCTGGAAGCCCTGTGCGCGGCCTTCATCCGCGTGTTCCTGGCCATCGAGTCCCGGCGCCACGGCATCCGGCTGGACACGCCCGCCGCCTACGCCGCCTGGGACGGTCGACGGGAACCCCGGGAGGGCGGGCTGGAACGCCTGCTGCGCAACGCCGTGCAGAACCTTCGCGCGGGCCACGTGTGCCTGCGCGCCCCCCGGGAACGGCTGTACCCGGACCTGCCGCGCCTGCTGGCGCCGACCTCGTCCCATTCCGGCACCTGGCCCGACGAAACGGCCCGGTGGCTGACGGCCTGGCGGCGGACGCTGTGATCCCCGACATCCGACCGGCACCTCCCCACGCCACCGGGGAAGGACGATGAAGGCCCTGGCGCTGCTGGCCGCCCTGGCGATCCTGGTCCCGACGGTGGTGGCGCTGTCCCTGCGTCCCGGCCGCTACCGCGGCATCTTCCTGGCGATCCTGCTGGCCGCCCCCGCCCTGGGCGTCCGGGCCAGCCTGAACTTCTGGTCCATGGAAACGTACCGGGGACCGGACCGCGGGTTCGAAATCACGCTGGCGGACCTGCTGGCCCTGGGCCTGGCCATCGGCGTCGCCCTGGGCCGCCGGGAGCGGCCGATCCACTGGCTGCCCTACAACAGCCTCGCCTGCCTGGGATTCTTCCTGGCGGCCCTCGCCTCCGCCGCCGTCGCGCCCTCCGGGCTGTACGCGGCGTTCACGCTGTGGAAGATGGTGCGCCTGTACATCGTCTACTGGGCCGTCACGAACACCGTCCGGGCCGGGGTCCCGCCCTGGGGACCCTGGGCGGGCCTGGCGGCGGCCGGCGCCATCGTGTCCTTTTCAGCCGTGCAGCAGAAGTACCTGTGGGGCTTCTACCGGGTGAAGGCGACCTTCGATCATTCCAACACGATCCCGCTGTACCTGAACCAGGCGATGCCGGCGCTGCTGGCCTGGGGCCTGGGGGACGCCACCATGTCCCCGACCCGCGCGCTGCTGTCCGTGGGCATCGCCCTGGGGATGGTCTTTTCGGTCGTCGCCACGATGTCGCGGGCCGGGATCCTGCTGGCGGGCCTGGCCCTGCTGGTGACGGTGGTCCTGGCCCTGCGCCGCGAGCGCCGCCGCCTGACGGAAGTGACCGCGGTGCTGGTCCTGCTGGCCATGGTCGCCGGGGGCATCAAGGCCGCCGGCAGCATCATGGACCGGGTCAAGAACGCCCCCGAGGAAAGCCACCAGGCCCGCGAGGAATTCAACCTGGCCGCCGACATGATGCTGCGGGATCACCCGGTCATCGGGGTGGGGATCAACAACTTCCCGGAGGTCCTGACGAACCAGGACAAGTACAACAGCCACATCCAGGTCATGGCCAACGAGGAGCAGGCCGGCGTCTGCCACCACATCTACCGGCTGACCCTGGCCGAAACGGGCTATGTCGGGTTTGCCCTGTTCCTGCTGGTGATCCTGCGGTTCCTGTGGCGGGCGGGGCGCCTGGCGTTCCGCGGGCACGGCCTGCACGCCCTGCTGGGCGCCGGATTCCTGTTCGGCCATGCGGCCCTGCACGCGTCCGGCTTCCTGGAATGGGCGTTCCGCATCACCCCGGTCGCGACGATGTACGCCGCCACCTGCGGGTTGCTGGTCGCGATGTCGGATGACGATGCCGAGGCGATGTCCCCCCCGAAATGACGGGGCGCTACGGCGACCACTGCGACGCTGCGACGACATTCAGGATGTACCAGGACGCGCTCGACGCCCCGCCGGACTGGGCCCACGGGGCAAAGTCCGGGTAGGCCAGCAGGATTTCGGTCTTTTCCAGCGGGTGCCGCCAGGTTCCCGGAATATGCAGCGCCCACGGCAGGTTCCGGGACGTCTTGTACCAGCGCCCACCGGCCGCGTCCGACGTGTCCTGGCCCGTGCCCAGCAGCGACGCATCCGCCAGCGACGTGGCCGCATGGTCGGGCAGGTGGACTTCCAGGCCCCGCTGGCTGCTGCGGAACAGGAACGGATCGTAGGGGTACTTCCCCAGGACCGCCGGGGCCACCGCCGCCTGGAAGGTCACGAACAGCCGGAAGGCCGGCGGGTCCACACCCAGGCACCCGGCCTCGGTCCGGAAGAACGTGCACCCGGACGGCGCCGGTGTCAGGGGCTGGGCGTCGTCGAACAGCCGGAACACGGCCTCCGACGCGGACTCCGAGGTCACCGCCGTCGCCATCGCCGTGCCCACCTGC
>CAINDP010000107.1 GCA_903847405.1 uncultured Myxococcales bacterium | reverse complement strand
TTCGGCAGCGCCATGACCAACTTCGGGATCGAGCCGTTCCTGGACCACCTGGTGGAACTGCTGCCCGGGCCCCAGCCGCGGCCGTCCACGACGGGCCCCGTGTCCGCCGACGATCCGCGTTTTTCGGCCCTGGTGTTCAAGATCCAGGCGAACATGGACCCGCGGCACCGCGACCGCATCGCCTTCGCGCGGGTGTGCTCGGGGCGCTTCGAGCGGGGCATGGAGGCGAAGCACGTCCGGACCGGGCGCACGCTGACCCTCAGCCGGTCGGTGCAGTTCCTGGGGCAGGAACGGACGCTGGTCGAGGAGGCCTTCCCCGGGGACGTGATCGGCCTGTGGGACCCGGGCGTGCTGCGCATCGGCGACACCCTGTGCGACGGGGATCCCATCGAGTACGAAGGCGTTCCGCGTTTCTCGCCCGAACTGTTCGTCCGGGTGCGGATGATGGACCCGTCCCGGCGCAAGCAGTTGAAGTCCGGGCTGGAGCAGTTGTCCGAGGAGGGCGCCGTCCAGTTGTTCTTCGATCGGGGCCGGATGGAACGGGACCCGGTCCTGGGCGCCGTCGGGCAGTTGCAGTTCGAGGTGACCAAGCACCGGTTGATGTCGGAGTACGGGGTCACGGTGGATTTCGACCGCATCGCCGCCCAGCACGCCCGCTGGGTGGAGGGCACCGACCTGAACCTGGACCGCCTGGACCGGCCTCCCCGGACCGCCTGCCTGATGGACGTCGAGGGGCGCCCCCTGGTGCTGTTCGCCGGGGACTGGGATCTGCGGATGGCCCTGAAGGACTTCCCGGAACTGCGCTTCATCGCCGCGGTCCAGCCCGGCCGCCGGGTCCGGGGCTCGAACTGACGGCCTGATCGGATCAACGCCGTTCTTCCCCCCCACCACCCATGCCTTTCCTTCTTGCCGTCGCAAGTTCCTTCGTGCGAAGGTAGCCCCCACGATGACTTCCAGATCCGCTGCGAAGAAAGGGACACGTCCCCGGGGAGGGTGCATGAGGCGTTCGTTTGCGGTCCTCTCGCTGGTGCTGTGGGGGGCCGGGTGCGGCGGGCACGGGGACGGGTACGGGGATCAGAACGGGGACGGGGACGGGTACGGGTACGAGGATCAGCAAGGGTACGACGTGCCCGAAGTCGCGGACGATTCCGGCCTGCACACGATCACGTCTGCGACGCCGATGGTGGACTCGGCGCGCCTGACCGACACCCACCCGGGGTGGCGCCGGCCCGACTGCGGGACCTGCCATGTCCCGACCCACGGCGGGTCCCGCCCCCAGGAATGCGCCGTCTGCCACGGGTCGAACGGCGCCGTCAACCAGCCGATCCTGCACTCGACCGGCGACTGCGCGGGATGCCACACGACCGCCCACCCTGCCGTGGTGCCGCCGTTCGAGGGGCCCGGGGACTGCGGGGCGTGCCACCGGTACCAGGCGACCCCGATCTGTCCGGCCGTCGAAACGTTCGACGCCGTGGTCATCGGCGCGGGCGGCGGCGGGCTGGGCGCGGCGGCGCACCTGGCGCGGCAGGGCATGAAGGTCGCCCTGGTGGAGCGCCACAACAAGGTCGGCGGCTACATGACCAACTTCCAACGCGGCGACTTCCGGTTCGAAATCTCGCTGCACGCCATGGGCGGGTTCGACCCGGCCAATCCCTCGACCCGGACGATGTTCGATCACCTCGGCATCCTGGATCGCCTGACGCCCGTCAAGGCCGACGCGATGTACCGGACCCTCTATCCGGACGGGGAGACCTTCGAAACCCCCGACGGCCTGGAGGCCTACCGCGACCGGCTGATCGCGAAGTTCCCGGCGTCCGCGGAGGGCCTGGGGCGCCTGTTCACCGACGTGCCGCAGATGGTCGCGGTGCTGGACGCGTACCTGGCCGGCAGCGACACGTTCAACGCCTACATGGCCACCCATCCCGAGGACGTGGGGCGGTTCCTGGAGTGGGCCTACGGCACCCTGGGCGACGCGGTGCGGTCCTACGTGTCGGACCCGAAGTTGTTCGCGATCCTGACGCAGTTGTCGTCCTACGTCGGGGTGCAGCCGGACAACCTGTCGGCGCTGTATTTCTTCATGATGTGGAACAGCTACCACCTGGGCGGCTTCTACAACTTCGTCGGCGGGTCCCAGTCGATTTCCGACGCGCTGGCGGACGAAATCCAGGCGAACGGTGGGCGCATCTTCCTGGGCCTTGGTGCGACGGCCATCGGCACGAAGGACGGGCGGGCGACCGAGGTCAGAACCGACGGCGGGCCCTGCCTGCGGGCGACGTGGTTCGTGTCGAACGCCAACGCGCCCCAGACGATCGACCTGGTGGGGCGCGCGAACCTGCCGGCGGACTACGTCGCGCGGGTCGATGCCATGGTGCCGGGCTGGCCCATCACGGTCGTCTACCTGGGGACGGATCGGGACTACACCCCCCAGTTCGCCGGGGTCCACGAGATCCTGGTCCAGGACACCTGGGACACCACCGCGGCCTTCGATTCCATCCGGGACTGCGACCCATCGACGTCGATCCTCCTGATCTCGAACACCTCGGTCCTGGACGCCACGGCGGCGCCCGCGGGCAAGAACGTGATCAGCATCACCGGCACGATCGGGGACGACTGCTGGGACCACTGGAAATCGGGCGACCGCGGGGCCTTCAAGGACGTCAAGGACCTCGTCGCGAACACGTTCATCCAGCGGGCCTCGCGCATCCTGCCGGGGCTGGCCGATCACGTGGAAATCTACGAGGTCGCGGCCCCCCAGACCCTCCAGGCGTTCACGCTGAACCCGAAGGGCACGATCTACGGCTGGCACCAGACCCCGGACCAGAGCCTGCTGGAACGCCTTCCCCAGGAGGTTCCGGGGGTGTCGAACCTGTTCCTGGCGGGGGCCTGGACGTTCCCGGGGTGCGGGCAGTCGGCGGTGATCAACAGCGGCGTGATGGCTGCCGACAAGATCCTGCGGGCAGCGGCGGCGGAACGATAGGACCGGGTCCAGTCGCTACGCGGAATCGACCTCGGGACCGGCAACCGCCCCGGGAAGGGTGAAGTGGAAACACGTGCCCTGTCCAGGACCCGCCGATTCCACCCGGATCTGACCCCCCTTCGACTCCACGAGCCTCTTGACGATGGCCAGGCCGATGCCCGAGCCCACGGAGCGGGCGTCGAGTTTCTCGAACACGTCGAAGATCCTCCCCAGGAATCGCGGGTCGATGCCGATGCCGTTGTCCCGCACGTAGAACACGGGGGGCGCGCACTCCGCATCCACCCCGATTTCGATGCGGGGGTCCGGCTGGTCGCCCATGAACTTGATCGCGTTCTCCACCAGGTTCTGCCAGATCTCGGACAGTCGGCGGCGGTCTCCCGACAGCGCAAGGTCCGGTCCCCTGACGTCGATCCGCACCTCGCGCAGGGCGATCGTCCCGGCCAGCGTTTCCTGCACCTCGCCGACCAGTTCGTGCAGCGTGAACCTCCCGGGCGGGTCTTCGATGCGCCCCAGACGGGACAGGTGCAGCAGGTCGTCCAGTCGCGCGACCATCTTCCCGGATGCCGCGCCCAGATGATTCAGGTCGTTCCGGATCCGAACGGCGTCGCCGGACTTCAGGTCCCGTTCCAGGAATCCCAGGAACGTCTGGAAGGTCACGGCCGGGCTTCTCAGGTCGTGGGACGCCGTGTAGTGGAAGCGTTCCAGTTCCTCGTTCCTCTGGCGAAGTTCCTCGGAGATCAACTGCTGCTCCCTTTCCGCCTGCCTGCGCATGCTGATGTCCAGAAAATCCACGATGAAGTGGTCCAACTCGCCACCGGCATTACGCACCGCGGCGGCGGCGACATTCACCCAGACCGCGCTGCCGTCCTTGTGCAGATAGCGTTTCTCGAAAAGTACCGACTTCTCCCCCGCGATCATGGATCGCACCGCTGCCGCGCTGGATTCCCGATCCTCGGGATGGGTGATTTCCGTGAACGCCTTGCCCAGGAGTTCATCGGGAGCGTATCCGAGCATGTCTGCAAACGCCTTGTTCACGCGGAGCAAACGCCCCTCCAACGAGGTCCACGCCTTGCCGACGGCCGCCATCTCAAAGCTCACGCGGTACCGCTCCTCGCTGGCGCTCAATGCCGCCTCGAACCGCTTCCGCAAGGTGATGTCCTGATTGACGATCACGGCGCCCAGGACCGCGCCGTCGTCGTCCAGCACCGGGGCGGTGGAATTGAGAATGATCTTTTTCCGGCCGTCGAAGGCGTCGATCTCCAGCAATTCGTCGAGGGTGGTCGTCCCTTCGCGTATGGTGTGGGCGAGCGCCCAGTCGTCGGGGGCGATCTCCTCGCCGGAAGGCAGGCGCCGGGCCTTGAACACGCCATACTGGGAGGGATCCACGCAGGGTTCCGCGCCCCAGATATTCACGCCGGCGGGATTGCCCCTGAGGAGCTTGCCGGTCTTGTCGGCAAACCACAAGCCGATGGGCAGGATGTCGAAGATCTTCTGCAACTGGATTGCGCTCTCGCGCAGCGCATCCTCCGCCCGCTTGCGTGCGGCCAGCTCCTGTTCGAGGTGGTGGGTGCGCTCCGCTACCAGCGCGGCCAGCTCATCGCGTTCCAGCCGCCGCATCCGGTGGGCGGTCTTCAGCTTGGCCATGGCCCGGATCTGCGCCAGAAGCTCCAGCTCGTCGGGTGGCTTGGTGACAAACGCCTCGGCGCCGGCTTCGAGGGCCTTGACGCGGGTCTCGCGGTCTGTCCCCAGCGCGGTCAGAAAGACCACCGGGATGTCGCGCAAGCGCTCATCGGCCTTCAGACGCCGGCACACCTCGAAGCCGTCCATGTCCGGCATGACGATATCGAGGAGGATGGCGTCGGGATCTGCTTCCCGGGCCATTGCGATTCCGCGAGGGCCGTCCGATGCGGTCAGCAGCTGGCACCCGGGAAGGGCGTCGGCCAGCACGGCCTCCAGCGTCGTGAGGTTGTCGCGCTGATCATCGATGGCCAGGATCCTCAGTTGGTTCGCGTTCATGGGTTTCATGCCCCTACTCGTCGAGCCAATCGCGCAGGATCTTCATCAGCGATTCGTGTTCGATGGGCTTCGAAAGGTAGCCGTCGAAGCCGTGCGCCAGGATCGACTCCCGATCGCCGGTCATGGCGCTGGCGGTGACCGCGATCACCGGGATGTCCCGCAGGGCTTCGTCCTGGCGCAGCGCCGCCAGGGCCTGGATGCCGTCGAGCCTCGGCATGGCGATATCCATCAGGATGACGTCCGGCCGGTGCCGGCGAGCCTGGTCGAGGCCCTGCCTGCCGTCCTCGGCCGCGACGACCTGATAGTGCTCCTCCAGCAGGGCCTTCGCGGTGTGCAGGTTGTCGGGATCGTCCTCCACCACCAGCACGACGGGTTTGCCGGCGCGCGTGGGGCGGCGCCTTCGCCGCGAAGGCAGCGGCGGTGCGGCTGGCGCCTCGACGCGTGGCTCGACCATCTCGGAAACCGCGGCGAGCAGACCGGCCCGATCGACGTCGCCCTTCTGGATCAACTGGTGGATGTGATTGCCTACCAGGAAGCTCAACTCCTGCGGGGTCACGTGCCTGGCGGTCAGGATCAAGACCGGCAGCGGGGCCGTCCGCGGCACCGCCCGGAGCGCCTTGAGCACCTGGAAGCCGTCCACCTCGGGCATCATCAGGTCGAGGATCAACGCCGCGGGGGAGGTGTGCGAAAGCAGCTCCAGGGCCGCCTTGCCGTCACGAGCCACTTCCACACGGTAGCCCTGAGCCTGCAGGATATCGGTCATCTGGATCACCGCCGGCTCGCTGTCCTCGACGAGCAGGATGTGTTGCCCACGGCCGGCAGGCGCCGGCCCCGGGCGCTTCGCCGCGTGCCATTGGGCCGGCGGAACAGCGGCACCCGCGGAGGCGCCCGCCACGAGCGGCAGCCTGAGGGTGAAGGTGGAGCCCCTGTCCGGGGTGCTCTGCACGGTCACATCGCCCCCGAGCAGGCGGGCGTACCGGCGGGCGATGGCGAGGCCCAGCCCGGTGCCGCCGTACTTGCGGGAGGTGCTGTCGTCGGCCTGGCGGAACTCGTCGAAGATGAACGCCTGCGCCTCCGCCGCGATGCCGATCCCGGTGTCGCTCACCGCGATCTCGATCGCCTCGCCCACGACGACGGCCGCGATGGACACCTGGCCGACGGCGGTGAACTTGACCGCGTTGCCGACCAGGTTCTGCAGGATGTGGCGGCACTTGTCGGCGTCGCTTTCCAGGAGCGGCAGGCTCGCGGCGACCTGGTTGTCGAGGGCGAGGCCCTTGTCTCGTGCCTGGATCTCCAGGCCCGCCACGATCTCGCTGACCAGTTCGCGGACCGAGAAGCGGCCGACCCTGATGTCCGCCTTGCCGGCCTCGATCCGCGACAGATCGAGCACGTCGTTGATCAACGCCAGGAGGTGCTTGCCGTTGCGCTCGATCACATCGAGGTAGCCCCGCTCCTGCTCGGGGATGCTCTGGGCCAGCCGGCGGCCCAGCACGCCCGACAGGGCGATGACCGAGTTGAGCGGCGTGCGCAGTTCGTGGCTCATGTTGGACAGAAACGCACTCTTGAGCCGGTTGGCCTCGTCGACCTGCTGCTTCTGCATCGCCAGTTCGGCGTTCTGCTCGCCAAGCTCGTCCGCCTGCCTGCCAAGCTCCATCTTCTGGGACTCCAGCTCGCGGTTCTGGTGTTCGAGCCCCTCGCTCAAGGCCGTGATGCGCCGGTGGGCCAGCAGGCTGCCGACCCAGGTGGCGAGCCCCGGCTGCATCTCTGCCACGAGTCGCGTGGCCGCCGGCGTGAAGCTCTGGATGCTCGCCAGCGAAATCACCGCCACGACCTCGGCCCCCGCCACCAGCGGAATGGTGACGATCTCGCGCGGGGTGAACTCGCCGCTCACCGCGGCGAAGGCAAAGGGCGTATCCGCAGGGATCTCCGAGATGCGCAGGATCTTCCGGGTCGCCACGGCGGCCCCCAGCTCGCCCTCGCGCATCGTGGCGGAGAACGGCGCGCGTCCGGCTGCGCCCAGCCCGATGGATTCCAGCGCCTCGTAGTCGGTGCCCCGCGCGTTCAAGAGGTAGATCGCCCCCACCTGCGATCCGGTCAGCCGCATCAGCGACTCCAGGACCTTCAAGCCGGAGGTACGGGTCTCGAGGTCGGCCACCATGGCGGCCTTGCACTCGACGGCCTGCTCCCTGAAGGCCATCTCGCCCTGGATCGTTTCGGCCATGGTGTTGAACGCCTGGGCCAGGAGTCCGACCTCGGTGGTCGAGACAGACCCGCTGCGGGCGCCCAGCTTGCCCTGGCCGAACTGCTCCGCCGTCGTCGTCAACTCCGCAAGAGGGGTCTTGATCGCCTTGAGCAGGAACCAGGAGATGACCAGGCCCAGGAGCAGGATGACGGAGACGATGACCGCCAGTTGCCGGTGGATGGCCTGGTTCTGCGCCATGGCCTCCGCGTAGAATTGTTCGCCCTTGTTGAGGGCGAAGTCGTCGATCTTCCGCAATTGGCTTCGGAGCACCTCCCCCTGGGCGGTCTGGACACCACCGCGCGTCACGCGAGCCTCCGCTTCGGCTCGTTTCCCCTCCCTGTACAGCCGGATGGTCTCCGTGCGCAGGACGTTCCACTTCAAGATCTCGTCTTGCAGGCTGGTGATGTCGAGGCGCGGACCGAGGTAGCGGTCGGACAGGACGAGGAGCTGCCGCTCGATGTTGGCCTTCTCGGTCTCGATGTCCTGCAGAGACGCCTCGACGTCCGGCTCGGTCTGTTGAATGAACAGGTCACGGGTGTGCACTGCCATGCGCTCGACGGAGACCTCCAGGCTGCCCAGCGCCCGGCGGACCGTGAGCGGATGGTTGTAGAGGTCCGCCGTCGAGAGCCCGAGCGTGTCCGTCTGAAGCCAGGCCACGACGCCGAGGCCCACCACGAGCAGCAGGATGGCGCCCAGACCGAGGCGCAGTTGCGTGACGATCTGGATGTCCTTGAGCCTCATGGACTCACCTCTCCCTCTGAAAGACCGGCGTCGGCAGCGCTGTCGAGTAGAAGCCGCCAGCCCGCAGTACCAGATCTCGTTCCGCTTCACCGGTCACCAGATAGCCGCCCGGAGCCAGGCTGCTCCGCAGCTTGTCCAGGATGAGCTGCCGGCCTTCGGGCCGGTAGTAGAAAAGCAGGTTGCAGCACAGCACCAGGTCGAACTCCCCGAAGATGCTCTCGGGCGGAGTCGTGCTGCGCGGGTCGAGCAGGTCGTGGGCGGAGAAATGCACCCGTTCCCGGACCGCGTTGGCGGTGACCCAGGACGGCCCCTGGCGGGAGAACCAGCGCGCGAGGTGCCCGAGGCGTACTTTGCGCATGGCGACCTCGTCGTACTTGCCGGCGCGCGCCAGAGCGAGCTGGGCCTCGGAACTGTCCGTGGCGAAGATGCGGAAGGGGACGGGGCTGTCGCGCGTCTCGGAAAGCTCGAGCAGCAGGATCGCGAGGGAGCAGGCCTCTTGCCCGGCAGCGCAGCCTGCCGACCAGATCCGAAGTTCGGTGCGATCGGAAGCCTCCTTCCTCGCCACCAGCCCGGGCAGGATCCTTTGTTCGAGCAGCGCGAAGGTCAGCGTTTCCCGGAAGAGCTCGCTGTGGTGGATCGCCAGTGACCCGAAAAGCGTCTCGGCCTCGGCCCGATCCCGGGTCAGACGTTCGACATAGGCCGCGGGCGTCGCGCAGGCCGCGGCCAACCTGCGTTTCTCCACCGACTTGGTCAGAAACGACAGGTCGTAGTGGGAGACACCAAGCCCGTGAACCCGGCGCATGACCTCGACGAGATTGTCCATCTCCGGCGTGCCGCCTGGCGCCGTGCCGTCTTCCGCCATCTACGGCCTTCCGGTCGGGAGTCGGTTGAAACTATACCCTTCTTGTCTAGGATTCAACGGCTTGTTGATTGGCCGAAAAAGCGGGTACTCAACCTGTTCCTGGCGGGATTCTGGACGGTTCCTAGGCGCGATCTTCCTTCCAGTCGATGACGATCTTCTCGTCGGGCATCTTTTCCAGCGCCAGGCGGGCGAACGTCTTGATTTCTTCCTTGCAGCAGTCGATCGTCTTGGTGTTGTCGATGCGGCGCAGCAGGTCGGCAACGAATTCCCGGATCGTGATCTCGCGCTTCACGGTTCCTCCTTCGGGGCAGGGCGGCCTGGACCGCCGAACCCGCTTCAGTCCCCCAGTTCCCGCGCAATGGCCATCGCCGCAATCGTGCCATCGGAGACGGCCGTTGTCATCTGTCGGAAGGTCTTGCTGCGCACGTCACCTGCCGCGAACACGTCGGGGACGTTCGTCCGCATGTCCTCCTGGACCATCACGTAGCCGAACTTGTCCTGGTGGAAGATGCCCTCGAACGCTTCCAGGTTCGGGCGCATCCCGGCAAAGATGAACACGCCGTCGCAGGCGATCCGTTCCCGTTCGTGGGTGGCCAGGTTCTCCACCACCACCTCGCCGACCGTGTCGCCCACACCAACGAATTCCCGGGGCTCGTGCCCGAACCGCACGGTGACCTTCGGGTTGGCCAGCAGCGCCTCCTGGGAGGCCTTGTTGGCCTGGAACGTGTCGAACTGGTGCACGATGGTGATGCGCGACGCGAACTTCGCGATGAACAGTGATTCCTCGACGGCCGAGTTGCCGCCGCCGATGACCACGACGTGCTTGTCCTGGTAGTACTTCGCGTCGCAGGTGGCGCAGTACGACAGGCCGCGGCCGCGGTACTCCATTTCGCCCTTCACGCCGATGGGCCGGGGGGACGAGCCGGTCGCGACGATGATCTTCCGGGCGTGGATCGTTTCCACGCCGTCGATTTCGACTTCCTTCGCGGCCAGGTCCACCCGCGTCAGGTCCACGGCGGACCGGTGATGGACGCCGGCCTTCGCCGACTGCTCGGACATGGCGTGGGCCAGCATGTAGCCGGGCTGCGGCTCGATGAACCCGGGGAAGTTCGACACCTGGTGGGTGATGGCCAGGTTCCCGCCCGGCAGCGCCCGGTCGATGGTGACGGTCTTGAAGCGCGCCTGGGCCGTGTAGATCCCGGCCGTCAGCCCGGCCGGGCCCGCGCCGACGATCAGCACGTCGCATTCCGTGCGGGTGTGCGGCACGGCGGCAGCCAGTGCCTTGGCCCGCGGGGCCGGCAGCATCGCCCCCAGGTTCCGTTCGACGTCCGCCCGCTTGATGCCGCCGATCAGGCGATCGCCGGTCTGCTGGCCGTTGCGGTAGAAGATCAGCGTGGGCGACGAGGCCACGCCCAGGGACTGGGCCAGGTCGCGATTCCCCTGCCGGAAGATCTTCACGAACCGCACGTCCTCGCCGTACACCTCGGCCAGGGCTTCGAACTTCGCTGCCAGGGCCTCGCACGGCGGGCATTCGGAACTGTAGAAGTCCACCACGACGGGCTGTTCCGCCTTCAGGACCACCTCGTCGTACCGGTCCGCGTCGATGTGCAGGATGCGATCGGACATCATGATTTCTCCCCGGCGTCCAGTCCAGGCAGGTACGCCGCAGTGCCCAGTTCCAGCAGTTCCCGGATCGGCCGGCAGTCGGTCGAATGCAGATCCCCGGTCCGGTTGCGTGCCACGGACGCGCACCCGCCGCCGCAGGCCAGCCGCACGGGGCATTCGCGGCACGCCTCGATGGCCAGGACGTCCCGGTCCTGCCAGCGCGTGATTTCGGCGTCGTCGCGCGTGACGGCCGGCCAGAAGGTCCCGACCTCCTCGCCGACCTTTCCCACCGTGGCGGTGCACGAGTAGATGCGCCCCGTGTGGTCGAAGGCCCACTCGGTCTTGCAGCCCGAGCAGGCGTCGAACAGCGGCGGCGGCGTGCTGCCGTTGTCGAACAGGTACTTCGCAATCGAGTACGCAGGCCTGTGGAATTCCAGCACTTCGGGGTGCCGTTGCGCCAGGTCGAACAGGGCCTCGTACATTTCCAGTCGCGAGTACAGCACCTGGGGTCCCGTGTGGCAGTGGTGCAGTTCGTAGTTCCGTCCCAACTGCGTCTTGAAGGACGGGGCCTTCGTCCAGCCGCGCTCGATGGCGAAGTTCGCCAGGGCGGGCAGGGCCTCCAGGTTGTCCCGGTCGATCACCACGCGCAGGTTCACCGGGATGCCCGCCGCCAGCGTCGCGTCCACCCCTGCGACGATCGCGTCGAAGGTGCTGCCGCCGCCCAGCAGGGGCCGACGGCGGTCGTGGATCTCCCGGGGACCGTCCAGCGTGACCTGGATCTCGCGCACCTTGGCACGGCGCAGGATGGGCAGGTACTCGGCCAGCCGGTGCCCGTTGGTCACGATGGCGACTTCCATCCCGCGGGCGGCGGCGCGGTCCACCAGCCCCTCGATGACGGCCCGATGGCCGGCGCCGGGCAGCAGCGGCTCGCCCCCGAAAATCGTCAGTAGGTGCGACGGTCCTGGAACTCGCCGTCGACGTACGCGAAGAACGCGTCCAGCACCTCGGGCCCGGGCAGATCCCCGGTCGGTGCGTAATCGCCCTGGTAGCAGTAGGTGCACCCGAAGTTGCAGGCGTACCAGGGCGCGAAGAACAACTGGACCTCGTCCCCGTCGCGATCGTCCAGGAAGTCCAGGTACGCGCGCCGGTAGCGGCCTTCCTCCTCCGCCGGGTCCACCAGGTAGCCCCGCTGGGCGTAGAGCCCCGCGGCATCGGCACGCCCGTCCCGGATCGCCGTCGCCTCGTCCGCGGTCACCACGTCGGCCATCCCCGACAGCGGGTTCACGACGAACCAGGACGCGGTGCCCCGGATCGGCCCGACGATGTTGTGCCGGGACGGCTGTAGCGGTGTTGTCGCCATGTCAGTCGTGGCAGCCCATGGTGACCTTGGAGGTCTTGGCGCAGCACTGGGCCTGGGGGGCCTTCGCACGGACCGGCGCCGTCGCCTCGCCGTTGTCCCGGGGCAGGGCGGACGTCTTCGTGGTGTCCTTGGTCGCGGTCTTCGTCTGCGTGATCGGCTTCATGGGAACCTCCTTCAGCAACAGCAGCAGTTGCCTGCCTTGATGCCCGCGAGCGTCATGCTCGCAACCTGGATCCGCCCCTTGTCGTAAGGGGCGCTTTCCTCGATGACCTGCAATCCTGTCAGACCCGCCCCCGCGACGGTAGACATATACGTGTCGCGGCGCACCGCACCGGCCCAGCACTCGGCGATGGCTTCCGGATCCGTGCGGTACGCTTCCGGAACGTCCTCGATGGCGTAGATGTCGCTGACCACGAACCGCCCGCCCGCCTTCAGCACCCGGTGGATCTCCGACCAGACCGCCGCCTTGTCTGCGGCGTGGTTGATCGTGCAGTTCGACACCACCAGGTCCACGCTGGCGTCGGGCAGGGGGATCCGCTCCAGGGGGGACTTCAGGAACTCGACGTTCGTCAGCCCCAGCTTGGCCGCGTTGCGCCGGGACTTGTCCAGCATCCCGTCGGACACGTCCAGGCCGTAGGCGCGACCCTCGGGACCCACGGTTTCCGCCAGGCGCAGCACGTCCTGCCCGCGCCCGCTGCCCAGGTCCAGGCAGACCTCCCCGGGGCGCGCCAGGGCGTACTTGATGGCGCCGCCGCAGGACAGGCAGCAGGCGGACTCGGCCAGTTCGCCGTAGCGCTGGTCGATGGCCTGGGTGCGTTCGGTGTCGTTCATCGGTGCCGTCCCCCCCGGTTCAGCCGAACAGTTTGGCCATCAGGCCGGGCTTCTTGATGCCCAGCGAGCGGTCGATCATCCGGCGGAGGTCGTCGATCGAGCCCGCGCCGACTTTCGTTTCTACCACGTCCCGGCCCTTGAAGATCAGCAGGGTCGGGATCGACTTGATGCCCATCTGCCCCGGCACGTCCGGGCTGGATTCGGTGTCCAGTTTCACGAACTTGACGCGGCCCTCGTATTCCTCGGCCAGGCGTTCGACGACCGGGGCGATCATCTTGCACGGGCCGCACCAGGGGGCCCAGAAATCCACGAACACCGGGATCTCGGATTCCACGACCTCGCGCTGGAAGTTCGCGTCGTTCGCGATCCGGACGCGGGACTTCTGGGCGGGAGCCGTCTGCCTGTTGGCCAGCCACGCGGGGCGATCCTTCTTCATGGAATCCTCCGGCCGCGGCCTGTTGCTGCGGCGATGAATGTCAAACACGGCACATGTCACGAAAGAAATATAAGACATGCCTGCGGTGTCGTCAAGGGCTTTCTTCAGGGAACCGTGACCGTGCAGTAGACCGGACGGTGGTCGAAGAACGTGCTGCCCTCGGACACCGGGGGCAGGGTGCCCTCGGAAACGCCCAGGACCACGCAGGATCCGTCCAGGTTGTCCGAAATCACGTGGTCCAGTTTCATGAAGGTCGATGGATGCGTGTTGGGGCCGGTGCTGTCGGGCGAGGACAGGTAGTGGAACCTCCTGCCCGCGCCCACCTGGTCGTTCCAGTAGGCGACGCTGGCGTCGTACAGCGGGTCGATCAGGAAGGGGTCGATGTTCATGTCCCCCAGCACGATGTTGTGCGCGCCGAAGGCCGCGGGCTTGTCGTCCCCGCGGTTCTCGAACACCTGCCGCAACTGGGCCGTCCGGCACTCCACGTTGCTGCCGGAAACCGTGTGGACGTCCACGACCGCGACCTGGGGCCCGTCGGTGACCTGGACGACGGCGGTGGCCACCCGAGCGCCCCCGGTGCACCCGTTCGGCGGCGCCATGCCGTCCAGGCCGCCGATGCACGGCCCGTCGGGACAGTCTGCCAGGGCGCCGAACGCCTTCCGGACCGCGACGCAGTTGTCGGGGTGGTTCGGGGCGCAGGCGACGGCGTAGTCCGGGCCCACCAGGCGGCGGACGGTGATCTGGGTGTCGGGAAGCGGGGCCCCGCACACGAAGTCGGCGCCCGTGCAGGCGGCGGCGTGCAGGGCCGGATCGGTGGCCTGGGCCGCGGCGCAATCGGCGGCGCAGTGCCCGTCCCAGTACAGTTCCTGGAAGCCGATGATGTCGGGCTTCAGCGCGTCGATGAAGGTTCGCAGCCCTTCCCGGGCGGGCACCCAGGCCAGGTTGTTCCCGTAGAACGCGGCTGCCACGTCGGCCAGGGCGTCGCCGTACCCGTCCGGGTCCCCGTCGTGGACCAGTTTTTCCGTGGTCCCGACATTGAAGGTCATGACCGTGAACGTCCGCGGGGAAACGGCCTCCGGTGCGAGGTCGTTCCCCGGCGCGGCGTCGGCGTCCGAAGCGGTGTCGGTCGCCGAGGTCGCGTCGGCGTCCAGGGGAACGTCGAGGACGGGCCAGGCATCGGCATCCCCGCCCGCGTCGGTACCGCATCCTCCGGCCCCGATCAGGAGGGCCGTCAGGAGCCATGCACAACCCCGGTTCATTCCGGTCCTCCGGTTCGCAGGACATTGGCTGGGGCATTGTACCCGGATCGCCGGGCCGGGCGGGCTGGATGCGATCACGACGGAATCACAGGACCTTCCAGACCAGCGGGGCGTCCGGAGGTGCGCCGAACGGCCCGATCCCCACGGCGACGCGCCCCAGGTAGGGCACCTGGAACCACAACTTGCCGCCCACGGCGTACGGGATGGTCAGTTCGCCGTTCCCGTTCTGCAGGTACTGGATCAGGACGCTGCTTCCCGCCTCCTGGATCAGGTTCAGCATCGGGTCGATGCCGATGCGGAACGTGAAGGTGATGTCCAGCGTCGCGCCCGGCGCAACGGTCGACGCCGCCAGGCGGTCCAGGGGATCCTGGCCGTTCGCGAGGTCCCAGGCCAGCCCGATCGCGCCGCGCAGGGCGGCCTCCAGGAACGTGTCCAGGTCGCGCACGTCGGTCGGATTGTCCACGCACTCGGCGCCCGCGGGAATCGGGCAGCCCACCGCGCCGGGCTGGCAGAGGGTGGTGCACACGGCGCCGATGTCGCCGTAGGTTTCCGCCGGCCACAGGCGCAGGCCGACCAGCAGTTCCGTCGCAGGAACCGGGACGCGGTTCGGGTTTTCGATGCGGAAGACCACCTGGAACCGGAACTCCAACTCCTCCCGGGACGGGGGCGTGCCGGCGACCAGGCAAGGGAGGGTGCCCAGCAGCTTCTGGCACGAGTACTTCGCCAGTGCGGACAGGCTGGGGTACTGCGTCAGGTGCGCTTCCTGGTCGGCCAGTTGCACGACCGGCGCGATGGCGGTGTCCCCGGCGATCACGTCCCCCGTGAGGATGCTGAGGACTTCACAGCCGGTCAGCGACGCGGCGGCGGCGGCGATCAGCAGCAGGCGTGCGGTGCGTGAAGGGGATCGGTCCATGGCATTGTCCCGTGATGTGCGAAGCGAGTATAGCGAACCAGCCGGGGAATCGGGGGTGCGGGGGACCGCAATCGCCCGTGGCGCCTCGCGGGGGTTATTGGAATGGCGTGAAGTGCAGATCCTGAGGGACCTTGCCGTTGGCCTCGCTGACCGTCACGAAACCCGAGTTGTCGGGAAGGATCGTGATGGCCTCGCCCTGGGGTTCGTTCCCGAACGGCTGCAATTCACAGGGCTCGCCGGCCACGGCCTGCGCGATCGTGGTGCCCGGCGCCCGATGGAACAGGAGCGCGACGAAGTAGGTTCGGATCATCATCAGCGAACCATCGGCCGACATGTCCGCCGCCGTGGGCAAGGCCGCCGGGACTACGGCCACCTCCTCCAGCGTGACCGGATCCGTGGACGATACGTGGGGAGCGGCCTTGCGGAACAGGCGGCTGGTCTGCACGTCGTCGCGTTCGATGGTCTCCCTGGCGACCAGGTAGAAGTCCCCGGTCAGCGGGTCCACGAAGAACGATTCGCAGTCCACCGGAGCCCCTGGATATTTCAGGGCGATCGAAGCCAGTACCTTGGCGTCCTGCTGGTCGCCCGCAGCCGGGTCCGGCTCGTCCAGCACCTGGATGACGACCGATTGGCGGGTTCCGGGATTGTCCCCGGTGTCGGCCACGAAGAGGGCGTTCCCGACGAGGTTGAACGGGCCCATCGCGATGTCCTCCCAGTCGGTGGCCTCGATGTCCTTCTGGTCCGCGTCCTTCAGGTGCACCTCCGTCGCGACGGATCCGTCGGACCTCAGCGCGAACACCCGCGCGGTGTTCCCCGAATCGTTGTGGGTCCAGAAGATCCCGTCGTGCTTCCGGCTGGCGGCCAGGCCGGACGCCTCGTGGATCTGGTCGCTGACGATCGTGCCCAGCGTCACCGTGTCGCCAAATACGGGGCAGGTCCAGGGCGGGGGCACGTCCGTCCCGTCAGGCCCCTCGTCGGCCGCGGGGGTGTCGGTCGGGAGATCGGTTACGACGTCGTCCGGCCCGGGAACGTCCGTCGGGACGTCGGGTCGGGCGTCCTCGGGATTCGGGGTGTCGTGCGTGACGTCCGCCGGGGCCGGTTCGTCGCCGGCGATGTCGCCCGGTGCGGGCACGTCCGTGCCCTTCGCAGCCTTTCCGCCGCAGCCCGTGGCGACCACCAGGACCATCGCCGCGATCAGGCCACCGAACCGTGCCGTGTCGTTCATCGTCTTCCACGCGTTGGAGGATGTGTCGTCAGGGAACCCGCTCCAGGTCGGCCCACACCGGGAAGTGGTCGGAAGGATACCCTCCGTCGGGGGCGGCGTCGGTGACCCGCCGGACGTTTCGTGCCGCGAAGCCGCCCCGGTGCAGGATCCAGTCGATGCGCCCGGTCGACGACGTTCCCGTGAAGCCGTGGAAGGTCCCCTCCTCGGGCCGGTCCAGTTCGACCCAGGCGTCGGAGAACTCCCCCCGGGCGCCTTCCCACGCCGCGGCCCCCGTCAGGATGTTCCAGGGGGCGCTGGCCGGCGGGGCGTTGAAGTCGCCCGTCACGACCACCGGGATGCCCGCGCCCAGCTCGGCCGCCTTCCGGACCAGCAGGGCCGCCGACTTCTGCTGGATGTCGTCCGCGGTTTCGTAGTCCACGTGGGTGTTCAGGAACAGGAAGGGACCCGACCCGTCCCGGGGGCGCAGGCGCACCCAGGTCGCGATGCGGGGAAAGGCCTGGGCGGGGCCGAAGGTGGACAGGGGATCGGACGGATCGGTCCCCAGCCAGAAGGTGCCCGACGCCTCGGCGTCGAACCGATCGGTGCGCCAGAAGACCGCACTGTACTCGTCCACTTCGCTGTCGCTGCGGGAGGTTCCCGCCCAGGCATAGCCCGGCACGGCCGTCATCAGGTCCTCCAGTTGGAACAGCCAGCCCTCCTGGGTCCCCATCAGGTCGGGTGCCTGCGCCGCCAGGGCGCCGGTCGCCCGATCCCGCCGGAACTCCCAGGCGTTGCCGTCCGTGTCCCCGAAGGGGGTCCGCAGGTTGAAGGTCATCACCCGGTAGACGGCGGCGGACGGAAGGTCGGCGGCGTCGGCGGCATCGACGGCATCGACGGCGTCAACGGCGTCAACGACGTCAACGGGCGAGGATGCCCCCCCGGCGCAGGCGATGCACAGGGCCAGGCAGCACGCTGCGACCCGGGCGGCCGCTCGCGGGAATGTCCGCATGTCTTCCTTCCTCATCCGACGCGGGTGCTTCGCGGTCGGCGCCTCACGGGTACGCCATGCACCCGTCCGTGCAACTGGGCTGCGCGGCGTCGCAGGGCTCCGCGCACTGGTAGTCGCAGCCGCCCTGGCCGCAGGGATAGCAGCAGGCCAGGCCCGGCTGGCAGTTGGCTCCCTCGCTTCCGCAGGACTCGCCGACACCGGCCAGGGGCTTGCAGGTGCCCAGCGCCTCGGGCGCGCCGCAGGCCTGATCGCAGGGGCAGAAGGAACTGCCCTTGCAGCCCTGTCCGACCAGGCAGTCGCCGTCGTCCCAGCACTGACCCGTCGGCGGGGTGGTCTTGCAGGCTCCCGGCTCGCCCGGGTCGGCCCAGGCCCGGAAGGCGCAGGTCCGTGCTCCCCCGCCGTCCGCGATGCAGTCCCCGTCGACCCGGCAGCACCCGTGCGCCAGGGGGACGTCGGCGAGGTCCGGCGCGTCCACCGCGTCGACGGCATCGACCGGAACGTCCCCCGTGATCGGAAGGTCGTCCATCGCATTGGCGGGATCGCAGGCCACCAGGGCCGCACCGAACAGGATCGCGAACCGTACCGACTTGCGCATGCCATCCTCCCGGGGGGCCGATCCCCGCTCGCCGGCCCCCGTTGCCTCGTTGGATCGTCCCGAGTCGGCTACGGCTCCGGCGAGAGTTTCCTGAGGAAACCGGTCGCCTGCGCGCTCGGGAGGAGCATCAGATCACGACCAGTTCGTATCCCTGCTGGACGAAGGTCGATAACCCGGCGTGGCCGTCCATGTCTTCCCGCAGCGGGATGCCATAGGCCGTCGCCGTCCGCACGGCCGGGCTGTCGAGCCCCGGTTGGCCGCAGCCGATGGAGGCCGCGTGGCATGCGCCCACCAGCAGGCCGGCGGACTGCACCTTGCGCAGCAGGTCGCCCCGCCCGGATCCCGGGACCTCCAGTTGCTGCACCAGTTGGGCCCCCGCCCCTTCCAGGAGCAGCCGGACCTCGTGGCCCTGGCGGTGGAGGTCCAGCGTGTACCACAACGCATGGGACTGGCGGCACTCGTCGTCGGCGAACAGCACGAACAGGATCTTGCGCGTCATGGGATTCCTCTCCTGGTGGCGGCCCTCGTCGTCGGCCAGTCCCGAAACGGGGTGGTGGCGATTGTCCCGTAGGCACGCCGCGCGCGCAAGGTCCCCGGGCGCCCGGCCCCTTCCCACCGCGGCCCGGCGCTCCCCGGAAATGGGGACAGCGGAAATGGGGACAGACACCGATTTCTCTGGCGCCAGCCTTTGATCGTGAGGACGGGGACTTGTGATGATCGTGTGGCAGAAAGGGGGTTGAGCCTCCGATTTTCCGTGTGCCAGCGGTTGACTGTGAAAACCAGTGCTTGCGAGAAATGGTGTCTGTCCCCATTTCGGTCGCTTGACACCCGGGACCCGCGGGGGTAGAAGCAGGTCAGACCTGAAACGGAACAGGTAAGACCTTGAGTGTGACCCCGGGGAAGCAGAGACTGTCGGACCAGGTGGAACGGCGGATCGTCGGCTGGATCGTCGACGGCCGGTTCGGGCCGGGGACCACGCTGCCGCTGGAGCGGGAGATGGCGGTGGAACTGGGCGTGGGACGGCCCACGCTGCGCGAGGCGATTTCCCGCCTGGAGCGGGACGGCTGGATCACGGTGCGGAAGGGGTCTGCCACGGTGGTCAACGACTACCTGTCCACGGGCACCCTGAACGTGATCCCGGCCATCATCGGCCATCCGTCGCCGGTCGGAGCGGCGTTCGTCGCGCACATGCTGGATATCCGCACGGCCCTGGCGCCGGTCTTCATCGGGGATGCCGTGGCCCGGGACCCGGCCCGCGTGGTGGCGACGCTGGCGGAAGCCGCTGCGCTGTCCGACGACCCCCGGGCCTTCGCCCGGTTCGACTGGGAACTGCACCGGGCCCTGGCCCGCCTGGACCCGAACCCGGTGTTCCTGCTGATCCTCAACAGTTTCGACCCGTTCTACGAAACGCTGGCGGCCCGGTACTTCGCGGCCGCGGAAAACCGCCAGTCCTCCCTGCAGTACTACCAGGACCTGCTGGCGGCGGCCATGGACCGGGACGGCGGGCGCGCGCGGGAAGTGGCCGTGCGGGCCCTGGCGGCAGCCGGCGAGGCCTGGAACCGGACGGCCTAGGGACGACGTCGCCAAAGGCGACCGGAAGGAGCAACGATGCGACGCTGGAACGGCTGGGGCGACGACGGCAACCACCACGACGTGAACGAGGGGGCCCGGGCCTTCCTGGAGGCCCGCCTGGGAACCGCCTCGCCGCCGAAGGACGCCACGATGGCGGCCGCGATCGCGGGGCTGCCGGCCTCCCGCCTGCAGGCGGCCCCGGGCATCGACACCGGCGGGGAAGCCCGTCTGCGCCACGGCGTGGGCCAGAGCTTCCCCGACTGGGTCGCGATCCGCACGGGGCGGCTGCCGGCGATCCTGGACGGCGTGGCGTTCCCCACGACGACGGACGAGGTCCGCGGCTTCCTGGCGCATGCCCGGGACGTCGGGGCCGTGGTCCTGCCCTGGGGCGGCGGAACCAGCGTCGCGGGCCACCTGTCCGTGGCCGGCGTGGACCGGCCCGTCCTGGGCCTGTCGATGGAGCGGATGACGGCGCTGCTGGACCTGGATGCCGCCGGCTGCCTGGCCACGTTCCAGGCGGGCGTCGTGGGACCGGACCTGGAAGCCGCCCTGAACGCCCGGGGCTTCACGCTGGGACACTATCCCCAGTCCTTCGAACTGTCGACGCTGGGCGGCTGGGTCGCGACCCGCAGCGCCGGCCACTTCTCCAAGGGCTACGGCCGGATCGAGGGCCTGTTCGCCGGGGGCGAGGTCGTGAACGCCCGGGACACCCTCCGCATCGCCCCGGTGCCGGCGTCGGCCGCAGGTCCGGACCTGCGCCAGGTCGTGCTGGGGTCCGAGGGGCGCCTGGGCGTGATCACGTCGTGCACGATGAAGGTCATGCGCCAGCCCGCCCGCCAGGCCTTTTCGGGGTGCTTCCTGCCGAACCCGGAGGCCGGCATGGCCTGCGTCCGGGAAATCGTCCAGTCGGGCGTGGACCTGATCATGGCCCGCCTGAGCCTGACCGAAGAAACCCGCACGGGTCTGGCCCTCAGTGGGCACGGGGGGTTCAAGGCCCGGGTCCTGGACGGCTGGCTGGGGTTGCACGGCGTGCGCGAGGACGCGTGCCTGATGCTGGTGGGCGCCGCCGGCAGCCCCCGTCGCGTGCGGACGGCCCTGGCCGAAACCCATGCCCTGGTCCGCAAGCACGGCGGCGTGGTCATCGGCGGGATCGCGGGCAACAAGTGGTTCCGGACCCGCTTCGAGTTCCCGTACCTGCGGAACAGCCTCTGGGAGCGGGGATACGGGATCGACACGCTGGAAACGGCGCTGCCCTGGGCCCAGGTCCCCCAGTACATCGCTGCCGTGGAGTCGGCGATCCGGGCCGAATTCGAAACCGAAAGCGAAAAAATCCACATCTTCACGCACCTGTCCCACGTGTATCCCCACGGGACCAGCGCCTACACGACGTACCTGTTCCGCCTGGGCGCCGACCCGGAGGCCCTGCTGGAACGCTGGGGCCGTGCCAAGGCCGCGGCCTGTGAAACGATCGGCCGCTTCGGCGGGACCATCAGCCACCAGCACGGCGTCGGCCGCGACCACCGGGCCTGGCTGCCCGCGGAAAAGGGCCCGGTCGGCATGTCCCTGTTGCGATCGGCCGTCCGGGCCGTGGATCCCGAGGGCCTGTTCGACACCGGCAACCTGCTGCACGGCGACGGGGAGGAGGTTGGAACATGACGCGCGACGAGGCATGGGACGCACTGGATGCGCCCTGGGACCTGGTGGTGGTGGGGGGCGGGATCACGGGGGCCGGCGTGTTCGCGCAGGCAGCCGCGGCCGGCTACCGCTGCCTGCTGCTGGAGCAGCGCGATTTCGCCTGGGGCACGTCCAGCCGATCCGGGAAGCTGGTCCACGGCGGGCTGCGCTACATCGCCCAGGGCCAGATCCGGACGTCGTTCCACAGCGTCCGCGAGCGGGAGGACATGCTGCGCCGGTACGCCGGCCTGGTCACGCCGCTGGAATTCGTGATCCCGATGCCCCGGCGGGGCGGGTGCGTCATGAAGGGGGGCCTGGCGGTCCTGCTGGCGATGTACGACCGCATGGCCGGTCGGCCCAGCCGGAAGTTCCGGCGGGGCGAGGAACTGTCCGCCCACGTCCCGGGCCTGGCCGGCCTGGAGCGCGGCGCCTGGTCCTTCCTGGACGGCACGACGGACGATGCCCGACTGGTCCTGCGGGTCCTGGCCGAGGGCCGGGCCCTGGGCGGCACGGCGCTGAACTACGTTTCGGTCGCCCGCGTGCTGCGGGACGGCGAGGGGCGCGTCGCGGGCGTGGCGGCCGTGGACGTCGTCACGGGTCGCAGCCGCGAGATCCAGGCGCGGGCCGTGGTCAACGCGACGGGCGCCTGGGCCGACGGCCTGCGGTGCGGCCAGGGCGGCAAACCCCGCCTGCGGCCCCTGCGGGGAAGCCACCTGGTCCTGCCCTTCCATCGCCTGCCCCTGGACCGTGCGGTGGCCCTGCGCAGCCCGGCGGACGGCCGGAACCTGTACATCCTGCCCTGGGAGGGCCGGATCCTGCTGGGGACCACGGACCTGGACCATCCCGCGTCCCTGTCCGTGGAGCCGGCCATCGCGCCGGAGGAAGGGCTCTACCTTCTGGAGGCCGCCAACGCCTTCTTTCCCCAGGCGAACCTGGTCCCCGGGGACGTCCTTTCGACCATCGCCGGCGTGCGGCCGGTCATCGGCACCGGGAAGAAGGACCCCTCCCGCGAATCCCGCGACGAGGCGCTGTGGGTGGACGACGGCCTGGTCACGATCGCGGGCGGCAAGCTGACCACCTTCCGCCGGATGGCCCGCAGGGCGCTGGACCTGGCCGTCCGCGACCTGGGCGCCCCGGGGCAGCCCCCCGTGGCGGGCTCCCCGGTGGATCCGGATGCCGTGGACCTGCCGGCTCGCCTGGCCGGCCGGTTCGGTCCCGACGCCCCGGCGGTCCTGGCAGGGGCTCTTCCCGGCGGGCTCGAAACCATCGAGGACACCCGGTTCCTGTGGGCCGAACTGGACTGGGCGGTCCGGCACGAGCAGGTGGTGCACCTGGACGACCTGCTGCTGCGCCGGACGCGGGTGGGCCTGCTGCTGCCGGACGGCGGCGCGTCGCTGCTGCCGGCCCTGGGGCCGCGCGTCCGCCCCGCCCTGGGCTGGGACGAGGCCCGGTGGGACCTGGAGGCAATCCGCTACAACGACCTGTGGCGGCGGTTCTACAGTCCCGCCCTGCTGGCGGACGGGAAATCTCTGACACGAGGTGCACGATGAAGGACGCCATCCTGGCCATCGACGTGGGCACCCAGAGCACCCGTGCCCTGGTGTTCGACGCCCGCGGCCGCATGCTGGACAAGGCGCGTGCCCCCTACGACCCCCCGTACCTGTCCCCGGAACCCGGCTGGGCCGAGATGGACCCCGACTATTTCTGGGAGCGCGTCGGCACCGCGTGCCGGCTGCTGTGGGAGCAGGGGCGCGTGTCGGTGGACCGCGTGGCCGCCGTGGTCATGACCTTCCAGCGCGGGACGGTCGTTCACCTGGACGCCGCCGATCGCCCCCTGCGCCCGGCAATCATCTGGCTGGACCAGCGCCGGTCGGCTCGCCCGCCCCGGCTGCCGCGGGCCTGGAACGCCGCCCTGACCCTGGCGGGCGCCCGGGGTGTCGTCGCCCGCTTCCAGGCCGAGGCCGAGTGCAACTGGGTCGCCGAGCACCAGCCCGACATCCACCGGCAGACGGCCCGCTTCCTGCTGCTGTCGGGTTTCGTGACGCTGCGGATGACCGGCCAGGCGCGGGATTCGGTCGCCTGCACCGTCGGCTACGTCCCGTTCGACTTCAAGAAGCTGGCCTGGAGCGGCGCGTCCGACTGGAAGTGGAGCGCCCTGGCCGTGGAACCCGGCACCCTCCCGGTGCTGGTCGCGCCCGGGGAGCCCCTGGGAACCGTCACGGCCGCCGCCGCCGCCCACACCGGACTCCCGGTTGGATTGCCTGTGATATCCGGCGCATCCGACAAGGCTTGTGAAGTGCTCGGGTCGGGGTGCCTGGAGCCGCACCAGGGGTGCATCGGGTACGGCACCACCGCGACCTTCAACGTGGATTCGGCGAAGTACGTCGAGCCCGTCCGCCTGGTCCCGCCGTACCCCAGCGCCCGCCCCGGCCGCTACAACATCGAGTACCAGGTCTTCCGGGGCTTCTGGATGGTGACCTGGTTCAAGGAGCAGTTCGCCCATCTGGAACGCCAGCGCGCCACGGAGCAGGGCCTGGAGCCCGAAGTGCTGCTGGAGGCCCTGGCCGCCGAGGTGCCCCCGGGCTCCCTGGGCCTGACGCTGCAGCCCTACTGGACCCCCGGGCTGCGGCATCCGGGGCCGGAAGGGAAGGGCGCCATCATCGGCTTCGGGGCGGCGCACCGGAAGCCGCACCTGTACCGGGCGATCCTGGAGGGCCTGGCCTACGAGATGCGCAGCGGCCGGGACCTGGTGGTGGCCCGGACCGGCACGCCCCTGACGGAACTGACCCTGTGCGGCGGCGGTTCCCGCAGCGACCTGGTCCTGCAGATCACGGCCGACGTCTTCGGGATGCCGGCCCGGCGTCCGTCCTGCGACGAGGCTTCCGGGCTGGGCGCCGCGATCCTGGGCGCCGTCGGAGCCGGGCTGCATCCGGACCTGCGCACGGCCGTGGCGGCGATGACCGGCGTGGGGCGGGTGTTCGAACCCGTGGCGGCGAACGTGCAGCGGTACGACCAGTTGTACCGGTCGGTCTACCGGCCCCTGTACGCGCGGTTGCAGCCGCTGTACCGGTCCATTCGGGAAATCACCGGGTATCCCCCGCTTCCGTAGGTCGGCCCTGGCGGGCGACCCAGCCGTGTCTTGCGAGGTGCGCGATGGACCTGTTTCCCCCGGCCCCCTTCCCGACGGCGCGTCCCTGGGCCGCGCGCCTGTCTCCTGCCGGCGCTCCGGACGTCCGGGTCGTGTCCCGCGCCGGCGCGACGGTGGTCGCCCTCCCGAACCGGTACTCCGTCACCTACCTGCTGCTGGCCCCCCGGGCGGTGGCCGTGGTGGACGTGGGCTCCAATGCGGACGTGCCCCGGGTGCTGGAGGCCCTGCGGTGGCTGGGGCGGTCCCCGTCGGAGGTCCGCGTCGTCGTCGCCTCCCATCTGCACTGCGACCACGTGATGGGGATCGATGCCCTGGCCCGGGAACTGGAAACGCCCGTCGCCGTAGGTCGCGCGGCATTTGACGCGATTCGCGGGGGACCGCCGCTCCGCTTCCCCGACCATCGGGACGCCTTGCATCTGGTCGGAGGGTGGGTGTATCAGGGTCTTCCGTCCCCGTCGCGGTCGGACTGGCCCGACGGCCCCCGGTTCGGCTTTCCCAACGCACCGAACCCCTTCCAGGCCGAATTGCGGTCCTTGAAGGACGGCGCGCGTATCGACGGCCTGCCGGGCTGGACGGTCCTGGAAACGCCGGGCCACGCGGACGACGCCATCGCGCTGTTCCACCGCCGGGCGGGGTTCCTGGTGACGGGGGACACGGTCCGGAACTTCCTGGGCGGGGAATGGAACCCCCTCCAGGTCGATCGTGCGTCGATGCAAGCGACGATCGCGACGCTGCAGGAACTGCCGGTCCACACCGTGTTCCCGGGCCACGGGCCGGTGCTGGAGGGCAAGGGGGTCCTGCGGGGCCTGAAGGTCGTCGGTCCCTGGGAGCCTTGACTGCCCTGGAGGAAACCATGGATCCGTTGCTGACACTGTCCGGGACCGCGCTGGCCCGCTTGATCCGCGAGCGCGGCACCCAGTCCGTCGATGTTGTCGAGGCCCACGCCCGCCGCGTCCGCGAGGTCAATCCCCGCGTCAACGCGATGGTCGCGGATCGCTTCGACCTGGCCCGTGCCGAGGCCCGCGCCGCCGACCTCCGGGTGGCCCGCGAGGACCCGGCCACCTTGCCGCCGTTCCTGGGCGTGCCCTGCACGGTGAAGGAGTGCTTCGCCCTGACCGGGATGCCCAACACCGGGGGCCTGCCCTCGCGCGTCGGCCACCCCGCCACCAAGGATGCCACCGCGGTGGCCCGATACCGGGCTGCCGGCGCCATTCCCCTGGGCGTGACCAACGTCTCGGAACTGTGCCTGTGGATGGAAGCCAGCAACCCGAACTACGGCCGCACGAACTGCGCCTACGACCCGGGCCGGACCTCGGGCGGCAGTTCCGGCGGCGAAGGCGCGCTGATCGGGTCGGCCGCGTCGCCCTTCGGCGTCGGCTCGGACATCGGCGGGTCCATCCGCATGCCGGCCTTCTTCAACGGCGTCTTCGGCCACAAGCCCTCGGGCGGCCTGGTCCCCAACACCGGCCAGTTCCCGTGCGCGGAGCACGGCCTGGTGCGGGTCCTGACGACGGGGCCGATCTGCCGTCGAGCCGAGGATCTGTACCCGCTGCTGCGCCTGCTGGCGGGCCCCGACGGCGTGGACACGGGCTGCACCGTCCTGCCCCTGGGCGATCCCGCGACCGTGTCCCTGGAGGGCCTGGACGTGGTGTCGGTCGAGGACGACGGCCTGCTGTCGGTGTCCGACGATCTGCGCGACGCCCAGCGCCGTGCCGCGTCCTGCCTGGCGGCCCGGGGCGCCCGGGTCCGGGTGGAGCGCGTCCCGGCCCTGGCCCGCGCCATCCTGATGTGGACAGCGACGGTCGCCACCGGCGGCGAGTCGACCTACCTTTCGCTGCTGGGCAACGGCAAGCCGTTCCACCTCGGCCTGGAATTCCTGCTGTGGGCCGCGGGCCGGGGCCGCCACACGCTGCCCGCCCTGGGGCTGGGCCTGATCGAGGCCGTGTCCGCCCGGTTCCCGCCCCGGTTCGGCCCCCTCCTGGAGGAAACGGCGGCCCTGGGCGCCGACCTGGCCCGCCGCCTGGGTCCCGGGGGCGTGCTGCTGTACCCGTCCTACCCCGAGCCCGCGCCGCGGCACAACAAGCCGCTGCTGCGGCCCATCAACTGGATCTACACCGGCATCTTCAACGTTCTGGAAATGCCCGTCACCCAGGTCCCCTTGGGCCTGAACGACCGGGGCCTCCCCCTGGGCTGCCAGGTCGCCTCGATCCACGGCAACGACCACCGCACGATCGCGGTCGCAATGGCCCTGGAACAGGCCATGGGCGGCTGGGTGCCCCCGGACCCGCGCGGCTAGCCTTTCGTACCCGTACCCGTGCCCGCCCTCCCTCCCGCTTCCCCGTCCCCCGCCCCTCGACAAGGCTGCAATCCGTCCGGAGGTGAATCCCTTGCCTCGCCTTCGCCTCGTGCTATTGTCCCGCCTTCGCCCGGTCGCACTGGCACCGGGAATCCGCGGCGGCCCCTGGCCGGCCGTCCCCCCTGGATCGAAAGCGAGGTGTTCGCATGCGGACGTGGATCCTGCTCGGAACCGGCCTGCTGGTGCTTGGACTGGCCGGGTGTTCCTCCACCGGTTCCACGGCGACGGACCTGGGCGATCCCGGCCCGGACGGGACGTCGGACCTCGACGTGCTCCTGGACGTCGCGGACGCTGCTCCGGACGCCGACGACCTTCCGGACGTCCCCGAGGTCCCCGGCGACGTCCTGGACGCCTCCGACACCCCCTGGGACTTCCTGGAGCCCTGGACCCCGCCGGTGGAAGCCTGGTCGACCTGCACCGAAAAGGACTACGTCGGCGGGGTGACCCTGCACGACAAGGCCGCCTACTACGACTGGATCGTGCCGCGCCTGCACCAGGTTCCCGCCACGGCCCCCGGGCACGAGACCTGGTCCGGCGTGTTCGCCATCGAATGCGACGGCGACGTCCCGGCGACGGTCGTTCCCGACGCCGACCTTCCCGCCTGCCGGCACCCCCTGTCGGAAAACACCGGCCTGTGGACCAGCCTGTACGTCGCCTCCCAGGCCTTCCGGTACGCGACGACACGCGACGCCGAGTCGCTGAACCAGTTGCGGCGCACGCTGAACGGCACCTACCAGATGCTGCAGATCACCGGCAAGGCCGGCCTGTACACCCGGGACCTCCGGGACCCGAAACTGGCGCCGCAGCAGTACTGCATCGAGGCCGAGGAACCCTACGCCAGCGCCGCGACCGACAACGAGAAGTACGCCCGCTACATCCCCCCGGGCGAGGGCATGGTGGGCAACCAGTTCGTCCGGGTGGACACGGACGGGTGCTTCCTGACCTGGGACGTCACCCTGAACGGCGGGAACGGCGGGTGGCTGAAGGACACCGCCCACTGCACCGACACGCGCTTCGCGGGCTACTGCTGGCAGCGGAACGCCAGCAAGGACGAGTACGCCGGCCACATGTTCGCCGCCGGGATCGCCGCGAAGCTGGTGGACGATCCCGAGGTCCGGGCCCTGGCCGTCGGGATCCTGGGCGCCGTCGGCCGTCACCTGGTGGACAACGCCTTCTGGATCAACGACTACGACGGCCGCAAGACCCGCTACGGATCGGCCCACGCCATGTCCCTGGACGAGATGCCGGGCTCGAACGCCCTGATGGCCCTGGCGTGGATCAAGGAAGCGGCCGTGGCCACCGGCGACGCGGGACTGACGGCGACCTACAACGACTGCCTCCTGCAGTTGTCGGGGGAACTGGCCTGTATCGACCAGCCCATGGAAAGCCCGCTGGACTACCGCGAATACCTGGACAGCATGGGCCTGGCCCAGGGCTGCGATTCCAACTACGACACCATTTCGATCGCGATGCTGAACTACTTCAACCTGATCTGGTACGAGGCTGACCCGGCCCTGCGGGCCTTCTACCGCGACAAGTTCCGGGCGAACACGAAGGGCCCCGACTCGGCCGGCCGCGACCTGTGGGGCGAAAGCGACCCCTTCAAGAACCTGATCCTGGTCAGCACGATGGAGCCGGGCGCCTACGACGCGGCCGAGGTCAAGCCGATGATCGCCGGCGCGGTCTGCTCGCTGAAGCGCTTCCCGACGGACAACATCCTGCGGGCGAAGGACGCCACGGGCTACGCGGAATGGTGCCAGTCGGCCCGGCACGGCAGCCTGGCCGCGGAACCGGTCCCCGTGGACGAGCGCTGCGCCTCGGTCTTCGTGTGGTGGGGCGACCCCAACGCGCGCGTGGCCTGCGGCCAGAACCTGAAGGCCGCGGAACCCCCGGCCAGCTACCTGCTGCCCTACTGGATGGGGCGCTACTTCGGGTACATCGGGGCGGACCTGTAGGACCGCTCCCCGGGGGCCAGTTGACCATGGACGACCGGGTCGATGCGAAGCCGCCGTCGGGGCTTCTGGCCGCGCGGTTGGCGATCGGGGCCGCGTCGGTGCTGGGGGCCCGGTTCCTGGGCAGGCGGGCCCCGCTGCTGGTCGGGTGGGCCGTGACGGGCCGCTGCGACCTGCGGTGTGCCTACTGCGCCCGCCCGGACGACGGCCGTTCGGATCTGGACACGACTGCGGCCCTGGCCCTGGCGGAGGGCATCGCCCGCAGCGGGGCGATCCAGTGCTCCCTGACCGGCGGCGAACCGCTGCTGCGCCGCGACATCGGACAGATCATCCGGGTGCTCCGGAAATCCGGGATGCTGGTGGGGCTGAATACGAACGGGCGGTTGCTGCCCGAACGCATCGACGAGGTGGCCGGCGCCAGCGTGGTCACCGTCAGCCTGGACGGGCCCCGGGACGTCCACGACGCGATTCGCGGGACCGGCAGCCACCGGGCCGCGGTGGAAGGCATCCGGTGCGCGGTCCGGCGCGGGATGCGCGTCCAGTTGCACGCGGTCCTGACCGATCGGAACGTGGACCGGTTCGACGACTTCCTGCGGCTGTCTGCGGACCTCGGGGCCCCGTTCGGGTTCGCCCCGGTGGACGCCCTTCCCCTGGCCGCACCGGGGGCGCTGGATCTTCGGCCCGACCCCGGGCGCCTGCGCGCGTTCATGGACCGGGCCATCGAGGCGAAACGGCAGGGGGATCCGCGCCTCCTGGATTCCGTGCCGTGCCTTCGCACCCTGCGCAACTGGCCGCGGTACCGACTGGCGCAGGGGTGCTGCGCCGGGAGGATCTTCGCGCGCATCGAGCCCGACGGTTCGCTGTACGGGTGCGGGGCGCACATCGGCGTCGTCCCGCCCCAGCCGACGTCCGGCGGGTTCCAGGCGGCGTTCGACCGGCTGGTGGCCCGGGACTGCCGGTCGTGCTGGTGCGACAGCGAAATCGAAATGAACCTGCTGTACGGGCTGGACCCGTCGGCGCTGCTTCACGCGGTCCGGTCGGTCGCCCGGTTCACGGTGTCCGCGCGTCCTGGGGCGTATCGGGGCCCGGGTCGATGACGGATCGCCGGTCGGGGGCGGCAAAGGCCTTCAGCATCCGTCCCATGGTCCGGAAGCTGCGCCAGGCTTCGTCCGTGCTGCGCAGGCGGGCCAGGGCCTTCAGGATGTAGGAAGGCCGGTAGTAGAAGGCCAGGTAGGCCAGCTTGGTCCAGTTCTCCAGGGCCTCTTCCGAGATGCGGCTCCACGGGTTCGGCGCCCGGGGCGGGACGGGGCGCCCGCCGACCAGGTCCCGCCAGTAGTCGCTGCCCGTCTGTTCCACGTGTTCCCGGTGGATGTCCGACCCCGGCTTCGGGATCATGCGCGAAAACTGGGCGTAGTCGATCGGCAGGCCGAGGGCATAGCGGATGGTCCGGGCGGCTGACGCGTGCGTTTCGCCGGGAACGCCCAGCATGAAGAACCCCAGGGCCCTCACGCCCACCCTGCGCATCATCTGCAGTTGTTCGCGGACCTGGTCGGGGGACACGTTCTTCTTCAAAAGGACCAGCGCCTCCTTTTCGGGCGTTTCGATGCCCAGGTAGACGGCCCGGCAGCCGGACTGCTGCGCCAGCCGGAGGAGGTCCTCGTTGAACCGCCCGATCGAGGCCCGGCAGGACCATTCGATGTCGAGCTTCTCGTCGATGAGGCGCTGGCAGATCAGTCGGGCCCGGCGGCGGTCCGCGAAGAAATCGGCGTCGAAGAAGTCGATTTCCCGGATGCCGTGGACGTCGTGGCACTGGCGGATTTCGGCGATCACGCGATCGACCGGATTCAGGTACCGCGGTCGCGACGGGATGGCGCAATAGCGGCACCGCGCCGGGCAGCCGGTCGAGGTGACCATCACCGTGAAGTTCCGTCGCTGCGAAATGATCGAGTAGTACCGGTGGTTGGGCAGAAGGTGCCGGGCCGGGAGGGGCAGGGCGAGGTACGGGTTCGGCTGGGGATCGACGGGCCCGATGACCATTCGGCCCCGGGGATCCAGCGCGACGACCTCCGGCAGGCCCACCGGGTCGCGTCCTTCTTCGATCGCCTTCAGCAGGGCGGGAAAGCCCGCAATGCCGAAATGCAGGATGCCGTAGTCCACGCCCTCGGTGCGGATCGTTTCCTCGGGGTACAACTGGACGTTGATGCCGCCCGCGATCGTCGGGACCCCCAGGGAAGCCCGGAGGGCCTTCATCCATGCGGTCGTCCGGTGGAACATGTACGTGGACAGCGTGAACGCCAGGGCGTGGGGCCGGAACTCCCGCAACTGCCGCTCGACCTCGGGGAGGCCCAGGCGCAGCACGTTCGTGTCGATGATCCGGGCCTCGTGGCCGGCCTGTTCGGCCAGGGCGGCGGCGTAGGCCAGGCTGAGGGGCGGCAGGCAGCCGAAGTCCTCGTCCACGACCTTCAGATTTTCCTCGAACGTTTCGTGCATCAATGGGGGATAGATGAACGCGATGCGTGCCATCGTCGCGGTGGCGTCCTGCAGGCCGGACGAGTCTACGGGCCCATGCGCGGGATCGCAAGCCGAGGTTTCGCAGCCCCGTTCAGGGCATGCGGATCCGGAATCCGCCCAGGGTGGATGCCACGTACACGAACCGCTCGTCCTGCGAAAATGCCGCCCATCGCGCCCCCCGGCCGACCCGGACGGTCTGCAGCACCGACAGGGTTGCGGTATCGACGACGAACACCTCGCCGTTCCGGTGCCCGACGGACACCAGGCGGCTGCCGTCCTGGGTCATGTTGATGTACCGCACGCCCGGGGCCAGCGGGATGTCGCCCACCTGCTCCAGGCGATCCAGGTCGTAGACCAGCAACCGGCCCGTCCAGTAGGCGTTCACGTACAGCAGCGGCAGGGTGGGGTGGCAGGCGATGTTGCCCTGGCCCAGGCGGTCGAATGCCGACAGGGGGATGTCCGCCCGGTGGACGATCCGATCGCCCTCCTGGGTCCACGACAGCACGGAAACGGCCCCGTTGATGCCCCGCGTCGCCACGGTCCGCCCCGCCCAGCACGCCAGCCGGTTGGCCCCATCGCCGTCGTACGTGGTGATTTCCCTGCGATTGCCCAGGTCCAGCACCATCAGTCTGTCGTCCTCGTCGCTCCATAGAAGGCGTCCCCGGGCCCGATCCAGCAGTACCCGCATCGCGCTGCGGGTGGACACCGGGATGGCGGCAAGGACCTGCGCCCAGGCGCCCGAAAGGTCCAGGACCGTCAGGCCCGGGGGTGTGCTGGAAAACGACGCCGCGTACAGTTCGCCCTTCGCGCAGTCCACCTCGACGTTGTCATGGGGCGTCAGGTCCAGGTGATCCACGAACGCCTTGGCGCCCGGGTGGACTTCGATCAGCGAGTCCGGATGCATGGCCGTCAGGAACAGGACGTCCGTGGAACACCCTTCCGAAATCGAGCGGATCCGACGGGGGCCGACCGGGGAGCCCAGGTCCAGCGCGGGAGCCAGGGGGTCGTCCCCGCGGTACTGGAATACGCTGGTCACGCCAGGCTGCTCCAGGATTTCCGCCGGGGGGGCGCCGTCGAACGCGTTGATGCCCCAGACGGCCTGCGCGCCGGCCACCACCGCCATCGCGCTGAGGGCCAGGTGGAACGCGTGGGTGCGCTGTCGGCCGGGAAGGCCGCACCAGAGCAGCCAGGCCGACCCCGCGACCGTCACCACCAGGAACACGAGGTGGCCCGTCTGCAGCCCGTACACGGCGGCGACGACCCAGGCGATCCCCACCAGCCCGTTCCGCACCCGGACGTGTTCCAGCCGCCCCGACAGGTAGATGCCGCCGCCCAGGCCCAGGACGCCCGCCAGGAAGGGGCCGTCGGCCATGCTCCAGGGAAACACCAGCAGCGAACCCAGCAACAGCATCAGCGCGTAAGCCAGGCGCACGCAGGCCTGCAGGATCGCCAGCGGACGGCCGTTGATCCGCGAGGGCCGGGACGCCAGGACGTCCGTGACGACCAGGATCGGAAGACCCAGCCAGGCCATCGGTGCCGTCCCGAGGGTCCCCAGGAAGAGGAGCGCGTGGAAGTGGAGGGTCAGGTGGAGGGCGGCCCGCCGGAGACCCGTTGCAGGTGGGCGGACGGGCATCCGTTTCCGGAGGACGTCCAGCGCGGCGATCCAGCGACCCGGCACGTTCCTCGCCGCCGTCTGAGGCCGGAGGAATCCTAGACGGGGAAACGTCCGCTTTCAAGCGGCCGGCCGCTACCGCAGCGCGTTCCACGGTCTTGCCACGGCCAGGCTCATTTCCGCGTGGCAGTTCCACAGGCAGTCGCGGCAGTCCCGCAGGCGACGGCGCTCGGCGGCGTAGGCCGGCGACCGCCACAGGGCCTCGACGGGGGTTTCCCGGACGTTCCCGATCGACACGCCCCGCATCCAGGCCGGCGCGCAGGCGTGGACGGACCCCGTCGCGTCCACGATGACGCTGGAGTAGGGCGCGACGCAGGGGACGGGCAGCGGCGCGGGCCCGGCGCATCGCGGCAGCGCCCGGAGGTATCCGACCGAGTTGTCGATCCGGCCCGTGCTGCGCTTCCAGGCGAGCAGGTCCGCCGCCAGGGTCCGCAACGCCGCCTCGTCCAGGCCCGGCCGCCCCGGGGGCGCCGACAGGTCCAGTTCGGGCATCACGCCTACCTGTTCGAATCCCAGGTCCAGCAGGCGTCGCACCACGGCCGTCGCCTGGGGCAGCCGGCCGGGGGACAGCACGGTGGTCGTGGTCAGGGACAGGCGGCGGCCGACGGTCCGCCCGGCGTCCGCCAGGTGCTGCAGGGCCGCGATGGCCGCCTCGGGCCGCGGGGCGTTTCGGCCCTGGTGGGCGGCCATCGTGATCGTGGCGCCGGACAGGCCCGCCCGGACCAG